>JBHLNR010000004.1:0-57524 GCA_048941385.1 Promethearchaeota archaeon
CTAGTAAGTGCATAAATGCACTGATCTCTAATCCTCTGATTTTCCATTATAAATTTGGGAATTTCTGAACAGAGTTTTGGTGCTGAAATTTCATTTCTTGAGGTTCTAATATTAAAACCAAAAGGTTTATCCGTATGTTCTACTACAAATTCCATATTTGTTTTCATCGCTTTTACTACATCAATACGTGCCCTTCTCATAGTTGTTTCATCAATTTCAATATCATCTTCTGTAGTTTCCCTAGTAATATCAGCTCCTCGTTCTAATGATGTATGGGATAGCACACCTAAACCCCCTGCTTCGCTAACGGCAACACATAGGTCTGTGGTATAAAAAGGACCCATAGCTGCTGAAAAAATTGGATGTTTAATTCCAAACATCTTGGTAATATTTGTTTCAAATGTCATATGATCACATTTTTTTATTATTATTAATAGAATTTTATTTACGGTTTAAATTTTGTTCTATTTAATCTTTGCGATTCAATTGCAAAATATAGGAGTAAATAAGTTTTAAAATATACCCTTATTTTTCTATTCAAATATAATTTACAAAATAGTTTTATTAAAAGGAATTAAGTTGAGAAATGTCTAATCATTTTTTACATGATTTTTTAAACCCTAAAAGTATCGCAATATATGGTGCAAATAATACGTTTGGAACCACTATGGGCACTATGTTATTAATTCGAATTATTAATTCTAAATTCAAAGGTAAAATCTTTCCCATACACCTTAAATTGGATACGGTTTTGGGTTATAAAGCTTATAAAAATATTGCAGAAGTTCCAGAAATTCCTGATCTCGTAATCATAGTATTACCTCCAAAAGTTGTTCCTCAAGTTTTTAGAGAATGTGGTGAGAAAGGAGTTAAAAAGATTGTCTTAATCTCTGGTGGATTTAGAGAATTAATTGGGGATCGTACAAATACACTTACAGAAGAAATAATTGATATAGCGAAATCGTATGGAATCAGATTTACAGGTCCAAATTGTTTAGGATTTTATAATAGTTGGATTTATCCTGAGGTGGATGCAGCATTCAATACAATGATGTGGAGGGACCAATTAGAGCGTAGTAAATTTTCAATGGTTTCACAAAGCGGTACTTTGGCAAGTCAATTGTGGCTGGACCCAGAATACCCTGATTTTAATGTCGGGAAAGCAATTTCAGTTGGTAATGAAGCAAATATTGATTTAGTAGATTTTTTAGAATATTTCAAAGATGATAAGGAAACAGAAGTAATTGGTTTATATATTGAAGAAATCAAAAGAGGTCAGAAATTTATACAATTAACAAAAGAAATTACTCGAAAAAAACCTATAGTTGCCATTTATGGGGGAGGTTCACAAGCAGGTAATCGTGCTATTAAAAGTCATACCGGTTCAATTGGAGGAAACATGAACATATTTGATGCTATGGTAAAAGAAACGGGAATTATAAAAACAGATTATGTTGAAGAATTTCTGGATATTATTTCAATTCTCTTAACACCAAATTTTCCATACCCTAAAGGAAACCGTATCGGAATAATAACTTTTGCAGGAGGACCAGGAGCTCTTATTGCAAACAATGCTGAGAGGAAAGGGCTAATTGTACCCGAGTTTTCTGAATCACTTAAATCGAAATTAAAAAACAAGTTACCACATACTGCAAGTTGGAACAATCCTATAGATATCACCTTTGATATGAATATATTCAATCTCTATATTACTTTCCCGAAAATGCTTATGAAATCTGGTGAGATTGATATAATCATTATATATGGGGCTATGGGGTTTCGAAGTATGACGTCATTTGAGCAATTTAATAACACAATAACCCAAAATATAGAATTAAGAGAAGATATGCAAGAAAATATCGATCAGATGGAAGAAATGGTAATTACACCTACTATAAAAAACTCAATAAAATATTCAGTTCCGGTAATCTATATAAATCCTCAAAGCTATGCAGATGAGTGGTCAAAAAAAATTAGGGAGTTAGGAGGAATAGTCTTTCAGTTCTGGGATCGACCCGTAAATTGTTTGGAAAAGATTTCTAATTATGCTAAATTCTGGAGAAATAATTTATAAAAAGAAAAGTAAAAAAATCAAGCTATCTATTCTCTTCTTTTTCATGATGAAGCATTAAGACAATTCCTAAAACCAACATAGCAGAATCATCATCTAGATCTGGAGACATTTTTACTCCATAGGTTCCTTTGAGAAGACTTTTAAATAGTTTCTTATGGATTTCAGCTACTTCCTTATTATCTTTTAGAACCTTGAATTTCAATGCAAAAATATTACCTTTCATTGTAAAAACTTTATTCTCATTAGAGTCTTCGAACCAATAATTTGGTTTTACTGATACTATTTTTCTCTTTAATTTACCTATATAATTACTATCATCTTCTTCACCACCCTTATAGAATGTATAGGTGGAACGCATTGAAATAACTTTTTCATGAACTGTTAATACAGCAGTTTCGTCAAGATCCCTTATTCTGTAAGTGTTGCCAATTTTAATTATTTTTCCTGCAAATGTGCCAATTACCACTTTATCCAGATTCATTATTTTGCCCTTATCCTTTAAAGAGATCATTTTTTCCTGAAGCATAAATTCTCTAGTTTTCTGTAATGACATTTTCATCTCACTTTTAATTTTTTAATAAAGACCCTAAGATAAACCTTTTATTCAAGGCCTTTAATATAACAAACATATTTTGTCTTTAAAAATTTAATTTTTACCTATAAATGAATTTCTTTCTAGTAGAACAACAATTAGATATATTAAAAGTTAAATATTGAATATATTCACATAAGAACTAAAAACTAAAAAAGAAAAGATTATGACAGTCCTCTATAATTCAGAAGGATATTATTGTGAGGGAGAAGTGGGAAAAAATTGGCAATTTGATATGAATTTTGGAAAAATTTTAGTAACAAATGAGGGGATTACCCTTGTTAAGAAGTCCAATATAAGTCTAACAGAAATAGGAGACTCTATTGATGATTTTCATAAAGATTATCAAATCCCTCTATCTAAAATTAAAAAAGTTTATAGTTTTAAGCAAAGAAAAATCTATACTGTAAAAATTGAAACTAGAGATGGTTATATATTTTCCCTTACAATGGCTAATGAAAAGAGTGATGGTAAAAAGAATAGTATAGAATTAAGTGAATTAATAAATGCTGCTATTCTAAACAGGTTATAAAAACGAAAAAATAAATAAAATAAGAAAAAATTACTAACCTTTAATCTCTTTTCCTTGATCTAGCTTATCAATATCTTTTTCTTGAAGCTCTCTTCTCTGAACTTTTCCAGTCATGCTTACAGGCATTTTTCTAACAAATTCAAGATATTTTGGGCTTTTCCATTTCGCCATGTTCTCCCTAGCCCATTCTTTCAATTGTTCGCTCTCGATGTCTCTTCCTGCCTTAAAGCCTTTCTTGAGCGTAACCCATGCTTTTACAGCTTCTCCAGTCATCTCGTCAGGAAGACCTGCTACTGCAACCTCATCAATCATTTCATGATGGGCTAGCAATTCCTCTACTTCTTTTGGGAAAACTGAATGACCAGAAACTTTTATTAAAGACTTCTTCCTATCTCGTATCTCAACCCAGCCATGCTCATCCATAAAACCAATATCCCCCGTTAGTAACCATCTTTTTCCTTCCCAGATTTTCAAATTATCTTCTTGTTCTTTTTGAATGCCCAAATATCCCATCATTACGTGAGGTCCAGCAATACAGATTTCACCTGTATTTTCAATACCAAATCCTCCTTTAGCTTTGGTTCCATCAGCAATAGGGCCTGCTTCAAAGTTGACTGAATCAAATATGGCCCATTCTGCACCAGGTATTGGTAAACCTAACTTCCCTGTTTTAGTTGGCCCCCAAAAAGGTGCTGTACTGTGAATTGGAGATGTCTCCGTTAATCCGTATCCTACTCGTATCGGACAGAAAATGTCTTCAAATGGAATTCTCACATAATCATGTAGAGGTCCTGCTCCACTCGTACAATACTTAAGTTTTTTCCAGAAATCGTACTTCTCCTTAAACTGTTCTACCCCCATGCTATCTACAAATTCAGTAAGCCTTTTGAATAGCATTTCAACACCTACATATATAATCCCTTCAGGAGCATCTAATTTATTTATTGTCTCACAGAGAGATTCATCATCTGGAGGTCTAGGAAAAAGTAACATCTGCATGCCCAAGGAAAGTGCTCCATTCATTACACATGTCATCCCAAAGCTGTGGAAAAAGGGAATGCTTCCTATAGTTATCATACCAGGGCTCAATTTTACCCATTCTTTAACCATATAAATATTTGCTACTAAATTGGCATGACTAAGCATTGCTACTTTAGGTAATCCTGTAGTACCACCAGTCATAAGATATACAGCAGGTGTAGTCCATGGATCTATATCAACTTTTATTTCCTTGGGTTCTGTGTTTTTTATGATATCATCCATCCAGTGTACTTTATAATCCTCTGTTTCATTAGGTATTTTATCTCTGGCACTGGGAATTCCCAAAGCTTGAATAGTTGCATCATCCGCAGTTAGAAAATCTACAAAATTTGTTGGAATTACATGTTCTACACTTGTTTTTGGAAGTACATCCTTTGGACCAGCGATGTAGAGCATATCCATCATTACAAAAACCTTTGCATTAGTCATAGTCAAAGAATGCAAAAGTTCTAAAGGTCGATAAGTTGGATTTATACCTTGAGCGATTGCTCCAATATATTGGCATCCCATATAAGCAACGACGAAATTAATAGAATTAGGTAGATCAATTGCAACCACATCTCCTTTTCTTATGCCCAAATTATCATGTAAAAAAGTTCCAAACCTTTTAGCATATTCAATGAGAGTTCTTAACTTTACACGTTCCATGTATGGTCCATACACAAAAATACATATATCATAATCTAATGTTCCATAATAGTCCGCAGCATGTAAATATCCCTCCCACATCGGAGTGATTTTCACACCATCGACATCTTTTAATTGCTTTGGTACTCCTTCTGGCCAATATCCCTCTGTAAACCAAACTTTATTCTCATCAACTAGAAAATCATCTAAACTCGGCATTTTTTTCACTTTTTTAAATAAAGCTTATTTTGAAATTGTTGATTTTAAATTAATTTATAATAATATAATAATTTAACTTGGCTTGGTATATGTTCGTATCAATATAGTATACATTTTTGACATAAGATGAATTTCAATAAGTATAATATGAAAAAAAAGGAGAAAAAATTCAGCTATAGTTAATTACGGTAATTTTTAAGCAATTTGGGTTCGTTTCTTGAATTTTTTTCGTCTTTTGATGAAATAGAAAACGTTTATAAATAAGAGAATACCTACTACAGTCCATTGAAGTGGAGGCCATACCGCGAGCATAGATACGCCTAATAGTGTAAGAAGTAAATTATTGGTAATTTCTTTGAAGAATTCTCCCTTTTCTAAGGTTTCTTCCAATCTTTCTTGGATATTCCTGTCCGTATCTATATCTTGTTTATATTCTTCGATAAGTTTTTTTAAATCCTCATCTTCCTCCATATAATTCAAAGCCTTGGCTGGATTTATAACCCAATCGTTTAGAATAGAAAGAGAAACAAAGGATTTTGTCTGAAATTCAATGGAGTCTGATATAAAATTATAGTATGTGCTTAATTCGAAGTTTTCATCTTTATCTCCATTAAGGATTAATGAATACTTTCCATAGATTAATTTTCCTTTAAATTCCTGAGGAAAATCATAAAAGATACGCAGAGCATTAGAATATTTAGTGGTATAAAACACCCCCTGCTTTTTTGATCGAAAAATAGGGACTACCGGAAAAAAGTCTACTTTTATTGGGAAAAAAATTTGGAGTATTTCAGAATATCTAAAATTTAGTTTTATTAATTCTGTTAAAATATTTCGTCCAATTTGCACTATAGTATAGATAGTTTTATCAATTCCTTTATTTGAGGTTTGACATGTTAAGATTAATTTATCCTCATCAAAATAGCCATTGATTCCTTTTTCTTGGATACTAAATTTGGAAGTCTTTTCAAATTTACTATCAACAAAAATTTTAAATCCCGATATCTGTGCTAAGGGATAACAGCTCAAAAGGAAGTGATGCGGGGTTATCGAGGAACCTGGAATTTTAAAGACAACAAATATTTCATCTGTACCCTCTGGAATATCATAGGATTTCCACTCAAATTTTATCATGCTTCTCTTTAAACTTGTCAGTTTCTTTTTATCATTAATAAAATAAGCATGACCTCCGCTTATTACTGAGAAATTGATTTTTCTCTCGAATCGTAGTCTTTTTAATGTTTTTCCTATATTGGGTATCTCTGCATATATTTCATTTGATAAAAGATTAAGGCGCAGTTCATAATC
This sequence comes from Promethearchaeota archaeon, assembly GCA_048941385.1. GTDB lineage: Archaea > Asgardarchaeota > Lokiarchaeia > Sigyniarchaeales > SOKP01 > Loki-b32. The sequence continues at coordinate 6,394 of JBHLNR010000004.1, forward strand.
CTTAATTCCAGAATTTATTAAGAGGTTTGTTAGAGTTAATTTAGAATCAACTTTTTTTTTGGATAAAATGTTTAGAATTTTCTGTTCAAGAATATCTATATCTTTTATCTCTTCTATTTCCTCTTCCTCTTCATATTCCTCTTCAACAAGATATTTACTCTTTGGGACTTTTTCACTCATTTTTTGCACTCGATTGTTAGTATAAATATTTTATTTAAATTTTGTAAATTTTATATTATTAATTTTTTATTTTCACAAAAATATCAAAATAAATGGAGACCTTATGAAATTCAAAAATAAGCTTGCTGAGAAATTATGTGATGCATTAACACCGGAAGAACTTTCGGTTCTTCCACGTGGTTTTCAGACTTTAGGTAATATAATAATTCTGAAATTAAATCCTAAACTATTTAATAAGAAAGATATTATTGGGAGCGCATACTTAGAATTACTTCCTAGTATTAGATCTGTTTATCTTAATAGAGGAAAGATAGTTGGTACTTTTAGAGAACCAGAACAAATTGAATTTTTAGCAGGTGTGAATAATCCAGTGGTAGAACATAAAGAACATGGAATAAGATATAGGTTTGATGTTACTAAAATCATGTTTAGTAAAGGAAATATAAAAGAAAGAAAATTATTAACAACTTTAGTGGAAGAAGGTGAAGTAATTGTGGATATGTTTGCGGGTATTGGCTATTTTTCATTACCTATAGGAAAGCATTCAGGTGTTGAAAAAATATATAGTATGGAACTAAATCCAGATGCTTATAAATGGCTGATTGAAAATATTAAAACTAATCATTTGGAAGAAAAAATCGTGGCAATTCATGGAGATTGCAAAGAAGAAGTCTTAAAACTAAGTAATTCTGGCATTGAGGCAGACCGTGTTATAATGGGAGTATTTCCTGCTCCTGTAGAATATGTAAAAGAAGCATTAACTCTATCCAAAAAAGAAGGTACTATTTACCATTTTGAGGGTGTGGTTGAAAGAGATAAATATTTAACACTATTTAATGAATTTAGCGAAATTGCTAAAAAAGAAAATTATTCTACTGAACTGAAATCATTTAGGTTTGTAAAAAGCTATGGTCCAAATTTATTTCATGTTGTTTTAGATATATTTGTATCAAAAAATTAGATAATTTTATTTAAGGGATAAGAGAAATATATCTTATAAGGGACATAAAAAGAGGTTTTTGTTTTTCATAAATTCAATATTAAAGGAAATGAACTACATTGACAAGAGAAGTAATAATTGGTCTTGATTATAGCCATGGTAATATTTTAACACTTGAAGCCTCCAGTTTTGCCGAATTTACACAATTTTTATTTACTTCGGGTTATAGAATTGGGAGAATAGAAACAGGATTTAATTCCCTCCCAGAAATGAAGAAATATAGAGTCATTATTATATCTACTCCAAAAAATTCGAAATTAACATCAAATGAGATTGAAAATCTTAAGAAATATGTGAAAGGAGGAGGGAATCTTTTAATCACTAGTTCCAGTGGCGGAGATTATGGAAATAATACAAACTTGAATGATCTAACCCGAAATTTTGGTTTTGAATTCCTACCCGATGAAATTAATGATTCAGTTAATTTTATTCATCTTCAAAAACGACCACTCATAACAACTTTTAAACCTCATGTAGTGACAGAGCAGATACAAAAAGTTGTCTTTTCAAGTTCATGCTCTACTCGTATTTTAGATTTTCTTGAAGATGAGAACAATATCAAAGTAGATGGCATTCTTATTTCTGGGTTAAATTGTTGGCGTAGAATTTATAATGGGGAAGATTGGATTGAAGAAGATAGCCCAAAAATACCACTTTTAGTAGCTTCAGAATTTTACGCAGGAAGAGTAATAGGATTTGGGAATATCAGCATTTTTTCTTCTCTTGCAAGAGAATATGGCTTCAGTGCTTTTGATAATGATATACTAATAGCGAATATCATAAGTTGGCTGATTGGTACCTTAGAATCTGAAGGAAAACCGGTAACAGTTGAATTGAATTTGGATTTATTCTATTGGGCAGAAAATGTAGTTAAAGAAGAAAAGTGGGAAGGGGTTTCGGATCTTATTAATGTTAGTCTCAAATATTTTAAAGATAATTATCAGGGAATTATAGAAGAAATCAAAAAAATAAGACAAGAAAAACTCGAGAAGAAAAAAGCATACGAAAAAGCAATAAAAGAAGCTGAAAAGGAAGTAGCTGAGGAAGAGGTTCTTGAAAAAATCCCGGTGATTGAAAGAAAAAAAGAAGATCTGGTAGATATTATATCTGCTTTGGAAGAAGTCACAGGTGAACATTATGAATTTTCAATAGATTTAGACCAGGAAGAAGAAAACTTAGTAGATGAATCTGAATCATTGAGTTATACAAATGACGATATTATTGAATTTGAACGTGGATATCAAAAGAAAGCGATCTGGAAAGGTAGAGCTACAATTGCATTTAAAGAGTGGTTAGAAAAGAAGTATAAAGATTAAATTAAATTTGTCTTATTCTAAATGATTAAAAAAGTAGATATTTTATTCAAGATTCATTACTTTAGACAAAATATTTTTTTAATTATGGACAGGTTTATATTTGTTTTAGGGTCAAATTGGCAACTTTCAATTGCAGAACTCGATAATTATCTCCAATATTCTCAAAATAAGGGTAAAATTATTGATTATTCAGCAAATATTGCTGTAGTAGAGTTTGAAGAATTACATAAAAAACAGTTTTATGTCAATGAACTAATGAACATACAATTTACATTAGGTGGATGTCAGAAGATTGCCCGAATATTAGATTTTATTGATATAAGAACAATTCAAGATGGTTTTCCTTTTAGAATTGAAAAATTTTCCAATGTTGAAAAAATAAGAAATAAAATTAGTGGTACAATTGATAAAATACTTGTAGGGAAGAATATGATTTTCCCTAAGGTCTATGAGAGCATGTTTTTTGCAATATCAATATACCCTAATCTTTATGACAATGAATATTATTCTGAAATTTTGGTGAAACATTTTTTACCATTTCTTAATAAGGAAATTATGAAAAAAATAAAACAAAAAGGTGCATTAAAAGCTCTATATTACGAATATCCAGAAAAAAATATACGATCGGGTAATCTTAATCCTCTATTCCCTCATAATGTAATTAAATACGAACTATTGACTGAAAATCGAGCAGAGATTATTTTTGGTTTTACAGACGATGGAGTATATATCGCTAGGACCTTTACGGTTGATGATCCTAGTTTTAAAAAAAAAATCGATGAAGAACGCCCTTTTAAAGAATTCAAGAGTAGTATTTCACCTAAATTAACTCTAATGATGTTGAATTTTTTGAATTTATTTGAAAATAGAGAAAATATGAAGATTCTTGATCCTTTTGTGGGAAATGGAACCACCCTTCTATTTGCTCTTTTACAAGATTTTCAAATTTTTGGTTCAGACGTTGAGGAAATAAAAGTAAAAAATACAACTCGAAATATTAACTGGTTATTGGAATTACTGGAGGAAGAATTTCCATTTTTTATCAATGAAAGAGTATTGAATGTTGATGTAAAGGAGATTTCAAGTTACTTTGAAGAAATGGATGGAATTTTAACTGAACCTGAATTAGGACCATATTATTTGGAAAAACCATATTATCTTCAAGTTAAAGAATTATTTGAAACAAAGCTAGAGCCTTTATATGACGATTTCTTTAGAGAAGCATATAAAGTGTTAAAAGATAAAGGTAGAATATGCTTTATTGCCCCAATTATCAATAGTATTGATGGAAATGATGTCCAAATGGATATTACAAAAATAGCTACTAAATTTAATTTTATACAAATTCCATTGATCAATCCTGACAGATTTTTTTATAAATCAAATCCAAAACTCCAAATTTTACACAAATCTCACAAAACATTAATTGATGCTAAGAAAGGACAAATCCTTAAAAGAAAAATTTTTGTCTTTGAAAAAAATGAAGTATAAAGAGATTTTAGATAGAATTCAAGATAGACTGGAAGGAAATGCACATCTTGATGAATTAGCGAGGAATAAACAAGATCCCTTTAAAATTTTAATATCTACTATTTTATCCGCTAGAACAAGAGATTCTAATACTAGACTTGCGACAGAAAGATTATTTGCTAAGTTTTCTACTCCTAAATTGATAGCAGAAGCAGATATTGAAGAACTTGAAGATCTTATCAAGGTATCTGGATTTTATAAGGTAAAAGCTGCTCGTATAAAAGATGTTTCAAAAGTGTTACTTGAAGAATACAATGGTCTAGTTCCGGATAATTTCGATGAACTAATTAATCTCCCAGGAGTTGGTGCTAAAACAGCAAATTGTGTGCTTGTTTATGCCTTTAAGGTTCCTGCGATTCCTGTTGATACTCATGTACATAGAATAAGTAATCGTTTAGGCTGGGTGAAAACAAAAGAACCAGATAAAACAGAAAAAAATTTAAAGCAAATAATTCCCAAGGGCTTATGGATAAATTTAAATAGATTATTTGTCAGGTTTGGCCAACAAATATGCTTACCTAATCGTCCCAAATGTGGTATTTGTCCAATAAATGATTATTGCCCTAAAGATTTTACAATGGAAAATTTAATGAAACAGAAAAAGAGAAAATAATAGAATAATATAATTGAGAGGCTTTTTATGAAAAACCGATATGATGCTTATTGTGGGTTGTATTGTGGTGCATGTGAAATACTTCTGATTAATGAACTTAACAGAATTGAAGAGAAAGCTAAAGAATGGAACATGAAAGTTGATGATGCAATTTGTTATGGTTGCAAAAGTAGTCAAAATGCGATTTATTGTCGAAATTGTTACTTTAAGAAATGCGCTGAAGCAAAAAAAGTTGGATTTTGTAGTCAATGTAATGATTACCCATGTATGCAACTTCGAGAATTTAAAAATGATAAATTTCCTCATCATTCCGTTGTGTTAAAGAGTCTAGAAGCAATTAAAGAAAAGGGATACAAACAATGGTTAGTTGATCAAGAAATAAGATGGAAATGTAAAATATGTGGATCAAGATTCGCGTGGTACAAAGATTTCTGTGATAATTGTGGAGAAGAGTTATATAATTGTGTAAAAGAAGAGATGACCCTTACAGATTAAAAGAAGTGAATAATAAATTCAATAAGATGGGTAAAATCTATTTTTTCTATAATAAAACACATAACCACATAAAAGTCCGCCTAATAATCCAGCAATATGAGCCCAAATGTTAACTCCTGGTATGAAAGAAGCAGCGATAAAATATAGGCCATATATTAAAGCAGATGGCAATAAAGACCGATCATCTGTTGCTACCATTAGCAATACAACACCTAAAAAGCCAAAAATTGCACCAGAAGCTCCTAAACTCGTAGCATCAATCGGTAGTAAGATTAAAGTAAAAAGGTTCCCTATTAAACCCGAAATAAGATAGATCATTACATACTGGAGTTTTGAGATTTTGAGATTTGTTTCAATTGTAGCACCGAATATTAATAAAGCAAACATATTTGAGAACAGATGCATAAAATCAGCATGTAGGAATATTGGAGTTATAAGTCTCCAGATTTCAAAATCTATTATTATGTTTCTATTAATTTGAGCAAAAAACAAGAGATATTCAATAGGTAAGATAATATTAAAGATAATATAGAAAATACCATTTATAAAAATTAAAAATAAGGTGAGTTTAGCATCTTTTAACCTTTCTGCATCCAATAAAATCATATTATAAAATCCCTATAAATGTAGAATTGAACTAAACAGTTAAAAATTATTATAAAAAAATATAATAAGCTAGTTTTATATTATTCTTTTAACATCAATAGATGATAAATTTGGACAGAAACGAATCATTTAAAGAATCATTAAAAAACAAGAAAAAACGTCTACTGGATACTTTAGTTGTAAACCAAATCCTAAAGGATAAGCGGTTAATTAAAGCTTTTATGGAAATTCCTCTTGAAAGTTTTATACCAGGAAAGTTTAAGGATTTGGTAAAACTTTATGAGGATGTACCAAATCTATTCTATTATGATGAGCATAATCCTAAAAATTATCGTACAATTTCAGCGCCTCATATGATCACGATAATGCTCCAAGGTTTAGCTTTAGAAGCTAATGATGATCTTCTTATTCTTGGAGCTAAATCTGGCTATATTGCAGCACTAGCTCACCATTTAGCTCCAAAAGGAGAAATTGTTATTCTTGAAGCTAATTCTGAAATAGCAAAAATCACAGCTGAAAATCTTAAGAAATTAAATTTAGATAATAATATCACCATTATTGTAAAAAATCCCCTAAAGGGTATGCCTGATTTATGCCCTTGGCAAAAAATTTTAGTAACAGGGGCAATTGAGCAATCAAAAATTTATCCTTTATTAAAACAACTTGATAAAGATGGAGGGGTCTTATTTGCTCCTATAGGTCAAGAATTAATTCAAATGTATACTCAGATTTTAAGAGAAAATGATAAATTTTATGGGAAACAACAACTTCAAGTTAAATTTTCACCTTTAATTACTCAAATCGAAATTGATGAATTAGAATTGATAACCGATTTAGATGCATTTGAAATTTCAGATGAAAAGATGATCTCTGAATTGAAATCTGAAGCGTGGGATACAGTAAATAAAAAAATAGAAATAAAGTATACTAAAGATATTCTTGAGAAGATTAGTCCTGAACCAATTATTAAGAGTAAACAAATCGGTAAACAAGAGCGTAAATTTGTCTTATCTCAATTAGAAGATGTTGTGGAAAACATCCTGAAATTGAAAAAAGAAGAAGATATTGATGAATGTTTTGGGATTGTTGATAGGGTTGAGCAAATCTTAGGGGAACTTAAAAATTATAAAAGAATTTTCGAAATAAAAATTAAAAAAATGCAACAAATCCTTAATCAGATCCGATCGTATAATATTATAAGGAAGGAATTAAAAACGAAAGATTTAACTAATTCCGCTAGGATTGAACAGAAGCTTATTATAATAAATAAGCAGATTGAACAAATCAATATCCTACTAAGTTTCCTAACAAATGAAAAGACAAGAATTGAATCTGATTATTAAACATGTTTCTTTATCCTAATATCACTTAAAGTGGTAATCTAAAACCTTAAAAAAAAGTTAATATAACCTAAGATTTGGAACTAGAACAATATAATGTGTTAATCTTATTTATAGAAGTGGAAATATTTTAATTCTTGAAATTACATTTTGAAGTAGAGTATTAAAAATGATAACTATTATTCAGGTAAATACAGAATCGTTAGTTGATGTCAAAGAAGCTATGGAAAAGTTAATCGAACAAATTAACTATAAACCATCAAAATCGCGAATTTTTTTAAAACCCAATGTTGTTGATGCTTTGCCTCCTAGTCATGCTGTAGATGTAAACCCAATTGTATGTGCTGGACTTATCTTAGCCCTTAACGATAAGTTTGATATAAAAGAATTCGTTATAGGAGAAAATTCGGGTTATTTCTCTGAAAAACCAGAAAATTTTCAACGTCTTGTTGAAACATCTGGTTATGAGAAAATGGTTCGGAACTTAAAAGAAGATTATAATATTCCTTTAAGTATCGTTAATTTAGAATATGTCGAACTAGATGAATATAAGTGGAAATTCCCACCCTACAAAATAAAATTACCATCCATTCTAAAAACACACAGTTATATTAATCTACCTAAGATGAAAACACATGGTGCCTGTATGGTGACTCTAGGAGTCAAAAATCAAAAGGGTCTTCTTCTATTGAAAGATAAGAAAAAATTCCACCTTGGTTATAGAGATAGTAAAGGTGTTTATCATAGTAATCTACATGAATGTATTTTTGAATTGGGAAATTTAATACAGCCTGAGCTAACTATCTGTGATGCAACGACAGCATTGGAAGGGAACGGTCCTATTTCAAATCCCGGTACAACTTGGGTGAGAAAGTTGAATATTTGTATCGGAGGAACTGATATGCACGAAGTAGATAATGCAAGTTGCCAAATTATGGGAATACCTGTGGATCTTGTGAAACATCTGCTAAAAGTCGATGTCTCTCTAGCGCCTGGTAGTCTCCCCTTAAAATGTAAAGAACCTTTTAAAAGACCTGTCAAGCGTACTGAACCTTATGGAAATATGTATCATCACTCATCCATGTGGACGTGCACAGGATGTCAAATGACTTTAAGTAGAATGCGTAGAAAGATTGCTTATAACCCAGATTTACAAGAGAAATTAAAAGAGAGAAACACTAAATACGAGAGAATAGATTTTTTCGTTGGCAGAACAGAAGAAGAAGATATTCCAGAAAACCATGGTGTTCTTTTATTTTGTGGAAATTGTACAAAAAAAGTATCTAGATTATTTCCTAATGCAGTACATATTTCAGGGTGCCCTCCAAATTATCAGGAGCTAACAGATAAATATGTAAACTTATAGCTCTTTTGTCAATATTTCAAACTCTTTTTATGTCACATTGAGAAAACCAACATATATTATAATAATCGTAATTATAATCAAGAAAAAATTTAATGGTGTTGGAATAATTCGAAAAGGGGTTTTTTCTTTAAATTTCTCATAATTACTACCATATTTTGGAATTAGAACTAGTTTTTCTTCAATTACTGCATGAATATCCAGAAATATTAATATAATAGGGCATAGAACTAAACAAATAAGCGAATCTGATATTAAAGCTGTTCCGAAAAAGATAATAACCCATCCGGAGTAAACAGGATGTCTAACAATCCTAAAAACTCCAGAAGTAACCAATTCTGAACCTAATTCATCTAAAAGCTTATCTTTATACGCTTTTCTTCCTCTTTTTGAGAAATTGACACCAATGATTATCAACAAAATACCTAATAACGCAAATAAGATCCAATAGTCTTTAAAGTAGCTCCAATTATTACTAAAATAGAATCTTAAAAGACTTGAGTTAAGAATGGGGATTGTGAGTAAGGTAATAGTCCAGATAATAGGAAATATTTTATAGAAAAACCCTATAGGCTCAAAATTTCTAGCCTTTGCTCTTGAGAATAATAACCAGTAAAAAGAGAGATTTAAAATAAAAACTAAGAGGAGAATAAGTGTTATAAGTAATATCATTCGACTATATTTTCGCTTTTTTAATCTTTTATTTAGTAAATTTATGGGAATTGAAATAATTTTGTTGAAAAAAATTATATTTAAAATTAAGGATTTAATGTAATATATTATTGATACTATTTGGGTAATTCGAATGGAAGAAGAAGATAATTTAACAGGAAAAGAGTTAGAAGTCCTATACGAAGTTTTATTTAAAAGAATCATGGAGATAATGCAAACATCGGAAAGTGAGTTAGATCCGTTTGGGGAGATGATTAACAGACTATCAGTTTTATCAGGAATTTTTTCGTTTAAAGGTATGATCTCTTTAATCCCTGAATTGATTGCTTATGCTATAAAATATGGAATGATGGTGGAAAAAGCTTATGAAGAAGAACTTTTAACATTAGATGAAGATGCGCAAGGTATAGGGCTTGAAGAGGAACAAGAAAGAAGAATTTCTAGAATCAGAGATGATATTGATAAACTTAGTATGTATTTATAACAAAGTATAATTCTAATCAATCTACTTTTTCTTTTTATTAATATTATTAGATAAGTACAGATTATAAAAAATTGAAAAAAATAGAATAAGTAAAATAAAACTAAAAAATTTAGGCATATTTACTCTTAAAACTCTGTAATTTTACCATTATTTCGTCTCTTAAAGAACCCACAATTACTTTATCTCCTAATGCTTTCATCTCTTTAGCAAACGCTAATAGTTGATGAAGAATAGGACCTGGTGGAAATTCATCTCTTCTTCTTTCTAAGATATTACCTAGAACCTCTCCTGTGGGAGCTCGATCAACAACCTTAAAGATTTCAATAAATGTATCATGTATTTTCCCCACTTGAGAATCCGCTACATGAGCTTTTTGGGATTTAACAGCAACTTGAGATGTTTCAGATGATCCAGAAGATTCTCCTCCACTCCTACCTAAAACAATTACAACAGGTTCAGATCTTGGATAATCACCTGAGCCAGAACAATTATAATTAATGCTCACCGATGCACCTCCTTTTATCTCCGGAACTTTGATATGTAATTCAGATAGATCTCCTACTTGTACTACCTCATGAGTTGCACCAGGGGGTGGTGTAAATTCAGAAAGACTAAAACTAGAGGGAATTATATCCTTTACCAATACGTTTTCTAATTCTACATCTCCTTTATTTTGAACTCTTACACCAATAGTAAACTCTCCTTCACTAAGTCCTGGTTTGATACTTTTGAGAGTTTTTAACTTACGTTTTACATATCTTACTTTGAGTTCTGGTTCATCATCAGGGCTTCTAATAAGGGATTTCCCTTCTACAGGACTATTAATATCAATTTTTACTGGGGTCATGTAGGTTGTTTCAGAAGGGGGTCGAGGATTTCTTGCTAAAAGCGGATAGGATATTTCCAATTGTTTTCCTGGGAGAAATTCATTTGCTAGGTTATATAATTCCACATAAATCTGATGTTTGTGAGAAAAATCTTGATCGCTAGGATCTATTAATATTTTTTGTACAAATTCTTCTCTTGAGCTTATGTCGATATCCCCTAATAAGATTTTTATATCTTTTATTAAGGGAGGGATAAAATCAGGAGGAGTTTCATCTGATAAGAAAAACTTATCAATTACAGAAGACCCATCATTTACTATAATGTTGGTAATTACCATATCAGTGTTGGCATATGCATCTACCTCAGGGGGATTTATATTTTTATCAATTTTAGCACTTAGTACATCATAGACAGTAGATTCTTTTTTAATTTCACCAATAACTCTGGGAATCACTACACACATTGGTGTAAATCCAATTTCCGAACTTAATTCTGGTACATCTTTTGCTTCAACTTGAAAATCAAAATCCCAGGATTCATCAGGATTAAGAACTTTGTCCGGGGTTTGAGAAACTACAGTTTCTAATCCAGTTGGTATTGTTTGTGATACTTTTACATCTTCAAGTTTAACTTGGAATCCAGACTCATTTATAAATTCAACATTACAATCCCATACACCAGGCTGAGAACCTTCATCTCTATCGATTCCACTCATTGAATCAGTAAGCCCTCTAACCTCGGGATTGAGCATTGTTAATTTATAATTATTAATTAAATAATCAACTCTTAAAATTCCAAGTTCTTGGGAGGTTAATTCTTTCATATTAACAGTAAAAAATATTTCAAGCTCTGCATTATTTTCTGCATCAAGAGAGGTTAACTCCCATATCAGCATTCGTTTCCCTTGTTCTTCTTTTAAATTTGCTTCTCCCTTGGAAGGACTTCTCATTTCAATTTCTTGAATAAACTCCGGAATTTCTCTTTTAGCTTTTATCTCTAAGATAGGTAACTTTAATGGATTTGTTAATGTAAGTTTTAAACTGCATTTGTTATCCTTTTTATACAAAAATGCATTATTTACTTTACCCGAATCAGATATATCTGTATCAAATATTTCCTCAATTTTTAAAGTTGAATGTTTCAAATCTTTTATTTCATATGCTTTCTCAAATTCTTGACCGGGATTTAAAGTTCCCACTATAAATTCTTTAGATTCAATTGAAGTATTTACATTTTCTTTGATATCACAATTTAAATTCCATAGTCGACTACGTTGTGATGGATTTTTTACGAAAAGCGAACCACTTCCCGTAATTTCTTTTAAGTTTTGAGATCCGTCTAGAATGATGCGTTCACGTTCAGTTAAATCAATTATTACTAGATTTTCTGACATTCGATAATCTTCTCGTATTTTTATTATTATGATTTAGAAACAATTTTATACAAAATTTGTTATCAAAATAATAAAGTTGATCTTTTTATACTTTAGGAAATGTTAAATAAATGGAAACGTTAAATGAATGCTTTATGATTTGAAATAATAATTAACTTAATTAGAGATATTGTGGTTTACGACAAATTTTGGGAAGTTATTGAAAAGTTTAATATTTTCATGAAATCTGCGATTGAAGGCCCAGATTGTTTAATTGTATGCAATGGTGATTGTTGTTCGATTAAGATTGATGTCCCTAAAATACTAGCGAATGAATATATTGTAAGAGGCTATGCTAATAAAAGCGATTTCATTAGAAGTGATGTTTTTAGTTTTAAGTTAAGGTTTGATGAAAAGAAAAGAAAATGTTTTCTTTATGACAAGGAAATAAATGGTTGTTCTGTCCATGCTTCAGGAATCAAACCGCCTCAATGTTGGATTTACCCTACGAATTTTTCAAATCCGGAAAAGAAAGATTTAAGCTGTAAGAACGCAAATGGATGGAAAATTATTGATTTTGATAAAGCGAAAGAAGCTGAAAGATTATTACAGTATTATATATTTCTTTGCCAACTTGAAGCCAAAACGGAATTAAGAAATATTAGAAAACGTGTTATCAGAACACTCACAAATGGTAATTTAAGATCTCTGTTGAAAAACACTCGTCCCAGTCATATTTCTGGATTTAAAGATGATTGGGATTGTTTTACTATCTTGCCCGCAGAAGGTATTTCTTTACAATTAAAAAAATTCTGTGAAAAGTATAATGAGACATGTGATTTTATTTTGAACAATGATTTCATAGAGTGTATGTCAATTTGTGATGAAGTTATTCAGAGTCTCATCAATTTTTTACAACAAAAAATATTCAATTATGTAAAAAAAAGAGGAGCAGATACTGCAGGGGAGTATTTGTTCAATGATTTACAATTAGAATGATAATTTTGTCGACGATATCAAAACCCCTATCTCTAATTTTCTATGTTGTTAGTAATTAGAAGTATTCTCTGCATAATACTTATTTTTAAGTAATAATATAGAAATAACATTTACATAACACGACCAGAATGTGTATATATAACAATTGTGAATTTATATGTCATTTTCGGACGAAAGTTTAGATGCTTTAGCTAAAAATGTTTTTTCTGATAAATATGAATTTATTAAGGGTCCTGTACAAGTTAAAGGAAATTCTGGTAAATTTTGGACCTTTGATGCTGTAGTAAAAAATAAACTGAGTACATTTGGGGTGTTTATTAGGGATTGGAAAAGAGAGATTTCAATTACACAGCTTCGACAGTTGCATAAAGCATGTATTGATACTAAAATTCAAGGAGGGATAATGGTGTGTAATATTATAACAGACTTTTCAAGAGATTATAGTTCACAATTTGGAATTCAATTATTATCAAGAGGTCATCTAATTTCAACATTGAGAAGAAGGAAATTTCAAAATAATTTCTAAATAATCTATGTGGTAGATCTGAATGTGTAAAGGTTTCAACTGCTTGGATTGTCCCGCATTTTGTAGTAGTTACTGCTATTATTATGGGAAATATTTTATTGACTATTATAAAAAGGTTCAGCTTGAAAAATATAGATCTTCTAGTGAATTTTATAGCAATTTGGAAATTGTGGAATTCAACATCTAATTTTGCTTAAAAACGTGGATTTGAAAAAATTATCTTTTATTATTAATCACTTTCAATCTCAATTTCTGAATATAAAATGGGATTTGAAATATTAAAAATTTATAAATTCCCGATTAAGATTATTATATAGAACTAGAAATTCAAGAGATATAATTTTGATAAATATTTACCAGTTTAATGAGAGATTGGGAGATTTTGAAGAAATAGAGCCCCAAGAAAACATCCCTTTGTTTGAGTTATTAGATTCTAATAAAATCTTACTTTTTGTTGATGGACACGATGGTAACGTTTGGATATGGCAAGGAAAGAATACGACTACAAGGATGAAATTTGTATCAGCTCAAACAGCACCGCATATAAGAGATAAGCATGATATAAGCTTCATGATTCATTCAGTTGATGAAGGTGAAGAAATAGCGGCGTTTAAAATATTAGTTGGTCTTATATAATTAACGTTCATAATTCACACTTGAGATTGTAAGTTAGTTGTATAAAAAATAAATTATATTCTTTCTAAATATTTACTTATGGAGCTTTTTAAAGAAACAATTGGTTTAAGAAATAAAAAGGATCGTCCACTAGGAAAAATATCTTCAGAAGGGAAATACGAAGAGATGCTAGAAAAAGCAAAGTTAATAACAAATGAACTATCTCAAAAAGAAGGTATTGTAGGGATATCTCTATGTGGAGGCCTTAGTAGAGGATATGCTGATGAATTGTCTGAAATTGATCTTAATGTCTATTTAGAGGATAACATTTACCATGAATGGATTAGTGGAATGGGACCTGTACCTCATAGTGATGCCTTATGGAAAGGAAATTATGTAGATTTTGATTTTCTTTCTTATCAAATTGAACTGAAAGAGAATTGGAGTTTATTTAAAAAATGGGACATTTCTTATAATGTAATTCTATTTGATCCAAAAAAAAGAATCTTTGATTTATTTAATGAAAAGGATATCTTCTCCCCGCATGAAAAATTTGAATATGCTTCAGAATGTTTTGAAAAATGTATGTATATTGGAGATTTAGTGATTAAGCAGTGGTTAAAAAGAGGAGACCCTTTAGCAGCGAATCAATTGATAAGTAATGCTGTCTCTGGCTTAATAGGTATGGTCTTTTTAGCTAATGATGAGTATCCCGCATATGATAAATGGGCTTTGAATTATTCATATTCACTACGATGGTTACCACAGAATTGGAAAAAGAGAATATCTCAAATAATTCTTACTAAAGAAATATCCATAATGGAAGCCGAAAGAAGGCATGAATTATTTGTAAGCTTATATAAGGATTGCTGGGAGAAAATTTTTGGAAAAGAATTAAGAAATTTTGAATTAATTGATATTATAACTTTAAAAGAGCTACAATTCCTCGTTGATAATTCACCTCTTTTAATGGAAAAATTCGCAGAGAGATTTAATATAAAGCATTTATCATATGAACCATTATATAAATTTACAGATATTATTATAAAGAACAATCAAAAATTAGTTGTTTTTAAAAAAGAGAAATTTATCAACCAAAAAGATGAAAACTTTCCCGATATTTTGGAATGGAGTAAACCTCTGTTGAATAAATTGGTATTAAATTAAATAAAGGAATAAATCTTGAGCTCTAAAAAAGATTATTTTGAAGAAGAGTATGTATTTGAGTTTTATGATGATGATTATGCTAAATCTTTTGAAGAGGAAACACCAAAAGCAAAAGAACAATATAATGAAATTTGTTTTGAGGATGATTTAAACGATGAGCAGCTTAAGATAATTAATAACATTAAGGGTCCTATGCTTGTCATTGCTGGTGCGGGAAGTGGAAAGACAAGAACAATAACTTATTCTGTTGCTAAACTATTATTATCTGGTATAAGACCAAGTGAAATTATGCTAGTAACTTTTACCAATAAAGCTGCTAATGAAATGATCAAAAGAGTTGAGAATCTTTTAGGTAAACGCCCTAAAGGAATATGGGGTGGGACATTTCACTCAATTGCTAATCGCTTTATAAGAATGTATGCAAAAACATTAGGATTGAAAGTAAACTACATAATAATGGATGAAACAGATGCAAAAGCATTAATAAAACTTTCAATTGAGAAAGCTAATGTTAAGGAAATAGAAGAGCGCTTCCCAAATTCAAGAATGGCTAAAGCGATACTGTCATATTCCATTAATTGTCATAAAACGATCCAAGAAGTTATACTTTGGAAGTATTCTCAATTTGATAGTGAAGATGTAGTAAAAAAATTAGAGGAAGTTTTCAAAATCTATAAGGAAAAAAAAGCTCATGATAATTTAGTTGACTTCGATGATCTTTTAGTTTACTGGAATCAATTATTAGACGAAAGATCTGTGGCACAGTTAATTGCGAGAAAGATTAAATATATACTTGTTGATGAATATCAAGACACCAATTATATTCAAGATGAAATTATTTATAAAATAGTAAAACAAAACCCAAATCAAAATGTAATGGCTGTTGGGGATGATGCTCAAAGTATATATGCGTTTCGTGGAGCCAACTACCAAAACATTTTGAATTTTGAAAAGAAATATGAGAACTGTAAAAGATATACTATAACTTACAATTATAGAAGCGTTCCAGAGATACTAGAATTAGCAAATAATTCAATAATTCATAACAAAAAACAGTTTAAAAAATTAATGCGAGCTACTCGCCCGAGTGGAATTTTACCATTTCAAGTTAATGTGGGGGATGAAAAAGACCAAGCGTACTTTATTGCAAATCAAATATTGAAATTACGCTCAGATGGATTTAGTTTAAATGAGATAGCTATTCTCGTTCGCGCAGGTTTTCATTCATTAAGAATTGAACTTGAATTGAGAGCTAAAAACATTCCTTATGAAGTACGAGCAGGAGTTGCATTTTTTGAAAAGGCACATATTAAGGATATGATAGCTCATTTACGCATAATTGAAAATCCTTATGACGAGATTTCCTGGTCCCGTATTTTTTCAATCATTCAAGGGATAGGGACTTCATCAGGAACAAAAATTTTTGATGCTATTTCCAAAACTGAGTATCCCATTGATGCTTTAATTGATAAGATGTTTTATGCGGAAAAATTAAAAGGATCAAAAATCCCTAGAGAGGGTATAAAAAATACAATAACTTATGTAAAAAAGTTGGTAGGTTTTTCCTCAGAAGATATTCCTTCTGAAGTTATTAGAAAATTAACTAAAATCATTCAGGATTATATTAAATCGAAATATGATAATTGGCAGGATCGTCTTGATGATTTAAACCAAATGAGTATTTATGCAAATAATTTTCCTACTATTCAAAAATTTTTAGAAAATTTAAGTTTGAATATATCCAATTTAGAATCTAAAACCATATCAGCAGGATTCCCTATAGAAGAAGAAAAACCTTTAATATTATCTACAATACACCGCGCAAAAGGTCTTGAATGGAGAGCAGTATTTATACCCATGCTATGTGAAGACTTATTCCCTTCTTCTCAAGTAAAGGGAGATCCTGATGGATTTGAGGAAGAACGGCGTGTTTTCTACGTAGCTGTAACAAGAACAAAAGACCAATTATATCTTATTACTCCTTCAATCATGAAAGGATTTAGAGGAGACCAGATAGTAAGAATTTCTCCTTTCATTTCAGAGTTAAATCCTAAGGTGTATAAGAAATCTTCATTGTATATTAGCTCCGCAAAAGAAAAGAAGAGAAAAACATTTGATAAACCTCAAAAATCACTTTTTCAAACTGCAGATGAATTAATGAAAAAGGATAAAACAAAAGAATAAGACAATCTAATATTAAGATTATTTAGTTATTTTCTGGTTAATTTCTAACTTTAAAATTATAAGACTCTTCTTCTTTAAATAAGAAAAGAGATATTAAAAGTATATGGGAGAGAAGAAAAATTCAGGAAAATCGTTAATGGAATTCATTGATTCTCATCAACAAGACAAATCCATATCTGATGATATTTTTATTAATAAAGATATTACTAGATTAGTTGCCATTCCACTCTATGACTTCAATTTCTTTTTTGATATAGCAGAACTAGATGATATTACAAGAAATGAATTATCAACTATCCTCAATGAAGCAAGATTATTGCCTGCCGCATTAGGTAACTATCATGGAGCTTATCCAGGAGGCCTATATGATCATACATTATTAGTAGTTAATTACACTCATTATATTTGGAAATCTTTACACGATCAATCTTGGCTTAAAAAGGTTATTTTAACAGCGATTTGTCATGATTTTGGTAAAATTCCTTATTATGGGGCTAAGCTTAGTTTAAAGAATACAAAAATCGAAGTTCCTTTCAATGGGGCTGAACTTGTCCGCTTAGAAATAGGAAAAAAGTTTGGTTTAACAGGAAAAGACAGACATGTGGAAAATGCGATTGCTGTTATTAAGAAATATTTAAGCGAATATGATTTGTTATTTGATAACGAGATGTATATTGGCTTAATCTTTCATCACGGTAGTTGGAGTAAATACAATCCACAAGAGATAAACGAATTAGCTGCTGTAATTCATGTCGCGGATATGATCGCAAGTCAAATATTAAAAATTTAATGCTTTTAATCATTTTCTCTCTACATGAATTTTATAAATTTTTACTGGTTTCAGTGAGTAAAGAAGATTCTGTTGTAAAAATAGTAATTGAGGATTTAATCGCAAGATATAAAGATGAGATCATAGCAATTTATGGAATAGGAAGTTATTTTGATGAAGAAATCCCTCCATCATGGGAAAAAAAAGATGTTGACATCATTATAATCGTAAAATCATTAAAATCTTTTCCCAAAGTTGATTGGACTGAAGTGAAGTTCCAAAGGAGAAGAATTGAAGGAAAAGAAATATGGATTGGTTTTAACACATTAGAAGGTTATCAAAGTAAAGAATTATTTAACTCTCAATCATTTTCAAATTATGAATGGAGTGTACTGGATATTAAGTATCCTCAGAATTCTGTGTTATTATTTGGGTATGATATAAGAGATCAATTACCCGAGGTTAAGAATTTCAAATTCGATTTTGATGACATTTTAGCAAGGGGACTATACCACTTAGATAAATGTCTCGGAGAAAGAAATCAAAAAACTGCTAAGAAAGAATTCTCGAAAGGAGTGTTTAAAATAGGTTTTTATTTATGCAAATATTTTAACTCCGATTTTAGAGATACGAGGATTCTACGTATAGGGGAAAAATTAAAAGAAACAAGTAAATATGTAAAGGAAATTAAAGATATTTTAAGTTATTTTGAAGAAACGATAATTTTTAGGACTACTGGGTATTATATCACAAAATTTGAGGAACTTCGAGAAGAATTTATCACCTTTATTTTCTCATTGTTAGAGAATGGAGGTCTACATAAAAAAATGCCCAATAATGAGTTAAATAACTATTTAAAATCTTCTTTTAGTGGTTTCCCCCATTTAATACACATGTTAACCTTGTACAGAAGTAAGGAATCTCAAAAATCAAATATCAAAACTATTGCAGGAAATAAAGAACTTCAAAATGTAAATATAATCGCAAAAGTAAAGGAAATTTATAAAGGACACACATTTGAAAGAGCAGATGGGTCATTTGGTACTTTCTCATCATTTATACTAGAAGATCAGACTGGAGATGTTCGAGTTGTTATATGGAATGATAGAATCGGGAAGAGACTATTAAAAGATGCAAATTTTACTAAAAACGCAACAGTAGAAATAATTAATGGGTATATAAAAACAGGATATAAGGATAAAGTTGAGGTTCACATAGGATCTTATGGAAATGTGAGAGTTCTTGAGATTTTCTCTCCGAGGAGGATATTAATAAAAGATATAACAAAATCTAAGATTAAAGAGCGATTAAGTGTATTAAATATTAAAGAATCAAAAGTAACCAAAACTCCATGTCATCACTGTGGAGTATTATGTTCTCCTTCTGCAAAAAGATGTCATAAATGCGGGGAACCTTTAATTTTTAAATTTTAAGCTTTTTAGATAGAAAGAATTAAGAATAATTGAGAATCAACTTATATCGATTCTTTTTTAACTCTGGTTGAGTGGTTTTCCTTCTGAAATTGAAATATATCTGTAACAAAGGAATCCAGATTTCTTTCATGAGAAATGATTATCATTTGGGATGTATTTAAATTTTCAAAAATGGATTGCATTCGATTAATTTGTTGTTGGCTGAATCCATCGGTAGGTTCGTCTAAAATCAGAAGATCTTTTGTTTTCACTTCCTGATATCTTTCATTAATTATTTTATTTAAAGCTAATCGATAAGCGAGGGATAATGCACTTTTCTCTCCGCCGGATAAATCCCTAAAGGGTGATTCATACCCGTTTACGTGAATAATGGGTTGAAAGTCATCGGATTTAATCTCAACTTCGATATTTCTATCTTCTACTAATTCATGAAACCATTCTTTAAAATAGGAATTAAAATGACGAGCACTTGAAGATAGTATTTTTTTCTCAATATCTCTTATTAATACAGGAAATTCTTTAGTTATCCAATTTCTAAGTTGTGAATAATAAGATAGTTTGTTTTGTAAGGTTTTTTTCGATTGTATCTTGGAATTTAGGGAAACTATATCTTTTTGTAAATATTCTATCGCCTTTTTTTGTGCACTTAGTTCATTTCCCAATATTTCTCTTTTTGAATTTAGTTCTTCTAAGGATTTTTTTCTCTTTTCAAGCTTAGATTTTATCTCTTCTCCAATTTTCTTAAATTTTTGAAGGTTGGTATTATTATATTCAGCTAAGATGTTAAGGATCTCTTGTTGGTTATTATTTATTTCAATATATAATTCATTTATTCTAGTTTCTAAGTCTGCTTTCCTTTTCTTCGTTTCTAAAATTATACTATTTAATGATTCCCTTTTATTTCTAATTTTTTGAAATTCACGTAAATTCTTTAGTAATTTCTTGTTTTCATTAATTTTTAGAGTTAGGGTGTCAATTTCTTTTGAAAAACTTACTAATTTTGAAGTTGCATCTTGATATTCCTTCTCAAATCTGACTTTCTCATGAATTGCTTGTCCACATAAAGAACACTTTCCTTCCTTTAATAATTTATCAACATCTGCTAAAATCTTTTTTACTACAGCTCTATCTTTTTCATATTGAGATTTTAAATTTTGCATTTGTTCCAACTGGGATTCTAATTGATCTTCACTGAATTCTGTATCCGGCTTGACTTCTTTTAAGTTTTCCAACTCTCCCTCTTTTTCAATAATTTCTTTTTGAACTTTATTTAGAGAAGACTTATTTTTTTGTTGTTTCGCTTTGTATTCAGTAATAAATGTTTCTCTATATTCGATTTGATTCAATTTTTGAGCAAAAACATCTAATTCTTTTTGAATTTCTTCAATGAATTTTTCTTGAGAGTTTATCGATTTCTCCTTTTCTTTGATTTCAGTTTGGAGACTTAAAACTATATTTTTAGTTTCTTCTATCTCTTTCTCTTTTTGTACTGCCTCTTCTTCAGGTTCACCAATCTGTTCAGTTCTAACTTGGATTTCTTTTGTCTTATCATTTAAATAATCTTTAATGGTTTCTGTGTTCCTTAGAGCAATTTCATATTTCTCAATACCAAAAACTTCTTTCAATATCTCAAAACGATTATCTGGATCTGCTTGAATAATTTCTTTTATCTGTTCTTGAGGAGTATATACTGTATATCTAAATAACGGGAGTTTTGTTGCCTTTTCATAACGAGAAACAGAATATGAGAGTAATTTCAGAATTTTCCGTCGCATATCTATAGGGGCGTAAGTGATCGTTGTTCTATTATCATGATCAATGAAACTACATTCTTTTTGAGAAATCCTACCTTTTCTATCTTTAGATAAGCTACGTTTGATTGAATATTTCTTTCCATCAATTGAAAAAGTTAAGTTTACCGAAGCTTTATTTTTACCTCTTCTTAATAGAGAATCTCCACTTAAGTCACCATGAACTAAGGTCCCAAATAGTGCAAATTCTATAGATTTCAAAACTGATGATTTACCACTTCCTACATCTCCAAAAAACAACATTGTTGATGAGGGAAATTCAATTGATTCACTTCGAATGCTTCGAATATTTTCAATTTCAATTGACTCTAAGATCATTTTTCAGGCTCCTCAGCTTTTTGAATTTCAAATATATTTAGAAAAGAATGTGTTAAAGATTCATTG
Organism: Promethearchaeota archaeon; assembly: GCA_048941385.1. GTDB lineage: Archaea > Asgardarchaeota > Lokiarchaeia > Sigyniarchaeales > SOKP01 > Loki-b32. The sequence goes on from JBHLNR010000004.1 coordinate 28,081, forward strand.
TAATTCATAACTTTGGTCCCCACCTGCCGTTCTTCACCTAAAGTAATTAAAAGTTGGTGAATTTTATTTTCAATCTTATCTGGGGGAAAATTCTTTATTTTTATTTTGCTTGCATGCTCCTTAATCAATGTAGATTCAATCTCTTCATTGGATTTACCAGTTGAAACACTAATTGCCTGATATTCCATCGTTGTTAAAGCATTTTTGTTAATTAAAACTTCATAAGCACCCTTGGATTTAAAGTTCTGAATTATTTCATGGGATTTTATATCATAAGTTTTACCTGATATTAAGGGGCCATATAAGCGAATGGTAACAATTTTGTTATTTACATCTCTATTTGATAATTCATATTTTAGTTTATTTAGAACCTCAGATACAGAATTATTCGTACAATCTAAGAAAATGTTTTCTATTTCGATTATTTTAATTGGGTTGAATTTTACATTCAAATCCAATTTATCTCCCATTATTTCACCTGATACGAGACAAAAGCCCCCATGCTTAATTCTTTCAAGCTCTCTGAAATCTGTTGGGAAAACACAGCCAGGATATATTATATTATTTTTCTCACTAACTTGTAGTGTTATTCCGTCTTCTTTCAATTTATCCGGAAGGACTCTATGAAGGTGACCTCCTGCATAATAATCAAAATTCTGGGGTAATAATGATTTTGGAGCAGATTCCATGTCTTTGAACTCTTTAGGTTTTAGTTCATATAGCATGGTGTGAAGAATAAAGATTTTAGGCCCTTTTTCAATTTCTAAATTCTCTCTATCTAATTCATGATATTCCTCAATCTCTAAACTACGTTTTCTGGCTCTTAAACCTGTTAATTTGATGTTGGTTTTTGGATCTTGAATAAAATTTAATTTTATTTTATTTTCTTCTGTAAGCTCTGGAACCCAAACATCTATAAATAATCCTGCTGTAATTAATGGTCTGATCATTGATTTATTTGATGGAGAAAAATCATGTGAACCCATAATTCCATAAACGGGAATCTCAAAATCTTTTAATTTTTTCAATAATTTTGTAGCTAAATCGATTACTTCAACTTTTGGATTACTTACATCGTATAAATCACCACTCAGAATGACAAAATCTACTTTCTCTTTTACTATGGTATCAACTACCTTTTCAAATGCTTGATATCCCAATTCATTTATCCTTTCATTCCGCCATGCTCCCAAATGAACATCAGAAACATGTGCAAATTTTACCTTCATGTCATATCCGTATTGAATAATTTAATTTATTCCAGGAAAAGTTTTTCTTATCTTTTTATCTACTCTAAGCTCATCAACTTTGCGTTCTAACAAATCATCAAATAAAGGAATCTTAATTGGAATCGCAAATTTAGTAAAATTCGAAGTAACGATGGCTTCACCAATATCTAAGCTGGCAATTGCCTGGCTATCATCAGAGAGATCTTGAGCAGAGCTTTCTATTAAGGTTCGTCTTTCAGGACCCATTTCATTACCCAGTATTATTTTAGTGTTCATATTAGCTAATATTTCGCGGGGAATTAAGCTTGGTAACTGAGTTAATGCGATTAATCCGATTTTGAATTTTCTTCCTTCCCTTGCTATTTTTCCAAAAACATTTTCTCCCGCTTCTAACACTTTTTGACCAATAACTCTTGGAGCTTCTTCCAATACAATTGTTACTACTGGTTTGTCTAGTAATTTATCTTCATATTTTAGATTCTTATATTTTTTAAATAAACCATCAACGATAATCGTTGCCATAAATATTTCTTCAGAGCTACTAAATAGTGAAGTGTCTATGATAACTGTTTTTCCTTCCATCAGGAAGTTTATAATAGAGTCAATTGTAGTTTCGTGTGTACTAAGAGTATATGTACCTCTTTCTTTGATTATTTTTCCTGCTTCATCTGTCTCAACATCTAATAGAAGAGCTAGTTTTCTTCTAATAACAGATATTGTCACTTCTTGAATACCAGTAGGGAGCTCTATTATTTCATCAAACAGTTTTTCTATCCAATCTTTTTTATATTTTTTGTAATAGGTATATAGAGCATCTTTTTGAGTGTCACTAAAACTCAGAGTTCCCACTATATGGGAAGGATATAAATTCTTAATGTTAAATTTAAGATCTAATTTTCCGGAAATATTTCTAATTGTGAAATATTTTAAATATTCTAAGCTTTTTGGATGATCTTTAAGTCCTTTTTGACTAAGAGTTCCATAATATTCATTATGAGGATCAAATATGAGTTTCCCACATTCATCATTTTCCATTAAGTTATATAAGATTGTCTTTACTAAGTTTGATTTTCCTCTTCCTGTAGTAGCTGGAATTAAGACATGGTGACTTAATACTTTATCTGCCTCAAGTGACACTTCTGTTTTCAGTACTTTAGAACCAGAACGAATCTTTCCCAAGGGAATGGGATTTTCGATTTGCTCCTCCTTGAAAAACTCAAGATGACTATCATCAATGTCAAAAACATCTAATAAAAAGCCAGGTAATCGTTTAGGAATGAATAATTTATTTTCTTTAACATATATTAACGGTCTTGCTAGGGCTAATACATAATTTCTTAATTCAGGTTCATAAACTTTCAAATCTGTTCTGTCTCTTTCTAAACCATAACCTGCCATCAATTCAAGAACATTATCTGGAATTTGACTGCCATAAAATAGATCTTTAATTTGATAAATACTATATTCTTTTCGGTTTTTTCCTGCGATAAAGAGTTGCCCTAACTCAAAATCTTGGTCTGATTTCTGTCTTAAAATTAATTTAACTAAAGAAGTACCAGTAACAAAACTACCAATTTTTCTTCCTAAATCAACCATTTTTTCACTATTTTCGTTAATTTATTTTCTAATTATATTTAATAAATCATGTGCATTAACAGAACGAAGACGGGGCAAAATGAATTCATTATAGTCCTCTTTATTAAATTCTGTAATTAATTGGATCTTTTGTGGTTCAATCTCCTTCATGCTAATAGCAGCGAGTTGATCTGCCTTAATAAGTCCATAGGGGTATCCTGGATATGAAAGATCATCAGAATTTTTTGCTAAATTAGAAATTATTTTTTCGCATTCATCTTCTGACATCTTTTTTGCTTGTTCTAATAATATATCAAATCTAAAAGAATAATATGAATTTTTATGTAATTTTACAAAAAACAAATCAGCTTCTTCCTGAGCTTTTGTGATTTGATAGATGGGATGATAATACCAGGCACTATTTGGATACTTCTTATTACCAAGGTAATGAATCAGTGAATTTAATGAATTGCCTGTTTGAGTAATTAATCGACACGTTTTTGAAAGCCCCGTAACTATAACCCCCTTCTTAATTGCATTCTTATACAATTTATCGGCAAGTTTTGTCTCACCTGTGTAACCTGATTGAAGTGAGCCATCTCTAACGAATATACTTCCTTTATCTAGTTCCGTCGAGATGAATTTGTTAGCATATGTCCATTCAGCAAATCTCATAGCGATTCCCCCAAAAATGTCCATATTCGGTAATCGATATCCTCTTTCTCTAATAGTTGGATCATTAATTTGAAATTTCAATTCACTCTTTGGAAGATATTCTAAGAAGTGGGGTTCAGTTGGGAAAAATCGAGTAATGTAGGCTAATGAATTATCCTCAAGAAGATCCAAGACTGTTGCGCTATAAAACTCTATTTTACTAGGTGTAATATCAGCTTCAGTCCATTCATTTGATGTAAATAAAACTCCAGCTATACGGTTCAAGCTTATATTAAAATCTGCGCTTCTTAAAATAGGTCCATTTCCACCATCAACAAATCCAATATTTCTAATATCTAAGTTATCACATTTGGGAATTTCAAATATTTTATCTTCTTGTATCTCAAAAGTTTCTTCTTCTACTTCTGAGGAATATGGTTTATCCTCTTCGAGATATCTAAACTTACGTTCTTCTATAAACTCTACGCATTCTTTCAACGGGTTAAGTCTCTTATTAGCACACATATTTATAATTTAATACTATTTTTTCAATAAATATCATTTTTATTAATAAATCATTTAGACTCAACAGATTTAACAGTTTTTAGAGAAATATTTAACTTTTTATTAATAGCATATTGAAATTCTCTATTTTTAAATGAAAAATAAAAAATATAATTAAGAAGGAAATAAATTTACTTGTACTAAAAATGGCTATGAAAATCATACTAACTTAGACACAGTCTAGTTTAGAACAAGAAAAATTAAAAAAAAATAGGTAGTAAAGAAGTTTAAAGATCTCGTGCCTTCACGGTTTTTCTATTATTTCCTTGTGCTCGTTTAACTGCTTTATCAAGCATGCCCATGATGATATTGTTTAAAGCTTCTCCATCAAGGACACCACTGCTTGTATTACATTCCTTCCCTTTAATATATTCCCTTACCTTTGATTTGACAAATAGTGGTTCTACTTTTGCGGCTTTTTTGGCCATTTTATTTCATCCTCTTTTTTGAATTTTTTTATTTTGTTTAAAATACTGCTTAAAATTGAATTAAATAATTTTTTTGTTAAGTATTATTTTTTCAACTGTATTATTAAATCTTTGTAATTTTAGCAAAACAATTTGAATTTCCTTTTTTTCTAGGGATATTTGGGAAGAATTTAAGGATCGAGAACTCGTATTCTAAGGCTGAAAAATTTAATCAATTCGAAATTTAATAGAGAAAATATTATAAAAAAAAAGTTAAAGGGTGTTATTTAATTTAAGCGAAGTGAAAATGTAAATCTTTTTATTTTGGTGGTGCGAGTACAATCTCAATGCTTGAAACATTGTTATTTTGTCCATTTTCTCCTTCTAATTGTTCAGTGCTAAGTTTGATGTCCTTATACTCAGTACCCTTTAGGAATCTATTTCTTAATATTTCACATACATCAACAGCATGGGAAATAGCTCTACCTCGGGCTTTGACAGTACATTCTTCGCCTTTATTAAGGATCATCATAGTGGCCATCACATAATTCATAGTTGGGCGACGACCAACAAAGACAGCATTTTCTTCTTTAGCCATATTAATTTCCTCTTTTGTTTTTAATTTTTTATTGTATATCTATTATTTGTATAGTTTTTTTGCGTTTCCGTATTGCGTATTAGCGTTTTCTCGTAATTTCAATCTTAAATTACGGTAATAACATTCTCTTGAAATTTTGGAAATTTTTTAAACTTTATTGTCTGACTAATAAAGATTTTAAATAAATTGTAGCAAAAATAAAAGGTTTGAAAAAAAAGGAAATTGATTTTTTAAAATTTATAAACCAGACAATCTTACGCCAAGATAAAATATGAACCAAGAGAGAAACACTACAACCATAGCTATTATAGCCCATACCTCATATTGAGTGAAATCTCCCATACTTATATCTATTTGTACTAAAAGTTCATTCCCATCTGGAAATAAAAAGAATAAGTCAATACAAATGAAAAGGCCGAATACCATCAAAAGAAAAGTTATAAGTACTGTAAATTTGCTAGGTGGAGTCCATCCCATTTTTAGATCACTTTTTTTATGTTTTGATTTTATTTTTGATAATTTAGTAATTACAATTAGTATAATATTATTTGACCTAATATTTTATAAATCTGATTAATTTAGGTTTCTTTAGTGAAATCGATTTCAATTTCATTTTTAATATTAGCATCATTGTAGACAATTTTATTCCTTCTTATCCCAGTTTCATCTTCTTCCTTCTTGACGAGATCCCAGATAATACTAATAACGAGTAATGCTGATACAATTACAAGTAGTGGGATGAGCAATCCCGAATCGGTTAAGATGATTTTAACCCAACCTATATAGGGAATCCTTCCTACTACGACACCCAGAATTCTTGTTTCAGGAACCCAAGCCTCATCAGGATTAGGATTTGCATCACCCTTAGTCAAAAAAAACCAACCATTATCATACATTTTATCTACTACTCGGTGAACAATTGGATCGCTGGGAGCATGTATCCATAGCCCACGTGCATCAAAGACAATTATATCTCCTTCTTTTCCTTCAATTGTTCCGTTTTTTATATCTTCAGCGTCTTTTCCTTTTAAAAATAATAAGTCTCCTTTATGTAAATTAGGTTCCATGGAACCAGAAACAACAACTACCATTGGAGAATCTGTATTTAATGAAATTTGCATTATATAGTAAATTAGAAAAGCTCCAGAGAAAGCTAAACTAAGTAGAATTATTCCAACAATTATTTTTCTCTTTAATGGTGTCTCTTTTTCCTGTTTGATCGGTGCTTTAATATTTTTTCTCTTCATAGTTTTAATTCTATCGTCTTAATGACTATTTAATTAAAACCCTAATTAAAATTTTCTATATTCCATGAATCTGTCGACAAAAAACAACAAATAAATCTTCTACTTTTCGAATTTTATGCTGTACCTCTTCGAATATATAGGAACAATTCTTTTTTACTTTATCAGATCGCTAAAAATTTTGCATTAATATTTTAAAGAATAGTTACTTGATTTTCTTATTCATTAAATCTTATTATAAACTGTTTTAGGGTTAAAATTTTATAAATGCTTGAGAAAACTCAATCATTTGATATGAATGGTCAGAACTATGAGGGTATTCAACAAAAGATAGTAAATATTTTACAAAATGATCTTAACTTTTCCACCAACACAACAAGACTGGGAAAATCCTTACTTCGTATTAATTACTTTAATGATAAATTAAATAAAGAAGAGCAAAAGGAAAACAGAATAACTATATTACAAGAACCAAAAAAGAGAATTTATATCCAAATAAAAGGAAAGTTAAAAGACGAGCAAGTAGGGCAAATATGGACGACTTTAGAAATGGATTTAAATTTAAGTAGAAAGGTTAATAAGGTAAGAGTACCCCACCCCTCAAAAGATAACATCATATACCAAATTATAGAATTAATAAAATTGAAAGGATATTCCATCAATTATAGTGATGCTAAAGAATTTTTAGAAAATTTCTATGAAAAATATGAACGATTGCCAAAAAATGAGGAACTGGGTTCTATAGTAAAAGGTTACATCATTATGATTAATGAAGATTTTCTCTCAGAACAAGTTGAATCATCTATCCAAACTGAAGTAATGTCAGAAACTATTACTACAATTATAGACGGAAATGAGGAAACTTTTATTTCCGAGCCCAATATTAATAGCAAAGTTGTCGTTGAAAACCCTATAGGAAGAAGAAGATGCCCTAGTTGTGGAGATGAGAGCTCCATCCATGAGGTCACCGATAAAAGTATTGTTTTATTGGATTATCCCCGCATTTATGGAAAGAAGAAATACTGTGGTAAATGTGGGTCTGATTGGAGATAGAAATTCTTTTTAAAAATTGTAATTTAGAAAAGATTTGAAAATAGTTTTAAATATTTTGTTATTTAAAGTGTTAATATATTGATTTAAAATTTCTGAATCAACTATAATAATTTTAGATTGAGATATATGGAAGATTACGTGATTATTTACAATCCTGTTGCTGGAAAAGGAAAAAGAATTAAGAAAGATATTAATTATGCTAGCAAGTGTTTAGGTGATTTAAATGTTTCTTATAAACTTGTTGAAAGTGAATACGCAGGAAATGCAATAGAATTGGCTAATCAATTGGCAAAAGATGGTTATAATGTTATTGGTGCGGGAGGAGATGGTACCTGTAATGAAGTTATGAATGGAGTTGTTACCTCCAATTCTGGAGCTTTGTGTGGTTTTATTCCAATGGGATCTGGAAATGATATTCCCGCAGCAATCGGAATACGTCCTGATATTAAGAGAGCATGCGAGATAATATCTGAAGGAAATAGTTTAAAGGCAGATATTGGATTTGCTACCACTGATGCTGGTGTTCAACGCTACTTCTTAGGCATAGGAAGTCAGGGATTTGATGCAGAAGTTACCAGAAGAGCAAATGAGGCTAAAAGAAGCAAAAATTATACTACCCAAACTTTGAAGGCCTTATTTCCTTGGAAAAATAGAGAAATTAGAGCAATTATGGATAACGATATCTATGAAGGAGTGGCAAACTGCTTAGCCTGCGCTAATGGTCCTTCATACGGTGGGGGAATGTATATTTGCCAGAGAGCTCGAGTAGATGATGGTATTTTTCATGTTAATATAGTTGATATTGGTAAGTTTAAGCTACTCAAACATTTTAATAGAATGTTTAAAGCAACACTTCTACCACATCCAAACATTTATGAATACACAAGTAAGAAAGTAAGGGTAGAAATGAAGAATCCAGAAGACAACCCGTATCATTGCCAAGTTGATGGTGAAGTATTAGGTCCTTTACCAGTAACTTATGAAAATATAGAAGGTGGCTTGGAATTTATACGTCCGAAAGTCGATGAAGTTGCTGAAGCTTTTAAAGAGAAACATGGTAGATATTTTTGGGAATGTGAAGATGATTAATTTTCTTCAATTCTAATAACCTATTAATTCTTTTATTTATGCCGGATTGGAACGATATCTTTACTGAGCAGGGAAGAGTCTTTTTAGAACCACATGAAGATATGGAAAGACTAGAAGAACTATTCAAAATAAACAACGTTCAAAAAATATTAGATCTTGGATGTGGGACAGGTCGTCACCTCATTTTCTTTTCAAAAAAAGGTTTTGAAATTTCTGGACTTGACTCTTCACCTCGCGGTATTGAAATTGCACAAGAATGGTTATCTGAAGAGGGAATTGAGGTAGAAACTATTTGTCAAAGAATTGAGAATAAATTTCCTTATGAAGATAATTTATTCGATGCAGTAATTTCCATTCAGGTAATTCATCACAATCTTATGAAAGATATTATAAAAACGGTTAAAGAAATTGAAAGAGTTCTAAAAAAGGGAGGTTATATCTTTATTACATTCCCGTTCTTAAAGGGATGGGGCTGTACTAATGATAGCTGGGATTTAAAGAGGATTGAGAAAAACACGTACATTCCTCAAAAAGGCAAAGAAAAGGGACTTACTCACCATTTCTTTTCTATGAATGAAATTGAAGTTCTTTTTAAACAATTTGAAATATTAGAAAATTATATTGACCATACCAATCATCGAGCTATTTTGGGAATAAGAAAATAAATAATATTAAGTAGAACACATCTCAATGTTTAAATTATAAATTATCTATAATAATATTAGCTTAAAAATAATGAGATTCAACTGTCTTCCATGAATAGTCAATACTCTTCATCCACGATAGGAAGCAATAAGGCATCAAAAATATGCATAGGATTAATCTTTATTATCATAGGAGGTGTCTTATCTATAGGTACTTTTTCTTATTATATAGGGTCTAGTTCTATATATATAAGTGTCATTTTAATAGTTATAGGTGTGATTATAATACTTACTGCATCTAAACAAAGACCTTATCATAATGTTTCCCGTACGTTACCTAAATATTGCCCAAAATGCGGAGTTACAAGATCTCCAGGTTACACTATATGTTCTACTTGCGGATATAGATTTTTCCCCGAGACCAAGCCAATTTCCACTATTCCTCGACAACAAGAAGTAGTTAAAAAAAGTCCTTATAAAAGTTCATTCCCACCAATCTCTGAGTTGTTACAGAGTAAGGGAACGTTAGAATCTAAAGAAGTTGTTTCGCAATTCAAGGATGAGGATCAGGAAACTACTCCCTCAATTCAAGAGAAGAAGAAAGAAGTTTTAGTCAAATTTTGTCCTCAATGTGGTGAAAAGTTTCTGGAGGGAGCAAAATTCTGTTTTATTTGTGGTAAAAAGGTAGAAGAGGTAGAGTTGATTCTCTCAGATTCAGAGATTAAAAAAGATGAACCTTTAATTGCTTCTACACCTACTACTCAACCCACAACTCAAATTTCAGAAATCGGAAAAGATGAACCAGAAATTTCTATTTCTGATATTCAACACTCGTCTCAAGCCTCAGAAAGTAGTGAAGAAGAACCAAAGATGACTTCTACTTTTGATACTCAACCCATATCTTCAGTTTCCGAAATTGCCAAAGATGAACCTGAAATGATTCTTGCCCCTGAATCTCAGCCAATATCTCCAGTTGAGGAAGAGCATCTGATTATTACTAATGAAATTTTGGAACCTATACCTCCAGTTGAACAGGCAACAAAGCGTAAATTAAAACCCATTATATGTAATTTCTGTGGGATTAGACTTCCCAAAAATGCTCTATTTTGCTTACAATGTGGAATGATAATAAAGATTAACTAAAGAAATATCCTATTTTTATTTACTCTCAATTACGTATAGTAGGATCATATTTAATAACATTTAGCATTAAAGCAGCAATAGCAATAACGATTATAGTTGTTATAAAGATCACTATCATCTCTAAATCCTGTAAATTTACATCTTTGGTCCATGGGTAATTGCCATTATAATCTTTATTTGGGATGTCAAGATAATTATTATAAATAAATTGTTCTACAGTCCTACCAGTTGCCTGTAAGCTTTCACTTCTAATATAAGTAATATTATCACTTATCGTGTGGTGAAACTGCCAATTTGGATTATCCCAAAAATTAATTATTAGATCTGCAGCAGGACAAATCTTTAGAAATGCTCTATGGTCATCAATTATTCGATTGTCTATAGGATTGGAAGGAAATTGGCTAGTATACCCCAATGCTCTTCCAATTGCAAATAATTCATCTAATAATGAAGATGTAGAGTATAATTCATTAATAAATCTTAAATTTACCCCACCCACCATATCTAAAAGAATCATACATTCAAACGTTTCTGTATGATTATTATAAAAGTCATTAATATCAGAAACAAATTTCTCAGAACCTTCACACCAATCCCAACCAGTCATTCCAGGACCTCCACTATCTACTCCTTGATCTTCTGCATCAAAAAACAAAAACCAGATTTGACAAGATAAGTTATCTTTTAATAGATATAATACTCTAGCCAATTCAATTAAAACTGCCGACCCGCTTGCGGCATCATTTGCTCCTGGTACTGGATCAGATCTGTTTATTGGATTAGGATCCTTTGTTGCTTTTGCGCGTGAATCATAGTGAGCACCCAAAATAACAATATTATTATGATTTTGATTTAACTTAAATAGGATATTCTGACATTCAATGGATTGAACTGTGAAGTTATGTAAAACATACGTAAAATTACTATCTATAGCCTGAAATTTATTGATAAAATAATGAGCACAATTCACTCTTTCTTCTGTACCTGGGATACGAAACCCTATATCCAATTGATCTTGAACATAATTATAAGTAAAGTCTCCATTAAAACTAAGCGATACATTTAGGTTTTGAACTTGAAATCTTTCTAAAGAAAAATAAGGTAAATAGAAAGAAAATAATCCTAAACATATTATAATTAGAGGAACTAAAAAGTTATATTTATTCTTGATAGAAGTTCACCATATTAATAGGAAACTGTCGAAAATCCTTTCTTCTACAATCCTTAAATTTCAAAATTCTTTTTTTTTAGATAATATTTTATATCTAAAAAAGGGAATGATTTAAATGAATAATCAGATATCTAAAGAGGATTTACTGAAATTACCATTTATGAATAACAATCTAAATTTAGAGGAAAGAGTAGATGATTTACTAAGACGATTATCATTACAAGAAAAGTATACACTGTTATCTGGTAACCGTTGGTGGTATACAAAACCAATAGAACGATTAGGTATAAAACCATTTGCCATGCATGATGGACCTCATGGTGTTAGAGTTGATAATAAGGGTAAAATTCAATCTACTTATTTTCCCTCCGCAATATGTCGAGCTGCAACTTGGAATCCCAAATTATCTAAAGAATTTGGAGTTGCAATAGCACAAGAAGTTAGAGATGTTGGAGCTCATATGCTTCTTGCTCCAGGGATAAACATTCATAGAACCCCTATGTGTGGTAGAACATTTGAATATCAAAGTGAAGACCCATATTTAAATAAAATTTTGGCAGTTGAGACTGTAAATGGTATTCAAAGTCAGAGAATTGCAGCTTGTATTAAACATTTCATATGTAATAACCAAGAAACTAATCGATTCACAGTGAGTTCTGAAGTTAGTGAAAGGGCTTTGCAAGAGATATATTATCCCGCATTTAAAGCAGCGATTCAAGAAGCAGATTCTTGGTCAGTAATGAGTTCTTATAATAAAGTGAACGGAATATATAGTTCTGAAAATAAACACCTTCTTAAAGATGTTTTAATGAATGAATGGGGATTTAGAGGATTTGTAGTTTCAGATTGGGGTGCTACAAGAACCAGCACAAGTATCGAAAGTCTAATAAATGCAGGTCTAACACTTGAAATGCCAGGTGCTGATAAATATCTCCCTGATAAATTGGAGAAAGCTTTTGAAGAAAATAGATTCACAGAAAATGCACTCAATGAAAATGTAAAACGATTACTAAGAGTCATGTTTCTAGTTGGACTTTTTGATGATGAAATGAGTTTACCGAAAGGTACTAGAAACACTCTTGAACATCAAATCCTTGCTCGTAAAATTGCCGAAGAAGGAATTGTTTTATTAAAAAATGACAATGAAATTTTACCTTTAAATATGGATAAAATAAAAAAGATTGCTCTAATTGGGCCAATGGTGGATAAGACAACACATTTAGAAGGAGGTAGTTCCACGAATTTTCCTCCTTATGAAGTCAAACCTCTTGAGGGCTTTATTGAAAAGTGTAAAGGTAAAATTGAAATTGTTGAATCTCCATCAGAGGCAGATGTGACATTAATCATTGGAGGTTTAAGACATAAACCAGGGATGGATACTGAAGGAGTTGATAAAAAATCTTTTGTTTTGCCTACATCTCAGATTAATCTAATAAAGAGTACCATCGAAGTAAACCCAAATACAATAGTAATCCTCACTGGAACGCCTGTATCTATGGTAGAATGGATTGAAAATGTCCCAGCTGTTATTCAATATTGGTATGCAGGTATGGAAGCAGGACATGCGATTGCAGCGATTGTATTTGGTGAAATTAATCCTTCAGGTAAATTACCTATAACTATCCCGAAGAAACTGTCAGATTCTCCTGCCCACGTTTCTGAACGTACCTATCCTGGTGATGAAAAAGTATTTTATGACGAAGGTATTTTTGTAGGATATCGTCATTTTGATACAAAAAACATTGAACCGCTCTTTCCATTTGGTCATGGTTTATCTTATACTAAATTTACTTATGAGAATCTTAGTTTATCTAATAAAAAAATTGTAGGAGGGGAGAATCTCATAATTTCTTTTGATATCATCAATTCTGGTAATCGTACAGGGTCAGAAGTTGTCCAATTATATTTACAAGATATTGAATTCAGTACAGAAAGACCTCTTAAAGAACTGAAGAGATTTAAGAAAATTAAACTTGAGTCAAGAGAAAAACATACAGTCTCATTTGAGATAGGAATGGATGATCTTTCTTTCTATGATGAAAATAAGGGAGCTTGGATTGTAGAAAATGGGATATTTAATATCCTAATTGGAAGTTCTTCAAGAGATATTAGATTACAAGGAAAATTTGAATATTTTGACTAAATAACTCTTTATCTTCATTTTTCTTCAAAATAAAAAGAGTGATTTTTATCTTTTTTTATCTTAGTATAATTCATAAAACTTCAAAAAAAGTGAGAAATAAAATGGGTAAAAGATTAAAAGGAAAAATAGTTATAATTGTTGGGGCAGGCCAACAACCCGGAGAAACCGTAGGAAATGGAAGAGCAATGTCAATTCTTTTTGCACGTGAAGGTGCAAAAGTTATGTTGGTTGATAGAAATCTTGATTCTGCCTTAGAAACCAAATCTTTGATTGATAAAGAAGGTGGAGAATCATTTGTGTTTAAAGCTGATGTTACTAAGGAAGATGATTGCCGGAGAATGGCAAATAAATGTGTTGAAGTCTACGGTAGGATTGATATTCTTGTAAATAATGTTGGCATCGGGACTGGAGACAGAAAGTTAGTTGATCTGAGTGAAGAGGATTGGGATAAAATTTTCGATGTAAATCTAAAGGGAATGTTTTTCACTTGTAAGTATGTTATACCTGTTATGGAAAAACAGGAAAGTGGTTCAATAGTAAATATTTCCTCCGTTGCTGCTGTTTGTGCTGTTAGATATGTAGCTTATAAAATTTCAAAATCCGGAGTTAATTCCTTAACTCATCAATTAGCTATGAGATATGCCAAGAATGGTATTCGGGTTAATGCTATCATGTTAGGCTTAATGAATACTCCTATGGCTATTGAAGGAATTTCAAAAGCTAGAGGGATGGATAAACAGGAATTAATTAAAATGAGAAATAGCATGGTCCCTCTAAAAGGAGGAATGGGTGATGCATGGGATACAGCTTATGCAGCACTCTTTTTGGCTTCAGATGAGGCAAAATTTATTACTTCAGTCATTCTTCGTGTAGATGGGGGTCAAGCTTCAAAAATCGGATGAATATAATTAATTCTCAATTACCATAAAGTCATTGATTCTGCAAATAACTGTCTAAGATCTTCAGTTGTGAAGGTTCGGGGAGATAATTTGGTTACACGGTGTTGTGGTAAGGTACCTTGCACTAAATCTTCAATATCACTTGGTCCATAACCAACAGCACTTAGCCCATTAGGTATCCCTGTAGCTTTCATAAGATCTAATATCTTGTTGGAGATAATTTCTCCTGCATCTTTTTTCTGTGCATTGCTTATATCAACTCCCATTAATTCAGCTGCTTCTAAATGTAAATTTGGATTTGTTTTTGCAGTGAAACGAAATACGGCAGGAGAAACAAGTACGACACACATACCATGTGGTATAATTGGATGTTTAGATTTAAATCCGTCAGGGATATATTCTTTAACCATTCCTGAAACAGGATAAGACATTCCATGAGCTAAATGAACACCTGCATTACCAAAACCGATACCTGCATATGTTGATGCCAGAATCATTTCTGCTCGAGCCTCATCATTAGATGGATCCTCTACCACGCGCACAATATTTCGGGAAACCATCTCAACTGCTTTTGAAGCCCAAAGATGGCTAATTGGGTTAGCTCCCTGATAAGCTGGCCGTAATTCAATGCTTTCCGGTGCAGGACGACTGTTGTATGGAATAGCTGTAATTGATTCCAATGCATGACAGAGAACGTCAAAACCGCAAGAAGCAGCAGCGATTTTTGGCACGGTTTGAGTATTATTTGGATCAATTATCCCCATAAGTGGACGTAAAGCACGGTGAGCAATACCTGTTTTTGCATGCATTGCTTTTAAGTCAAATATTGCAACTCCAGTTGTTTCACTACCAGTTCCTGCAGTTGTAGGGATAGCAATCATCGGTTTCAATGGTCCTGGTACAGGTAATCCTTTACCAATTGGTTTATTGACATAGTCCAAAAAATCGGTGGGATAAGTCGAATATAAATTTGCCACCTTTGCAGTATCCATACTTGATCCACCTCCAACACCAATAAATCCATCGAAATTACCATCTATCGCAAATTTAATTGCTTTTTTGAAGGAATCATCAGTGGGCTCAACTCGTACCTTGTCAAATAAAACTGTTTTTATGTCTTTTTCTTGTAGAGATTCAAGGGTAATATTTACGGGTTCACTTTCAGTTAAATTTGGATCTGTAACAACCATAACCCGTTTTGCACAAAGCTTTTTCATATCAAATCCTATTTCCTTTGTCACTCCATAGCCATATTTAATACTTGAGGTATCTATCGTAAATGCTGTTTCAAAAGACATATTTTTCAACTCTTACTTTTTTTGGATGAATTAAGTTAAGTTATTTTTTAAATGCTATTTTATATAAAATCAATAACAATAAATAAAGTTGGAGAAGTATTCAATTTTTTTGTTCTTTTCTAAAAACTAATATTTATAGAGTGGATTGAATGAGTGAAAATCTAGTTCCAAAGGAACTTCGCAAAGCATATACTAAAAAGGATATACTTTCCATTGAACAAGAACACATTATACCCGCAGTTGCCCACTATTATCAAGATCCTATCCTTATTACCGAAGGAAAAGGCGCTCTTGTAAAAGATGATTCTGGAAAGCAATATATTGATTTATTTTCTGGAATTTGCACAAAAATTACAGGACATCACCATCCAAAATATGTAGCAACGCTTAAATGGCAGATTGATCAACTAATATATACTAGTACTCTCTATTCGACAGTTCCCTATGCTGTATTATCACAGAAATTAGCTCAAATTGCTCCTTCTGGTTTATCACAGACATTCATTGTAAATAGTGGATCTGAAGCTAATGAGGCTGCTCTGTTTATGGCAAGAAAGTATAAAAGTAATCCTTACATCATAGCGTGTACTCATGCTTATCATGGACGAACTCAATTAACTCGAGAAATCTCGAGTGTTGGTTGGCGCACTGTACCTGAAGCTCATCCTCCAGGAGTTCGGTTTACTCCATATGGGTACTGTTACCGATGTCCTTTTAGTAAGATGTATCCTGAATGTGATATAGAATGTGCTCGTTATCTCCGTGAAATTATACGTACTCAAACAAATAGAGCTATTGCTGCTTTTATTGCTGAACCGATACAAGGTGTTGGAGGTATAATTCAACCACCTCCAGAATTTTTTCAGATTACATATGAAATCGTGAAAGAATTCGATGGAATATTCATTGCTGATGAAGTTCAGACAGGATTTGGGCGTACTGGTGATCATTGGTGGGGTATTGAGAATTCAAACGTAAATCCTGATATTATAACTCTTGCTAAAGGTTTTGGAAGCGGAATCCCAATCGCAGGATTCTTAACACGACCAGAATATGCTATAGATTATACTATGACTGATGCTTTTACTACGTTTGGAGGAAACCCTTTATCATGCGCTGCTGCAATTGCGGTTATTGAAATTATCCAAGAGGAAGAATATCTGAAGAGAGCAATTGAAATGGGTAAGATTTTTAAGGATCTATTTAAAACGCTTAAAGAAAACCATAGAATAGTTGGAGATGTCCGTGGACAGGGAATGATGCAAGGGATTGAACTCGTCTGTGATCGAAATTCAAAGGAACCTGCTACACAGGAAATGTTAAAAGTAATGGAAATATGCCGTCAAAAAGGACTTCTTATAGGTAAAGGTGGTATTGATGGCAATGTTATAAGGATACAACCACCACTTGAATTAACTCAA
The DNA here is from genome assembly GCA_048941385.1 of Promethearchaeota archaeon. Classification (GTDB taxonomy): domain Archaea; phylum Asgardarchaeota; class Lokiarchaeia; order Sigyniarchaeales; family SOKP01; genus Loki-b32. The sequence continues at coordinate 45,213 of JBHLNR010000004.1, forward strand.
GAACAAGCCGAAAAAGCATGTGAAATTCTTGATTATGCATTTACAGAGGTTGAGAATTCAAAAAAGAAGAAATAATAAAATTTTGAGATGTAAAACATAAATTTAAACAAAAAAAATGATGAATTAATTTAGATGGGCTCAAAACCCAGATCTACTCTTGTTTCTCCTCTAATTTCAGTTTCAATAAAAATAGCTTTAACTGGCATTCCTATATTAATGGTATCAGGTTTGCTCTCATCAACTCCAATTAATTGTCCACTAATCATAGGTCCCTCATCTAATTTTATAACTGAAAAGCAATATGGTTTAGTTCTATCATAACCTTTTTCAACAAAAAAAGGTGTTCCTACAGTAATGCTAGTAAAAGCTTCAATTTTTCCTTCTCCTGACATTTCAACCCATTCCATATTTATACTATTACACTTCGTGCATAATTTCCTCACAGGTACATAAGTTGCTCCACAATCTTTACACTTTGAACCCATTAGCTTCTTTTCAGACAAATAATCAATATAACTTTTAATAGTAAATTCCCTTTCACTTTCTGACATTTTATCCCCCTCTATTTTTCAAAGATGGTTACAACGCATGTTGCCCCTGAACCACCTAGATTATGAGTTAGCATACGTTCCACATCAAATTTCAATTGGCGATTTCTCTCAGCAATTCCTCTCATCTGTTTAAATGCTTCTACACAAAATGCCGCCCCAGTTGCACCTACAGGATGTCCTTTACTCTTTAATCCTCCACTTGTATTTATTGGTAATGAACCATCACGTTTTGTTTCTCCATTTCTTATTGCTTCAACAGCCTTACCTTTTTCATAAAATCCTAAATCTTCCAATGCAACAATTTCTGCAATTGTAAAACAGTCATGAACTTCCGCCACTTGAATATCTTTAGGTTTGAATCCTGACATTTCATATGCTTGGCGTGCTGCTTCTTTACTCGCTATAAAACTTGTCAAATCGTCTCTATCATGCAAAGATAATGCTGCACTCCCTTGACCAGTTCCAGCAATCCAAATTGGTGTGTCAGTAAAATTTTTAGCAACATCTCCAGCAGCTAAAAATACACATGCTGCTCCATCTGTAATTAAACTACAATCAAATAACCGTAAAGGATAAGCAATCATTGGATTTGAGCTGCTTTTAAGATAATCAAACTCATCTTTCCAATCTGGAAGATCTGCTCCCGATTGTTTTAATTTGGCAATTTTACTTGCCATTAAATCTGCAATTGATCTTTGCATTTGGGCATAAGGATTCTCTTTTCCATTTTCATGGTTTTTAATAGCGACTCGCATTAAATCCTCCATGGTGGTACCATATTTATTAAAATGTGCTGATGCTAAAGTTGCATACAATCCAGGAAACGTCGCACCAGCGGGATATTCAAATAAACTGTCTGAAGCTGTTGCTAATACGTCAGTGACTCCTGTTGTAGGCAATTCTGTCATACATTCAACCCCAGATACTGCAATAACATCATGTACTCCTGATGCTATGGCTAAAATTGCTTGACGCAATGCAATCCCACTACTAGCACAAGCACCTTCAAATCGGCCTGCTGGTTTTGGAGTTAAACCTACCAAATTAGCCATTTGTGGGCCCAAATGTCCCTGATGGTTAAATAAATCTGAAGAATAATTACCTACATAACATGCATCTACATCTTTTGGTTCAATTCCGTTATCTACGGTGCTAACTGCATTTAACCACGCATCAACCCATAAATCAGGATTTCTTTTGTGCGGAAAATGAGCTCCAAATGGACTCATTCCTGCTCCTATCATTGCTACCTTTCTAGCTAATTTACCCATAATTTCACCATTTTATATTCTTTAATTATAATATTTTTAAATTCAAAGAATTGAATTATTGGAAAATTAAATGTGTTATTATTTTGTAAAAAATGTATTATTAATCATGGAAATATTTGAGTAGATACCATATTTCAAAAAAGATACCAAAGAATGAAATAAATAAAGGCGCAATATAATGCACATTTTCTACTAAAAATCCACCAATGTAACCAGTTGGGATAAATCCTATACCTCTTATCATTCCAACAATACCGTATGATTCTGCCTTTCTGGTTTCATCCAAATCGGTTAATGCCAACTGCTCGGATGGAATAAATGTACATACACTGATAGCAAAGGGAATGTGACTTATAATTAGGGCGGGTAACAGGAACGCTGTAAATCCACTTTCCCAAACAAAGAACGCAAGGATATTGATGATGAAAAATAGTAATCCAAAAAACTGGCTTAAGAGGAGGGATTTTTTTTTTCCGATTCTATCTGCCATATGCCCACCTGGAATCTGAAAGATCATATTGGAAGTGCTAAATATAATTGTTATCAAAGCAAGTTCTTCTCGTGTAATTTGATAGAAATCTGTTAATCCCCCTCTATAGATAGAAAGACCAATATTATATATAAATAGATCTAAAGTTAAAAAAATTAAAACAGCTTTACTCTTAGGATTTTTAAGAATCTTTTGCCAAATCCCTTGAGTTGACTCAGATGATTTTTTTATCCTTAATTCAGGATTCTTATTAAATAGAAATTTTTCTGATATAAATATTAAATTAATAGTTCCCCCAATAATTAGTAATCCTATGTTTATTAGGAAGAAAAACCGAGTATTAAAAGCTTCTCCAAAAAATACAAATAATGACCCAAATATTGTTCCTCCAAAATAGGAAAATAGTAAAAGTCCATACATTAAACCCTTTGATTTATTACTAGTTTCAGATGTAAATATCCAGCTACTTGATGTAGTCCATACGTTTCCTAAGAAGAACAATAATATTCCAATAATAAGAAATACTAAGGTATTTGAATCTGAAAGAATGAGGAAGAATAAACCAAAGATTGTAAACGGAATACTAGTTAACATCATCTTCTTTCTTCCAACTCTATCTGATAATTTGCCTACTAAAGGCATAGGTAAAAACATAACAACAGCACCGATAGTTACTAACACCCCAGTTAAAAAGATTGAATTTGTAAGATCCAAGATAAATGGTTGATAAACTACATTAAACATACCAGCACCCAAACCGGTTATCAAATTAATAAAAAATAAAGCCCACAAATTTTTACGCTTTATATTGTTAATTTCTTCGTAATTCCCATTTGCAGTCATAGATTGAGATTCTCTTATACTATTTATAACATTTTAAGTCATCTGGATTTATTGATTTTTTCACATCTACCACTATAGATGGTTTAAACCTTCCCTTGAATTTCAATTTTGTGTTTATTTTTCTCAGAATCAAAATATTTTGTTAAGAACCACAACAAAAAGATGATCCCTATTATCGTAATAATAAAAGAGGCAATATAATGCACGTTTTGTATTAAGAATCCTGCAATCACACCCGTAGGTATTACCCCAATCCCTCTAATAAGTGATACTATTCCATAAGATTCTGATCTCCTGGTTTCATCTAAATTCGTTAAGCTTATTCCTTCTGAGGGTATAAATGTAGTAGCAACCATAGCATTGATGATTTGTCCTATAATTAATAACGAAAGTAAAGAGTTTTTAAAACCAATTGACCAGAGTAAGAATGTTATAATAAGTAAAGAAAAAAATGTTAAACCAAATGATTCACAGAAAATTAGGGTTTTTTTTTTTCCAATTTTATCAGTGAGATGACCTGCGGGAATTTGTAAAAACATTAAACTAATGTTACTACAAAGGGTTAAGAGTGCAATATCTTGCTGTGTGATGTTGTACTGATCAATCAAACCTGCATTATAAATAGATAACGAAATACTATATATGAAAGCATCTAAAGTGAAAAAAATAACAGTTGCTCTTAGTTTAGGAGTTTTAAGAATTTTTTTCCATATTCCTTTTTCGGTCTTACAATTTAAAGCGGGATTGACATGAACTCTAGATTTACGTGGGATAGGGTCAGAAATAAAAATTGCGAAGAAAGTCTGATTAATTAATAGAATAAGGATAAAAATGTAAAAATAAAAACTGTAACTAAACCTAGAATCTACCAACACAAAGAAACTACCAATAATATTACCCCCAAATAGTAAAAAAGTTAAAATTCCAAAATTTAAGCCTTTTTTTGTTTCTTCACTATTTTCTGATACAAATACCTGGTAAACCGAAAAAGAAATTGCCCAACCAAAGTTAATACTTAAAACACCTACTATGAGAATAAAAATATTATCCGCGATTATGAATAGAAATAAACCAAGAACTAAGAAAGGCGTATCAAAATACCACACCAATTTTCGTCCATATCGATCAGATAACCGTCCTAGCCATGGCATAGGTAAAAATTGTACTATACTCCCTAATGTAGTTATAACTCCTGTTGTAAAAATAGAGCCCGTGAATTTATATAAAAAAGGCATATATACTATAAAGAATAATGTTTGACCTATTCCATAGAGTAGCAAATTGAATGACGTAGTGTAGAAATTTCTACGTCTTATTATTTCAAGGTTGCTTGGATTTCTGAATTTTTTCACAATTTTCATATTACTCATCTTTTTTTTAAATGTGTATTCTTATTTCAATGGATCTTTATTTAGGCCATTGAAAAATCTTGATTATTTAATCAATTTAATCAAAATTGATCTAATAGAGCCCAACTACTTTGGCTAATTCAATTGAATTTCTTATTTCTTATGTTCTGAAAATGAAGCTTACAGCAAATTATCATATATTTTTGAAGTAAATCAATGTATAGAGTGCATGTCAAAGTTTAGAGCAATTTTCTAAAATTTTTATAGCTAAAACTAGTTCTTAGAAAAAAAGTTTAATTCAAAATTGATAATCGCTATAAACTTATTCCATTTTTAATCACTATAAATATAAGCACATCTTAAATATTTAAATTTTTGGGTAAAGCGTGGATTATATTTTAACGAATTATAATCAGATCAAAATATTATCCCTTTTCAAATCTAATGATAATTCAATTAGAGTTTAAATAAATAGTGATATCGGGGATTGATCGCTACTTTTAGTTTTCATTACCTTGTTTATTGCATTTATTAAGTCATCATAGGAAATAGTTTCAGAGTTTCTTCGTATTGCATACATTCCTGCTTCTGTACATATCCCTTTAATATCAGAGCCATTTGCATCTTTAGTAAGCTCTACTATTTCTTTAAGATTTACCTCAGTTTCAAAATGTAAATTTTTCATATGAATTCTAAAAATAGACTCCCTCGCTTTATCATCTGGTAAAGGAAACTCAACAATTCTATCAAATCGCCCAGGTCTTAGCAAGGCAGGATCTAATATATCAATTCTATTCGTTGCTGCTATAAATTTTATATTACCACGTTGATCAAATCCATCTAACTCGCTGAGGAGTTGCATTAAAGTTCTATTAACTTCTCTATCCCCCGAGGTAGCATCATCCATCCTGACAGAACCTATTGCATCTAATTCATCAATAAATAAGATCGCAGGAGCTTTTTCTCTAGCCATTTTGAATATTTCTCTCACATATTCAGCACCTTCACCAATAAACTTATGAACTAATTCAGTTCCCACAACTTTTATAAAAGTAGCATTCGTTTCATGGGCAACAGCTTTAGCTAATAAAGTTTTACCTGTTCCAGGAAAACCATAAAAAAGAGCTCCCTTGGGAGGTTCAATACCAATTTTTTCAAATAATTCAGGTTTCATTAAAGGCAATTCAATTATCTCTCTCACTTCTTGAATTTGTGTATCTAGACCTCCAATGTCGTCATAGGAAACATCAATTGGTGGATATTCTATTTCCATACCTTTTACGAAGGGATCAATCTGAGTAGGTAAAATTTCCATTACTGCGAAATTTCTTTGGTTTAAGGCAACATTTGTACCAGGTATAAGTTTATCACATTGGATTTTATTACTTACTCTAACAACATAACTTGCATTTGGAGGATAATTTACAATAGCTCGACCTTTATCATCATCTAAAACGTCAATAATATTCCCGGCTATTAAAGGTAATTCCCCCAAACGCTCAGTTTCTGCTTTAAAACTAGTTATTTCGTTTTCTAGCTTGGATAATTCAGCTTTTAATAAATTTATCTCACTAATTAACTCTGAAATTCTTCTTTCAAGATAATGAACATATCGAGTAATATCTTCTTTTTTTTCTGGTTTCCTGTTATAATTATTAATTTCTGTTGTCCCCATTTCTAGTTACAAATTCCTTATAATAATTATGATTAAAGTAATCCAATTCTCTTTTCTGCGCTTTCTAAAATTTTTTTTAACATTTCTTTGTATGAAATATCACTATATTTACACATCTTTGCAAGATGCCCATCCCAACACCATCCCGGATTTGGATTAACTTCCAATAATTTTGGATTTCCCCGTTCGTCTAAACGCCAATCAAATCTCACATAGTCTTGACATTCCAATCTTTCAAATAATTTGAGTGAGCAATTTTCTATGAGGTCGACGACATTTGAAGGAAGATTTGCTGGGATAGATTTGATATTCCAATAAGGTGAATCTGGTAACCATTTTGCTTCATAACCACATATTTTAGGCAAATCTGCAGGCAGACTTGAATAATCTTCTTCTATTATAGGAAGAATAATGTAATTATCAGGAGGATTTCCAATGATCCCTATTGTTAGATCTTTACCTGTAAGAAATTGCTCAATTAATATGGGTTTATCATACCCAAACTTATTGCGAATCTCTGTCACTGCACTGAGTAATTCCTCTCCATCATGAACTACAGATTTTTGAGTAATCCCAAAACTCGAATCTCCAAAATTAGGTTTCACAATTGCAGGAAAATATAAAGGCAAATCAATAATTTTGTCATCAGGTCTTATGTATATCGCTTCAGGAACAGCTATTTGCAACTCTTTTGCTATACCTCTTACTAGAGATTTATCATAACAAAAGGCAAGGCATTGAGGGCCAGATCCTGTATAAGGAATTTTAAGAATTTCTAATAACGCTGGTATGTGTAATTCTTTTCGTGCCTCATTAAAGTACCCTTCATCACAAAAGTTAAGTACATAGTTAATGTTGTCTTTTAAATTTTGTAAATCTTGAATTAAGGTATTGTGGTTGTCTAAATAGGAAAATGAATATCCTTTTAACTCGTCTAATGCTACTTTTACTTGGTTTATCGTATAAAAATCATCATCATCAAAAATATTTGAAGGTTTAAGCAAATCTGGTTTTTTCGGATCTCCAAATATAACTACAACTTTTTTGTTAGATGTTCTTGTTCTTTTTTTAATTTCTGTCCATTCCTTTTTAACTGATGCACTGACTATAATTCGTTTTTCCATCATACCTAAATCTTGATCCCTCTGGGATTCAGGAGTTAATGTCCCGTGAAAAGTTACCTCACTAAAACCAACTTTTGTTAAAATTTCTGCAATTTTTTCATTTGAATATAATCTTTCAGCATAGAATTGATCTACTAAAACACCCTTATTCACATGAGTAATTACTTCGCGAGAGATTAGTCTTTGATCATCTAAAGATAATGATCTCTCCCGACAAACAAAAAGAGTTTTATCAAGCCATTCCCATGAGCGTGGTTGAAAATTATTTTTTAAATATTCTCCATCAGTAATATCAATTAAAACTTTTCCCCAAGGCTTTAAAACTCGATGAATTTCTTTAAGGACCTGCACATCATCATTTATAGATTCAAAATATCCAAAACTATTGCCTAAAACCATTACAAAATCAAAAAGATCTGATTTATAGGATAATTTTCTTGCATCCCCTTCCTGAAATTTGCATAAAATTCCGTTATTTTTACTAGTTAATTTGGCTTTTTGAATTAGATATCGTGATCGATCTAAACCATAAATATTTTCAAATCCTCTTCTACCTAATTCAATAGAATGCCTTCCTTGCCCACAACAAAGATCGAGAATGTAATGTTCAGGTTTAAGATTCATAATTTTTGAAAAAAAATCTACTTCATATTCGGTTATTTTTTGATCTTCTACTACATCCCCATCCGTTTTTAAATAATAAGAATTAAAAATTCTTTTCCACCAATCTTTCTTCACATATTCCTCTAAGTTAAGAACTGGACCATAGCAAATTGGTGTATTCCTATGAACAATACTTTTATTTTTACTTATTTTTCCTTCTACTTGGCTCATTATTTCAAAATTTATTAAATTCTTTTAAATTAAAAATTATAGGAGAAAAAATTCATTATTTGGGATGACTTTCTAAAAAAAAGTCCGTCTTTCGATATTTTCCATTCTCTCTCTAAATTCTTCCCCATAAGGTTTCATTGTCAATGTTTTTAGAATTCTATCAATCTCAACTTGAGTCGTTTTGAGTGAACTTTTCATAGTTTCAACTTCTTTTCTCAAATTTTCTAATTCTGTTCTTAATTCTAAGTTTTCCCTTACCATTTCCTCTGGTTTTTTATACTGCTGCATTTAATCTTTTCCTCCTTCATAGTTTTCATATATTGAGTATATATCTACAGAAATTCCCAATGATTTTTAGTTTAAAGCTACATAGATTTTACTATTATTAATAAAGATTAACATCTTCATCTGAGGTTAAATAAAAATTAACTTATTTATAAATTTTTCTAAACCCACTTTATTTAATTGAATTAACCTTAAAATAGGTTAATATCTCATTTTCGACATAAAGTATTGTAGAAAGGTATAATGTTCTTATTTTTTTATCTAAATAGAAAGAAATAGATTAGCTTAGATATTCAATTTTCATTCTGCAATCATTTTTGGAGACTCTAAAATTAAATTGATTAGAAAGCTAATAATTCTTAAAAATAATTATTGAATATAACATATAAATTGAAAATTATACATTCTCAACAAAAAAATAAATTTCTTCAAATCTTTTAAAGGTTCCATAGAATTTATTAAAAATCTATAATCTACCGAGAAATAAGCATATTAAATTATTTAATTGAAACAAATCATCTTTTAGTTAATAAGAAATAACAATTCAAAAATAAATATATAAAAATTGTCGATTTCATTTTTTTTGCCAAATTAAATTAACCTTTTTAATTTTAATATAAATTATTGAAATAGGTAATATTTAAATATAATATAAATCTTTTATGGTATTTGAAAATATATAATATTTTAAATCTATTATAATGAATAAAAAAAGGAGATAAGAAAAATGAATCTAAATGAAGTAATGAGAAAAAAGAAAGATGAGGATGAAGATGATTGGGATGATGACGAGGATTATGATGAGGAGGAGGATGAGGACGAAGATTGGGACGATTATGATGAAATAGACGGAGATTACTAAAAAAATCATCTCATAATTGCCCTGAAATGATTTCTTTTCATTTTTAACAATAAAAATGTAAATTGATCTGATTTTTTTTACTCCAAATATCTTAGAAATTGAGTATTAATACATATTTAATAGCTGTAAGTATTTTTGAATAATGGAGAATGAAAAATATTTAGCAATTCTAATTTTAATTGGTGGAAAGAGTGCTCGTTTTGGAACTGAAAAAGCGATTATTGAGTTATATGGAAAATCCTTAATTCTACATCAATTGGAAATCTTATCTAAATTTAATCATGCTATTTATTTGGTAGCACATTCTGAAGAACAAATATTTAATTATCGAAAACAAATCGAATTTCCAAAAGAAGTAAATTTTATTTTAGATGATAGAGATATCTTTGCTCATCCAAAAATCTATAAACCAATGTTAGGAATATATTCTGGTTTAAAAGTGCTAAATGAATTAAAATTTGAAAAAGCCTTTCTATTATCCTGTGATATGCCTTTAATAAAAGCAGAGGTAATAAAATTAATGATAAACAATTCTATTGGATTTGACTGTTGTATACCAAAATGGGATAATGGGTACCTAGAACCGTTTTTTGCAATATATCCAGTTGAAAAAGGATTTCTACAGGCTAAAGAAATTCTTATGACTGAGAATTATGGTTTAATCAACTTTATAGACAAGAAATGGAATATTAATTATATTTCAGTAGAAAAGTCCATTCAACCTTTAGATAAAAATCTCATTAGCTTGATAAATATTAATGGTCCGATTGATCTTGTTAAACTTATAAAAAAATATGATTGAAATCAGGAGTGAATTAAAAAAAAAATGATTTTATATTCCTAATTTTATTCTATTTTTTTCGATGTGAGCTAACATTGAATCAACCGCTTGAACAGGATCAGTTTCAACATGTAAAACTCCACCTGTAATCTCCTTTAAATTTTGAGTTAAAAGCCTTACTAAATCGGCTCCTCCTGTTACTGTAGGAACAGGATTTACATATGTATAAAGTCCAAATGCTAAAGCAAATATAGCATCAATAGTAGCTTTTTGTTCCATATATTCTGGAGCTACGGCTATTACTGGTAAATCTGGAATTGGTATACCACCAAGTGCGGTTGAAATTTTGCCAATTAAATCAGCAACTCTACCAGTATCGGTACATGTCCCGTAGCTAAGTATAGGGGGAATCCCCAATTTTTCACAAACCGCTTTTAAGCCAGGACCAGCCAAATCTTTTGCTTCTGGTAAACATAATCCTCCAACTTGTAGAGCACCACTGCCACAACCCATTGATAACACTAAAATATCTCTTTTAATTAATTCTTTAGCTACTTGAATTGTATGCACATCTTGACCATAATCTCTGAGAGTAGTACAAGAGATTAATCCAGCCACTCCTCGTATTGTACCATCTTTAATAAGATCCAATAATGGTTCGAGTGTACCTCCAAGTGCATCAATAATACTCTCACTTGAAAAACCAACAACTGCTTCATTCATATCTAGTCCTGTTATCGGTTCGACACTCGATCGCCTTTCCTTAAAGTTATCAATAGCTAATTGAAGAAGTTTCGCTGCTTGTTCTTCTGCTTTTTCTGGTTTATAATCTATTCTGTCAGTTATCCCTTCAAAAGCTACTACTTCTGAGACAGGAACTAATTTGAATTTATATTTCTCAGCATATATAGGATCAATTGGCATACAGCAATTCATATCACATACAAAAGCATCAATGCAGCCACTCCCTATTACAGCTTCTTGCATAATCCAATTTCCTGTGAATCCATAAAATGCATCATCCATCTCCCATCTTTGTATCATTTCTTGTCCAGTCTCTATGTTTGCTATGATTCTCAAACCTTTTGCACCAACTGCTTTGGCTTTTTCTTGCCATTCAGATTTTCTAGCAAGTTGTACCATTGCAAATCCTAAGAATGGTTCATGTCCATTTGGTAATATATTGACATAATCAGGATCTAATACACCTAAATTTACCCTCATTTTATGAGGTCGAGGAGTATTAAACAAAATATCTTGAGTGAATTCATTAACTAGTTGACTTTGATATGCCATTGCAATTCCCAATCTCATTGCTTTAAGGGCTAAGCTGGCATAATAGCCATCTACATTAGTTAAACAAGAGCTCGTAGAAAACATCATTTCACCATATAAGCCTCCTGGGAAAATTCCTAGTTTTTTCCATACTTCTTTTCTTTCAGGTGGTGCTAATTTTTCCACAATTTTACTCTGTTCGTCATAAGGGGTATTAAAGTCATCTTTTACAAAATTATATAGCCTAAGGGCAATATCTTTTTCTGAACCGGTTGTATCTAAACCAAGACGTTCAGCAAAACTTTTTAGTTTTTCAGGCTCAGAAATTTTAAATAATGTTTTTCCTTCTACAATAGCTTTTAAAGTTTTTAAAGTTGTCTCAGTATGATAATGATAAGTAGATGCCCCCATTACATTTCTAAGTAGCATCATGCGCATCGCCATACCATCAGCAGTCATTCCACATACGCCACGCTTATCTATTGATGAATCTGCTCTGCAGGGACCATTAGAACATAAATCACAACGAGCTCCTTTTAAACAAAATGGACATCTTCTGTCAGGGACACCCCCAAATCCCTGTGCTTCAAATCGATCCCAAATTGTGTTCATTCCATCTTTTTTAAGTTTATCATATACTTTTTGAACAGATTTATGATAAGAAATTCTCTCATTTTCCATAAATTACCACTTGTTTTATTTTTTAGAGTTATTCTAATAAGAATTTAGTCAATAAAATTTAAAGTTATATCTGAACATGTTCAATAAAATTGAATTTTTATTTGAAGGTTTTGATAGTTAAAATTTTTATCTACATATTCATTAATTGATTTTATGTCAGATTTAGAACCTGTTAAATATGAGGATTATGAAGTAGGGCAATCTGCCTCGTTTACTAAAACTATAACAGAAGAAGACGTTATGAAATTTGCTGAGGTGACAGGAGATTATAACCCGATACATGTTAATCCT
>JBHLNR010000088.1:0-14631 GCA_048941385.1 Promethearchaeota archaeon
GTACAAATGAATCAATTAATCCAACTGCTTGGGATAACTTGCCAGAAGGAATCGTTAATTTGACTTTTTATGCCAATGATTCTTCAGGGAAAATTTATCGCAGATATGTGACTTTTATAAGAGATGTTTCCCCTCCACAAGTTGAAATAGAACCTATGGAAACAACCACATTTGGAGCTGAAGCTCCTACAATAACTCTTGATATCCAAGATGCTTCTGGTATAAAAGAAAGTTATTATAGCTTAGATGGGGGTGTAACAAAGATTCCATTTACCGGTAATGTAGTTACTATTAACCAATCAATCTGGGATGCACTTGGTGAAGGCGTAGTAACAATTGCGTTTTATATAATAGATACGGTTGATAAAGTAACTATTGTATATGTAGATGTATATAAAGATTTAGGTGGTGGTGCTCCTGACAATTTTATTCTTTATTTAATTATTGGTATTATAGCTCTTTGCTTAGGAATCGTGAGTACTATCACATATACACAGTATCGAAGAAAAAAGCGAAGAAAGACAGAATGGATTAAACTAAAAAAGAAAAAAGGATTAATCACACCCGAACTTGCTGAAGGGAAAAATCTAGTTTTTATAAGTTATGCAACAAAAGATTCTGATTTATTCCAAATCCCATTGATTACAGACGTGTTAATTCAGTATCCAGAGATCGATGAAATACTTTATTGGGAATCTGATATGCATGATGACATTTATGAATATATGGATGATAATTTAAAACTCTGCTCTATATTCCTATTATTTTGCTCAGAAAACTCTCTTTACTCTGAAGCTGTTAAAATGGAGTGGCGTGCAGCTTTGAAACTCGATAAGAAAGTAATTCCAATTTTCAATAATCCAAATGATATACCACCATTGTTAACTACAAAATTAGGTGTACAATTTAATGAGGATAAAGTATACGATTCTATAGAGGGTATATATCAAATGATATTAACAAAATTGGAACTACCATCTTCTAGGGAGTTTTGCAAGTATCTAATTCCGAAATCGGTTTCAGATGAGTATTTTGACGAACAAACTGCTCCAATGATAAAAAAAGATGTGATAATTGAAAGTGATATTCCTGCTGATGCCTTAAAGGTGAAACTTAGATCAATTTTGGAAAAAAATAACTTTGAATTGCTCAAGAAACCAATTGAAGAAGAAGAAACTAAAGGATTTATTGAAAGATCAAATGAAACGCAACTAACAATCCTAAGATTTTTTGCTGAAGATAAATTTGCAAAACAAGAAATTGGATTATCCGCTACAATTCAAAAAGTTGAAGAGTATAAGAGTAAAATATATCTTAGGGTTATAGGAAACAAGGAATGGATGATAAATGAAGTTATAAAGGATCTCAATTGTAAACTCTATCCCTTAAAAACAGTTACCGAATTATTAAGAGAATACTCAGAAAAAATTGATAACTTTATTGACCAAATAGATAATCTCGAGAGATTTTTAACTATTAATCTGGGCACATACTATGGGCAAATTGAAGATATTCTGGATCAATATTTAGGAAATCAAATTGAAAAGGACGACTTTTTAAAGCAAGGGGTTCAATTACTTGGAAAGAAATTCATACTGTCCTTCATTGAAAACTTACCAAAAACAACAGAAAAACAAGATGATAAGATTTTTTCTCTGCTTTAATCTCACAATTAAATATAAATCAAATTAATTACAATTTATTTTTTTTATAAACTATCTATAATAGCAATTTATCAAGATTACAATAACCTACATATTCATCTCTTAAGAAAATCTCAAAAGGGAGCTCGATATCTTTATATGGTTTTAAAATATTAAGTAAATCTTCATGTTCAGGCTTTGAAAAAATTTGTTTAAATTTTTCTCCAACTCCTTCGAAAAATTGATATTGCTGAAGGACAAAATTCCCTCTAAATTCTTTATTTTTAAGAAAATTTATAATATCTTCAACATCATTCTGAGTTATTAATGCTCCTACATAAGTAGTGCGTATTTCAAAATCTAATTCTTTTTGGTTATTTACAAACTCTATTGTTTCTACAATCTTGTCGATATCAACTTTAACACCAGTAATTTTCCTCAGTTTTTCAAGATTAAGAGGGCTCTTTAAATCTAAGGCAACCCTATTGATATTTGGACTAATTAGTTTTACTACTCCTGGATTCGAACCATTAGTATCAATGCTCAAATATTTACCAACTTTTTGAATTTCTTTACATAATTCAGGTAAGTCCTTTTGAAGTGTTGGTTCCCCTCCTGAAATACTAACACCACTTATCAATTCGTTTATTTTTATTTTATCTACTAACTCTTCAATATCATATTCTCTCCCAACATTAAGCTGTAAAAGATACTTATTATGACAGAAGGCGCATTTAAAATTACACCCTACTGTAAAAATTACCATTGCGGATCTATGAGGTATATCAACAGTTGAAATATCAACAATTCCACCAACCTTCAATTACATCCCTCAATATTGTTCCTTAATTAATTTTTCAACTTGATTTAGAGGTAAATCAAACGGTCCTGGAGTTTCCAATTTAAGAGATGTAAGTGCTGCTGCAAATTTTAAAGACTCTTCAGGATTTTTCTTAAGACGCGATCCCAAATAACTGATGAATGCTGTATCCCCCCTTCCAGTTCTTCCTATTGAATTTTTATTTTTCCATGGGAAGTGATAAGATTCATTGGAAATAAAAACTGAAATACCCTTCTCGTGAGTAATTAAAATCTCTCTCGGACCAATATGAAGTAGTTCCTTTGCAGCAATGTTGATATTTTGTTGTTTTGTCAATACCTCTGCTTCAGTTTGATCTAGTTTTAATATACTAATATTTGAGATGACTTTATTTCTTTCTTTTAGAGATAATGGGGAATAATATACTGATGAGTCATTTCTAAATCTTATAAAACCTTGGATGTCTAAGCAAAGGTTTTCTGGATACTTACTCTTTAAATAATCTAATAATTCTAAATCAACCTCTCCTGCTAAAATGGGTGCAATAACAAAGAATTTGGGGCGTAAAGTATCTATAATTTCATCCTTATTGAATAATCCCGCAAATCCAAGAGGTTTATATTCTCTAAATTCCATATTTTTAGAAGAATATATATTTTTTAAACCTGATGTTTCTTTTGATGGATAGGAATAGTATTTAACCCCATTTTTCTTTAAAATCTCTAGAAATTGAAAATCTTCTTCATTTAATCGAGTAATAATCGAAATTTTAAGCCCCATATGACTTCCAGCAATCCCCCCATAATAAACTGCCCCACCTAATGAGGTGTAGCTGTGTCCATCAACTTCAATAATATCCTTTGCTAAATGACCTAAAATTACTATATCAGGTTCAACATCAGTCATTAATCTAATATTTAAAACGAATACAGCATTAAGAAATTATCTTTTAATTGATAAAAATAAAAAAAAAAATAAGATTAAGGAGTAGCTTTTGAATTATTTGTCAATTTTTCCTTTAATGAAACTTTCAAATATCTTCTCTTTAATTGTGCAAAACTTGAGTGGAGGAATTTCAAAAACTTTTTTTTCACTTTCTTCAATACTTTTAACTAAAATTGAACTTATGTTTAGCTTTTTAAATTCACCTCTTAAGATTTGTTCATTTATTTCTTCATTTATCACATTATTAAATTGGTTTTGCTCATATTTAAACTTATCCCACCCCTTTCCCACGCCCAAAATCTAAGTTTGATTCCGCTTGAAATAATAGATTTGTAGAATATAAGAATGTCCTATTGAACATTGTTCATAATAATTAAAAATATTATTAGAAAAGTCATTACTTTTTTATAAGTTAAAATTTGTTATATTGAAAATAATTTAGATTTCCCCGACCTGACTTTCTTATAAATTTTTGTTCTAGACTCTGAAACATAGTTTCAATTAGATCAAAGATTTTTTAAGTGGTTTTTAATTTTCAGTTACAATTTAGTATAAACATTTTAATTAGGTATAGGAGAAGAAAAAATATGATTTTTGAAGATTTAATCGGATTGTTAAAAAAGAAAGGGTTTAAGGATACGCTTTTTGTACTTACGCGCCAGCCAAATAATACTGTTGATAAGCATACTTTTTATAATGAATTGAATAAGTTCTCGTACTATAACTCATTTTTCCGCGTTAAAGACGAACTTATAAAAAAAGGGCTTATCGAAATTGAACAGAATAACAAGATTAAGCACATAAAGTTAACCGAAAAGGGTTTAGAAGTGTATAATAAATTAGAAGAAATTAATAATCTAGTTAAAAAATAAAACCCTATTTTATTTTAACCTTTATTTCTTAACGGAGTATTAAATTTTGATTTTAGAACATCTTGTTGTTGGATTTTATATTACCAACACATATATTTTTGGTTCTTCAAAAACAAAAGAAGTTATAATAATTGATCCTGGAAGTGAACCAGAAAGAATTATCAAGATAATTGAAGAATTGGATGCAAGACCGATCTCAATATTGATTACGCATGGTCATGGAGATCATGTAGGCGCTGCTGGAGTAATATCGAATTATTACGAGATTCCAATAATGGCTCACGAAAGATCCAGAAGATTTTCTGGTGGATCATTAAAAGAAGGTGATATAATCACTGTTGGAGAATATACTTTACATGTTTTAGAAACTCCAGGACATTCACCTGATTCATTAAGTTTTTATACCAAAGATGTGAAAGAGTATGAGGGGCAGGAAATTGATGGGATAATTTTTACGGGAGATTTAATATTTCGAAGGAATATTGGCCGATCAGATTTCGGAGGAGGAAGCTCAAAGCAACTATTTTCATCTATTAAAAATAAAATAATGTATAATCCTGAGATCACAGATAATTTCCTTATATTTTCAGGACATTCTTACCAAGGATTTCTTACTTCTGTAGGAGAAGAAAGAAAACACAATATGTTTAAGGATTATTTCATTTAAATTAATCTTGTGAAAAAAAAAAGAGTTAAAAAATAATTAAGCATCTAATTTTTCCATGCTAGTTTGAATTTTCTTATTCTGAGAATCAATATTCTTTTCTAATTTTTGAAGTTCTGTTGAAATTGTTTCAAATCGATTTTCTTGGTCATTTAATTTTTTAACATAACGTTCTTTTAAAGATATTGATTGAGAATCATCCCCTAATACTGAAATGTTATCGCGAAGTCTCGCTTGCTCATCAGTCATTAAATCTCTCTCTTCGTTTAATTTTTCTCGATTAGTATTAAGATCATTAAGCTTCTGTATTAATTCTGCAATCTCTTTTAATTGTGTTTCAAGAGTTGCGTCAATAAACTTCTTTCTTACATAAAAGCCAACCCTTTTTAAAAAATCATCTTTAGCCCAATTCCATAGATAATTACTTGTGTAATCTTCCCGTTGTTCTTTTAATGTAAAAGTAATTGCATCCTTAGGTTTTAAAGAAATCTTAAACCGCCAGTAATTCGGAGTTTCCTCAGGATCTATTGGCTTTTCGATGAATTTATAATTATAGTTTTTAGGGTGATCGAGGTATAATTCTTTTTCCTCATCAGTTTTGTTTTTAATTTTATAAATTGTAGTGAGATTACTATAGTAATGCTCATAAGAATATCCACTTCCAAACGTGACTTTATGTATACTCTGATTCTCTGATTTCTGCTCATGAGTAATAATTACAGCTTGTTCAACGGCATAATTTAAAAGTCGAGTATCGCCTTTGTTTAGGAAAGGAATGATTGCTTCTCCAGCGAGATTGTCGTCATATATTATTGTAGCAGGCCCTCGTTCTAAGGTTAGATTTGTATTATTGGAAATTTCAATGCAAGCATTAGGATTTTTATCATGTTCATTCTTATTATAGAGTAATATCTTCTTCGCATTAATAGATTCTGTTAAAATAGGTACTAACGCTGATTGTTTCCTCTTTATAGATACAGGTTTCATTATATTATATTCAAAAAGTTCTCCTAAATCCCTAGTTTGAGTTTGGGTTTGACTTTTTACTTTATCCATTATTTCATCATCAGATAAAGCCCCTGCTCCGTATCCTACGGCTCCACTAATCGCTCTCGTAGCTGCAGGAGATCCAGGTGGAGTCATTTTTGCTCTTTTCTTCATGGGTTCTGTTGCTACTGCCATATCAGCCATAGCATATTCTTCAAATCTTTCTTTTTCCAAACCTTCTTCAATTTCAGTTGGTCTTGCACTTAATACTTTTGGTGGTCTAATTACAGGTCTTTCAATAAAAATTGGTCTGTAGAACTCATATTTAAAAGAGACAGGCATTCCAGCAACCAAACTTAATTCAATGTTTTCCCAATCTTGGTTTGTAGTATTTTCAATTAAACTCCAACCGGAGAGTAAACATTTATTCTCTGAAGCTTGTTGTTTACTCATAATTAATCGATATGAGGTCTTCCAGATAGGGCTCTCTCTGATATATGACACAAAAATGTTCCTTACAGTTTCCTCATCCCCACCAGATTCGCAGTTAATAATAATTTTTTTAGCATCTTTTTTTTTGCCTGCAATAACCGTATCTAAGAAAAATTTCAAATCTTTTTTTATTTCTTCATTCAAAATATCTAAGGATTTTATTTCATCAAAGCTAAATTTAGTTACAGACTCCTGATCATCTAACAAAATAAGTTTTTTTTCAAAGATCTTTTCATTTTTCACAGCTTTTTCAACGGTTTCAATCCCCATTATTGTACCAGAGATTTTCTTTGCTCCAGTAATTGTTAGATTAACTTTAGCACCTTTTATTTGTGCCACTAAAGATGTAAATGAATCAACATCAGGTATATTTAGCATTATTGATTTTAATAACTGAGAAGTATCCAAAGCCGCATCGTAGGATATTGAACTTATATATCCTTTTTCACTTGTGTCTAATACAAAAAGAGATTTTAAGATATCATCCATCTCGTCTATTTTAAACTCAATCTCGAAAGTATCTGTACTCTTTACATTTCCCTCGAGAATATAGTAAGAAACACCATGTTTAAAAATAATGACTTTCTTGACTTTCAATTTTGACATAGAATTATTATAAGTGCCTATTTATATAAATGTTAAGTGAAACTAAAAAGAAAGCATAAAATGGAAATAAATCAGTGGAGCTTCTTTATAAAATGATTAAATCAATGTTTTCATCTTGTTAGGATTTTTTAAATATTCTTTTTATTTCTATTTTCTTTTTAGTAATTCCACTCATTCCTGCTTCAACAAGATTGGTTTTCAATTTTTCAGCTAATTCATTCAATTTAATCGTCGTGGCAGCAATCTCTTCCATTGAGCCTGTTTGTTGCTCTGATGAAGCGTTTATTTCCTCCATTGAACCATGAGTAATTTGTATTTTATTAATTATATCATCAATTTTACCGGCTGTTTCTAATACTGTATTTTTTGATTCTTCTGCTAATTTCCTAACTTCATCTGCAACGACAGCAAAACCTCGTCCTTGTTCACCAGCACGCCCTGCCTCAATGCTTGCATTCAGTGCTAGTAAATTAGTTTGTTCTGAGATATTGGTGATACTATTCATAATTTTTCGTAATTCATTGGATGAAATCATTACAGATTGACTATTTCTTACAACTCCTTGTGTAGCGGCAGATATTTCCTCAGCTGAAGCAGTAATTTCTCTAGAACTTGCTGCTAGTTCTGTAACTATATTTGAGACATTAATAGCAATTTCTGATGATGTTTGAATCATATCAGAAATAGTTCTTTCCTTGGTTATTATAATTTTGACTATCTTTAATATAAGAATAAATACAAAGACGAAATCAAGAGGTATTACAGTGATTACCACAAGTAAATTACCGTTAAATACCCCTACAGCAATCATAACTGAGAGAACCGTCATAACAAGTATAATCCATATACCTGTTATTACCTGGGCAATCAATTTATTACCTTTTTTATTATTATAATAATAATAAAAAAATGCTGTACCACAAAAGCATGCTACAAAAACCATTAATATCATTTGTTCAATAGAAAGTGATATCATAATTTTAACTCCTTATTTATCTCATCTAGAATATCCCTCATAAATCATAAGACAAATATTATTTATATTTATGTAAAATTGTCTAAATGACGCGAGTTGTAACAGAGTAGTCCCTATTATATTTATAAAATCTGTTACAATATAATGAAAGAGTTTAATGATGTTGAAATGGATAAAGAGATTGAAAATTTTCCCTAACTTAGGATTGGGTCAATTAAAAAGATAGAAAAAAGGATTATTTACTTTAGAATAATAAGAATGAGGTTCTCCTCAAGGGCTACCATTGTTTCGCCTTTGCTTGTTTCTAAACGTATAAAATTAAGATCTCCTTCCTTTAAAGCCTCAACTACTTGTTTTCCCTTGCCAATAAGAGATGTAACATACGCAGCGACCTCTTCACTTAACTCAATCTCCATATTCGAATCAATTGGCAATCCTGACGAATCACAGATTATAACACCCCTAATACCTTCGCGTTCCTCGAAACGACGGATTATCGCTTTAACTTCCTGCCGATTTATCACTTCTTATTCCACCTTAAGAAAAAATGTATTCTTAATTTTTACTAGTATAATAGATTTAAGGTTTTTAAAAATTTATATTAAAAATTCTCTCTACACGATTCTAATTTCTATTATTTGTATGATATTCTAGTACTTTTAGTGCGAATCTACTTGATACTGTAGCAGGTCCCCCTCCCATTTCAATACTTACTTCAATGGCTTCAAGTATTTGGGTTTGTGTGACACCACTACTCAACGCTTCTTTAATATGCCATTCTATACATGATTCACAATTTATAACAATTGATATCCCTAGCGCTATTAACTCTTTGTGTTGTTTTTTTTAACTCCCTATTCGAAAATGCGTTCCGTTCTAGATCTATAAATGATCGATAGACTTTCGATTCGTAATAATTATAGAATTTTTAAGACTAACACCATGTCAACTATTTTCCAACTCCTTCATTTATGTTCTCTTTCCAATTATTATAATTTTTTCATCATCGTACAAGATCCCTCCGACAATAGCTGAACTCGCACTTAATATCCACAAGATATCAATAATAACCACAATTATTACATCTAATTTATCAAAATGTATTACAATTGGAGTGACGAATGTAATTAGCGGGGTAATTATGATAATAAAAATCCCAAAGATGATAGGAAGTTCCTTTGCATTGGGAGGAGGTCCCCAGTCTGAATAGAACCTCCTTGGATGAAATTTTTTTTCTATAAAAGCGAAATAAATGCTTAGTGGCAAAAACAGAAGCGATAATAGGCAGGGGACTATAATAAACACAATAGGAGCCAATTTACTTATTAGAAATGAGAATGGATATGATGTGGTAATTAGTATAAAACTTGCAATACACAAATAGGCTGTAAATCTTGACCGCCTTATAACTCTATATTTCACTTTACTTCAAGAATGTGATAAGTGACCATTTATTTAAATATTATTTGATTAAATTTTCTTATAATATTCCAGTACTTTTAAGGCAAACCTGCTCGATACTGTAGCAGGACCACCTCCCATTTCGATTCCAACTTCAATAGCTTCCAATATTTGACCATCTGAAGCACCACTTTTTATTGCCTCTTTAATATGCCATTCTATGCAGGACTCACAGTTTATAACAATGGATATTCCTAAAGCTATCAATTCCTTAATAACTTTTTTCAAATCACCATCAGAAAAAGCATTCCGTTCTAGATTAATAAATGATTTATAGACTTTCGAATCCTTTTTAAGAAATGTTTGGTGAGCATTCTCTCTATCACGAATAATTTTTTCAATTTTCTCAATATCAACTTTATCCAATAAATCACCCTTATTTATGAAAAGATAATTCCTCTAAAAGAGATTTTAAATTATTTTAATATTATCTTTGGAATTGCAAAATAAAAATTCTCTTATTTAATATGTTGATAAATTTAAATTGCTTAAACGATATAATTAAACTATAAAAATATTTAAGATAATTTCATAATCAAGTTCAAAATTTAAAATATTCAAATTATTTCATAAGGATTTGTTAAAATGGTTGATAAAGAAAAATTAGAACAGAAATTAGCTGAGCTTATGGATATTGTACCGGAATGTGAGGGATTAATTGCTGCTGACTCAAATGGTAAGGTGCTTATAGGTCAAACAATAACTGAGATGGATCATGCTAAAATTGCTAAAGCATGCGCTGTAATTATTAAGGATTCAAATAATTTAGGAAAGGATATTAATAAAGGTGGTTTAAAAACAACAACCATCGAATTAGAAAAGGGATTTGCTGTACTTGTAGGATCGGAAAAAACAGTACTAATTGGATTAGCTGGAACAGATGGTCGTAGTTCGCTTGCACTTTTAAAAAGGAATTTAATCTCAATCTCTAACTTATAAATTAATTTTACTTTAACCAGATTCAAAGCCTTTGAAAAAGAAATAATTTAAAAATAATTTAGGTTTTTGGATTTTTCTTCTTTTCTTTATCAGCTAAACCTCTTTCTTCGAGTAAGGAGTCTAAATCCGTGGTTTTCTTTGGTCGAACTGTTTCTTTCTTTTTAGGTGCTTTTTTAGGTGGGGCTGGTTTTTTAAGTTCAGAAACCATTACATATCTTCCCTTTCTTGGTCTTCGTTCCACTTCTTCAATAGGCTCCTCAATTCTTTTCCGTACTCTAAGTGCAAAGAAAATTGTCAAGATCCAGATCAAGACAATAATGCTAATCATGAAAAGCATAAATACATCGAGGAAATAATCTAGAATAGGTTTATCAAATACTCTAAAGGAAGCATTCTTTGAAAAAGTTATGTTTTCACCTGTTAATATATTTTGTGCAGTGATTTCAAATGATATTTCTAATTGTTTGATATTTGGAATTTCTATTTCAATTAATATCTCTGTCGTTTCATCAGGCTCAAGCCAATTCAGTTCAATATAATTTATTCCTACTATTGAATATGATAAATCCCCTTGGATAGTAATAATGTAATTAGAAAATCTTAGATTTGATTCCCCAAAATTATGAATGGTTATTTTTACCGTAGTGTTTCCACTTTTATAGATAGTGTTTTCATTCTGATGAATTGATATTGAAAAATTATTAATTTCTTGAATGAATTCTATAGTAACATTTTTAGATACTCCATTAACAATATCACCCTCCCAATACAATTGTATTGTTAGACTTTCCTCAAAGTCAATAAGAGCTGTATTTATTAAAAATGATACATATCCATCTATATCAGATGTATCTGAACCAAGATTTATCCAAGCTGTAGAGTTATAATAATCACAAGTCACATTCTTGCTTGGTAATTCCTCTCCAAATTCGGTTGTTAATAATGAACTCACTTCAATAATCTCACCTGTTCTTGGCAGTTCAGGATTAATTTTTATATCTGTAAAGATACTATTGAGATTTAATGAAAATTCTGCATCAAATTGTTGATAACTACTTACATAATTTTTATCAATTATGTTAACCAAAAAAGAAGTGTTTTCAGGATAGTAAAGGCATTGATCTCTTTCAAATTCGTATAAAATTGTCCTACTTGGATTTTCCTCAGTTACTACTATTCCAAGAATATAACCATCATAAATATCACTTTCCTCTTTACTTAGTAATGAATAATCAGCACTTTTAAATATACCAACTTCATAATCATCAATAAAAATAGTAACTATTGTTTTTGCACCCCCGAGTCTTATTGGTCCATTCACACCTTCCCAGGTATCTAATACAATGTCTCTATTAGGAATTGTAAGGTTTACATCGAACTCATAAGTATCATCCGTGGTTCCTGAAAAATTTAAATTAAATGAAGGTGAAGTAGATTCAGCTATTATCAAATCTTCATTAATATATGAAACTAATTTAACATTAACAGAAACATCAAGAGGGATATAAGGATGATTATTTTGAATTGTGGTTTTAAAATTAACTAATTCATTTGGATTTAATATATTTTCACTTTGTAAAAAGGAACTTATTTCAAGTGATAATTCCTGTCCTCCTAAATTTAAAGAATATACTTGGTTTAAATCAGTTTTATTTATAGCATAGAAATTTGGTGTAGAAATCCCTGTAGTATCATTTATAGAAGCAATTAGCATTGTATAATTCTTATAAACTTTAGTAATTAACTCACCAGCAAGCATATTTGAACCTCCAGACGGTAGATACGTACAATTGTATAACTTCAGATCGAAAGCATCTATATATATTATCAACTTTTTACATCCAATAGCGGAGCCATTAAACCAAAAAAAACCTAAATTGTATTTCCCAAATTCAGTGATGCTTTTGGTTACTTCTAAAAGAGTATTGTTGTTGAAATCATAAGATAATACAGAATTGTTTATTAAGCCTATTGAAGATATCAATTCTCCATTAGGGTATCTTGTACCATTTGGGTAAAAAAGAGTAGCATTTACGTTACCGCTTAGGGGTGCCTTACCATTATGATCTTGGATATCTACGCCTATAGAAATGTTATCTCCATACATAAAACCATTTGTTTCCAAGAGTTCTCCATAAAAATTGATGTAAGAATACATTTTATTAATAAAATTATAACTTGTTAAATTAAGTGTGTAAATCCCATTTAAGTTTGCAAAAGTTTTATTGATTACTAATTTTAAATGACTGGGGCTATCTGCAACAGTTGATTCAGGCTCTATCAACCATAAAAATTCTTCATCATTTGGATTGGTTAAATTATGAGCTGACATGAAATTTGGGTATAGATACCAAAATTCAAGAAAGTTCCAATTATTAAAGTTGGGGTTAGTGTTATCAAAATTAAAATCCAATGCCCATTCAGGATTTTGATTATAAGTTGCATTGTAATATGTTATAGCGTTTTCAATCCAATAAGCATTTACAGAATAAGAAGAAATATTAAATTTAAAACCCGGAATAATGCTTTTATTCCAATATAGGGGAATTTGAAATTGATTAGAGGGTGTATCTTCTATTATTGTAGTAAACGCATTATTCCAGCGTCCCTTTCCCCACGTTAAATAAGAACTCTCATTATATGGGTAAGCATCAATTACTAAATTATTAATGGTCATGTCTTGAATTCTTAATGTATTATTGCTATTATAAATGAAATCAGAAGGCATATAACCACGAGTAACATTCAGTTTAAAAGAACTAGCATCTAGTTGTCCAGAAGTATATGGCCAATTATCAGTTTCTACTACTTTTTTAGCAAAAGACCAGCTAGCACCATCATCAACTGTTTTGAGTAATTGATGTTCCGTATTTCCCTCATCTCCATAATCAAAATGAGGTAAAGTAACTAAACTATATACATTTTTAGAATTAGTCGATTTTATCACTATAAAATAGTTTGATAGATTTAAATTCTGAGTGTTAACAGAATTAAATGAAAAATAAGATAGCTGATCATTATTATAACTAACTAGTTGGGAATCGATCATCTCATTGTAATCTGGTTGTAATTTGATAGTTCTTAAATTAGTATTTGTACGAACTACTGTGCCATCAGCTCTATATAATGTAATGTTTAGCTGAGATGTAGCAGCTTCGGTAAGATTAAGGGTTCTTATCCAAGCATAGAACCCATGAACCGCAGAAGATTCTCCCTTAAGGTCAAATTCTAATGCAACATAATTTTGATCTGTTATAGGAAGATCAAAAGCATAGGTGGATTGCATATCAAATTCATATAATCTGGCAATAAAAGGATTTTGATCATCTCTCTCAAATATAAATTGAATATAACATGTATTTGTTAAATCCGTATAGTTTAAGTTTTCATTGATTAAATGTTCTTCTAATTCTTGGATACCTAATGAACTATTAACAAGAATTGAAGATATAACTTCATCCCAAGTAGATTGCGAATAATCATATAATCTCACAGTCAAGTTAGCATCTATATTGAGTCTGATGACTAGGGAATAAATCAAGGCTAAAATTTTTGATCGATTAAACTCGACATTACCATTGATGACTCCAGATGTATGAGTTGTACCTGTATAATTTGCTCTTATAGTGAAATTCAGGAGACCTTGTGTAGCATTCAATAGCATAAAAGTAGAATTAGATCCATCATTCATATCACTGAAAAATCCATCAAGAATAGTTCCATTTCCAAAAGAAATACCAGAAAGACCTGTATTATAATCAAATGATATGAAATCTGCAGCAAATAGAGCATCAGTATCTTCGAGTATATATTCTGTAGTAAAATTATTTTGAAAAGTGAAATTGAAATCTCCATAAGTGAGATACATATCTTCTGTAGTAATTGAAGGTATTTCGAAATAATTTTGATTATCGTTGAGGTTTTCAGATTCATTATTCACATAAATTCTAACATCTTGACTATCTCCAATACCTTGGATATAATCATCCACATGGAGATCAGAAGTATACGGTAATTCTTCTAGACCTTTATCATCAGTTCCATTATCTTCAAAAATAATTGAATTAGAAAAAAATTGAACATTGGTTATCAAAACAAATGAAATGAAACAAATGACAAGGATAACTTTTCTAATTTCTCTTTTTTTTTTAGCCAATTATATAACCGTGAGACTTAATTTTAGTATATAAAATAATTTAAAAGTTAAAAGATTAAAATTTCCTAAA
>JBHLNR010000290.1:0-3513 GCA_048941385.1 Promethearchaeota archaeon
AAAAATTCCTGGGAGTATGGTTAAGCCCCAAATAGCGTACATAGGATGTCTTACATATGCATAAATTTTTGTTGTAATTAATTCAGATTCATTGTAAGCAGATCTCATAATCTTTTCTGAGTAAATAAATACAGAAATTCCAAAAATTATTTCAATAGTTCCTATCATAACTAACCAATGATAATCTATGGGAATTCGAAAAATACGATAATAGATTAAATTTAAAATTCCAAATATAATTAAAAATGGACTTAAAGCCACTAAAATTTTAGGACCAACTCCTAATAATGGAAAAATCTCCTTAAATTCTTTTTCTTCTTGTTCATTCATAATATACAAATTTTTTAATACAACATAATCCAAATAATTATCTAAATTTCTTTCAAAAATATCAACAAGAGAAGAAGAATAAACTCGTTATTACTATATAAGAAGAGATATTTTAGCTGCTTCTTTACTTTTGACTTTTGTCTTCATTTAGCCACCATTGACCCGTAAGTCTACCCTTATACCCCTCTTTGTATTGAGGATTCTTCGCCATTGAAAATTTCTCAAAGGTTCCTATATGATCTTTTATTTGAGTTAATAATTCAGCTTTAGTTAGGCCAACATTGAAATCTCTAACTACAATATCAGCCCAATCATTCTCCCGATATCTTCCATGATAGAAACCATAATCTTTAGGAGCATAACATCCTGTACATGGTGTATTAACTTTCATACATTGTGCCCCACATCCTGCATTAGTTCGTGGACCTAAGCAAACGTATCCTTGTTCTATAAAACAATCTTCTTCATTTGGTAATCCCTCATAATCTCTTTTAACTCTATTCATTTTAATTCTCCCCCTTATTCTATCACACGTATCACATACAGTGGATATTGGAATAAAGTCTGAAGAGAGCTTAAGATTCTTTGGAAATCTTTTGAATCGTAGGAATTCATTAATTTTTTTTATAATTTCTTCAGTCTCTGAAGGCATTTGAGGTAATTTGGGACCAATTAAGAGGAAATTTGCGAGCATGGGAAGATTATTGAATAGCGAATAAAACTCATATAAAGTTTTTTTATTTTCTTCATTCAAATCCTGTAGATTGTCCGTAAATCCTTTCAATTTTTCCACTTTAGAGGATAAAGTGTTTGATGGACCCCGACAACCTACACATGTTGATCCTGTACTAGTGCAATTTAGAGTACAGCCAGAGCTGGTTATTGGTCCGAAGCAAAGAATACCTGAATCCAATAGACACTCTGTTTGACTTAATACACAATCCTTACAATATGAATCATCTGTCATTGGGAATGGTGTTTTCCCTATTAAAGAAAGTATATTACTCACTATAGCTTCCGTTCGAGGCGGACAACCAACAAAATATGAATCAATTTTGACACAATCATCGATTCCCTTAACAGAAACTTCAAAACCAGGAAGATTAATAGTTGGTTCCTTAGGATTTTCAGTTGTTATAGATTCAACTTCTGCAAATTTTCTTTTTATTAAATCCTCTAATGGATAATTATTTGCCATAGCAAAAACACCACCTTGGCATGCACAAGTTCCAAAAGAAGATATAAATTTACATTTCTCTCTCATTAATTTTAAATTTTCGAGATCATGTGTAGTTCTCACAGCACCCTCAACTATACCAAGATCAATTTCACCTTCTTCTCTTGCTTTTAACGATTCAAGTTTAAAATCCACCACTGCTGGCCAATATACAATTTCTAATTCAGGTAGAACTGGTAATAACTGAAGATGAGCATTTAATAAGCTTTGATGACATCCCCAGCAACTACTTAACTGCATAAATGCGACTTTCATAATATTAATACTAATTTTTTCCTCTTATTATAACTATCCCATTCTAAGTAGTTAGTAAGCATTCCTACAATTTAGTCAAACCTAATAATCCTATTTTTAATAAGGGTATAATTAAAATAGGATATGCTCCAAATATCAAATATAATAAGTAATTGAGTTATTATGGCTAAAACATATCAAGAACAAACGGATATTCAACCATTGAAATTCGGTAATGATGAATTTATAAGTAATATATTAACAGCGAAGACAAAAACTATAAAATCTGACCTTTTAATCTGGAATATTATAAATAAATTTAGTTTCAGAAAAACCTTTCATTTATTTAATAAGTATTGCCCTTCTTGTAATAGAAAATTTTCAGAAATTTTTATAGATTATTACATAAACAAAAAAATTGAATGTAAAAAATGTAGATTTAAGACAATTATTTCTACAACTCTCATTTCTTTTGTTTTGAACGCTGTAAGCCGAAGCTTAAATATGCCTAAAAGGAAATTTCCGGAAATACTAAAAGAAAATAAACCTTTAAGACAATTAGCTATATCTTATATTGAAGGAATAGGTTTTTATGGTTTTAAAATGCCTACTATTCCAATAGGACCTCCTGTAGTTTTCTGGTCAGTTACTCAGAGGTGTAATCTAAATTGTACACACTGTTATGTTGACCAAGGATTAGGGGAAATGACTTTTAGTGAGGCCTGTACTGTAATAGACCAGTTATCCGAAGCAAAAACCTTTATTTTAATATTTTTCGGTGGAGAAGCTCTACTTCGTGATGATGTATTTGATCTTATGAACTATGCTACAAAGAAAAATATAAATGTAGCACTTGCGTCAAATGGTACGTTAATCACTACACAGATGGCTAAAAAGTTAAAAGACATTGGTGCGGGCTACGTTCAAGTTAGTATTGATGGATTAAAAGACGTCCATGAGCAAATTCGTGGTAAAGGTACATTCGAAAAAGCGATCTCAGCGATACGGAATAGTTTAAATGAGGGTTTATACACATGTATCGGGACTACGATAACTAAACAAAATGTTCATCAAATCTATGAATTAGTTGATTTAGCTAAATCATTAAAAGTTCAAAAGTTTGAAATTGTCGATTTTGTACCTTCAGGTAAAGCTTCTAAACAGGCTCATATAACATTAACCCCACTTCAGATCGAAAAGTTTAGTACTATCGTATGTGACATCTGGTATAGCTTAATGAAGGAAGGATATCCACTAACAATTTCATATAAAAATCCTGTTTTTGCTAGAATTTTAGCTCAACGGTTTCCAAAAGTGATTATTGCCCCCTTTTTCAAAAGTATTTTTTCAAGAGAAGCAATTACTTACTTTAATTTTTCTGAACGGCTTAGTACTGGTGTGTTTAGTAAGCAAAGCCCCTTTTCACCATTCATTACTGGGTGTGAATGTGGTGTCTTCACTATGCACATTAAGTCAAATGGAGATGTTACACCATGCCCCTTAAATTCCGTATATCTTGGTAATGTTAAGAGACATCATATTCAAAATATTTGGCAAAAATCTCCTGTTCTAAATCAGTATCGGGGTTTGAAGTATAAGGGACAGTGTGGTAAATGTAATTTTAAAACTATTTGTGGAGGATGTAGAGCCAAGGCTTTCATATCATCAGGGAGTAATATTACATCCGATCCGACCTGTATGTTTGTAATAAA
>JBHLNR010000089.1:0-14522 GCA_048941385.1 Promethearchaeota archaeon
CCAAGTGGTATTCCATGTAGGCTGACCAAATGAATTATATGTCCCCACATAAATATAAGAATCTCCATCAATATATACAATTCCCGTAACTGTAATATTCCCATATGAATCTATATCTATACTTTTGCATCCTCCTTTCATATAAGTTGAATTCCAGATGAGATTTCCTGAACCATCATATTTTAATAATGCAATATTACTTACACCAATAGTTCCATAACTTTCAGTAGTTCCTCCAATATAGATGTTATCCTCTGGATCTATAGTTATTGAATATGAAATATCACTATCAATACCTCCCCAGGTTCTCTTCCACAATTGCGTTCCCAAACTATTATATTTAACCAAGAACATGTCATTAGATCCATCGGTAAAACTCCTAGTAGCACCGGTAACATAAACATTATCTTGAGAATCAATCCTTATATCATAACCTCGGGAAAAGACCCAATTCCTTTCCCATATAACAGCTCCATAACGATTATATTTTATTAGTACCATGTTACCACCACCATACCCAACAATGTAAATATCATTATGCGAATCTATAGCTATACCTCGACTTTGAACATCACTCACCCCATTCCAGGTTCTCTGCCAAATTTTATTCCCTAATACATCGTATTTTACTAAAAATATAACATCATTAGGTATATCTTTACTTCCTGTTAAGTAGATATTACTTAATGAATCAACAGCGACAGCAGAAGCAACATCATCACCACTTCCTCCCCATGTCCTACTCCATACGTGGTCACCAGAAAATGTGGATTTTATCAATATTGCATCATTACTTCCGTACGGTCCATCACTAGTATAAGCTGCCTGATAAATATTATAATTCGAATCAATAGTTAAACCAAAACCTCCTTGAGTACGACTATCACCCCATAATCTATACCATTCTAATTGATATTGAATGGAATTGGATGTATATAGTTGAGGCTTAGTAGTATTTTCTAAACTCTCTGATTCAATTGGTCCCGTATAGGTAAAATTAAAATTAATAAAAAGAAATATTAAAATAAATATTTTCAAAACAGTTAACACCGCTTTTGGTGTTTTTGTGTTCTTCAAAGTCATTAGGTTTCACTAAATAATCTGTGTCTCATAATATGATTTAATAATTAGATATTTAACAATTATGTATGAATAGATTATAATTATATTCAGAAAATATAAGTAGAAAATAGTCTATGGTAAAAAATATTATAAAGATTGTTATATTTTGAAGTAAAAAAATATAAGAAATCGTTATATTGCCAAATTACTGCTTTACTCATGTGTATTGTATCCTTTTCTTTGAATTTTCTTAATTAGAAGTGGAGAAGTACTGAATAAATGTCTTTTAGAGTTCAATAATTGAGCCTTTCTTTGCAAACTTCAAAGCGGATGAAACAAACCAGATAAAGCATGTCTTGTATTTTTGTGAAGATAAATTGAAAAGCGCAAGTTTCTTACCAATTAAACAACATGGCTACAAACAGGCTCCTTATGAAGAAATAACAAAAGAGCAGTATGAAGCGTTGATTACTCAAATAAGCCCCTGATCGCTAGATGAAACACAAGATCGAGAAATCGGTGAGAAATTCTGTGATTCAGACCGTTGTGAAGTAACTTTAGATTATAGTAAAAAATAAGATAGTCCAAAAATAAATCAGGAAATGAGTTAAAACTTTTTTTGGTTTTTTTGTGTAAAATTGAAATTTTTATGTGCAAGATTTTGTGATATTGTAACATAATTTCAATAAAAAACACATATTTTTTATTATTCATTTAGATTTTTGCATTAAAAGAAACTCATATTTTTTATTAATAATTCGAAAAAAAAGATTTTAGAGATAAAAAACAAAATGAGTGTTTACAAGGATAGATTAAAGCATAGAACAGAATTCCTACTAATATTATTATGGTTTACATTTTCCTCAACAATTATTAGTCAATTGTTATTCCAAGACTTTAATGGATTAAATCATCATAATAATCAACAGGATTTTGAGAATGATGATGAAGCGATTCCAAATCTCCCAAATCCCTCAGGTATCGTTCCCTTTAATTATTATAAAATTATAACAATTGATCACACAAAAGTCAATGGATTAGTTGATCTAAGGAATTTCCCCCTTTTACTATCTATCATTGACTCTGACTTGGATGACAAGGCGCAGTCTGATGGTGATGATATAGCTTTTGCCAGCGATGAAGGTTGGCTAGATCATGAGATTGAATTATATAATCCTAATTATACTATTGATGAAGCTCAACTTATAGCTTGGATTCGAATTCCTCTGTTATCCACTTCAATGGATACTACTATATTCATGTTTTATGGTAATTCTGATATAGAGTCTCAAGAAAATCCTTCAGGAGTATGGATAGATTATGTTGGAGTGTGGCATTTTACAGAAAGTTCAGGAGTCGCTAAAGATTCAACTACTTATAATGTAAATGGATCTACAATTAATATAAATTATCAAGAGACTGGTCAAATAGGTTATTGCTTTAATTGGACTGATGGGGAATCTAGTCAGGTTAACTATGGAGATCCAATTGATGAACATTTAGATTTTGGTGCAGGAAATATGACAGTAAGTTTATGGGTAAATCTTGATCAAGATGTTGACGATTCTCAATGGCTTGTGTCAAAAGGTAGAACTTCTAAACCTAATGATCCTGGTTTTATTATAAATAGCGATTTGGCACCCACTAGTCGATGGCGATTTGCTTTAGGAAGTTCGCCAACAAGCTATACTGTAGAAAGTAATCCTATTATTGATTGTGATGAATGGAATTATATAGTAGGAACAGTTGATCGACTATCCGATTTTTCATATATATATACAAATAATGGATCTTATGATAATAGAATTGATATTAGTGGATTGGGTTCAATTTCTAATGACGATAATCTAATTTTACCATGGAATCCACCTGATAATGGTTTTGATGGCTTATTGGATGAATTCAGATTGAGTAATATATACAGAACTGAAGGATGGATTAATACAGAATATTCTAATCAATATGATCCAAATTCTTTTTACTCAATCAGTATTGAATTATCAGATTGGGATCATCCACCTAATGCTCAGTACTTCGCATATTATAAGGAAATTGTAATTGACCACACAAAAGTTAGTGGTTCAGAAGATCTTCTAAATTTTCCAGTTTTAATTTCCACTTTTGATGAAGATCTACAAGATAAAGCTCAAATAGATGGTGATGATATTACATTTTCTGATGGATGGTTTTGGTTAGATTATGAAATTGAGTATTTTGAGAATTCTTATAATTCTACCCACGCTAAATTAGTGGCATGGGTTCTCTTACCCCGACTTTCAGCGTCACTAGACACAGTTATTCGAATGTATTATGGAAATCTAACAATGGAATCCCGTGAGAATCCAGAGAGAGTATGGAGCTTAAATTATGAAGGTGTCTGGCATTTATCAGAAGATCCAACAGGAACAATTTACGATTCAACATCGAATAATAACGATTGCACCTCATATGGGTCTATGAACTCAGGTGATTTAGTAACAGGAAAGATAGATGGTTCTTTAGATTTCGATGGGAACAATGATTATCTCCAGATGGAGAATCTTATTGATCAAAACACTGGAACATATTCATTGTGGTTATATCCCCATTCAGTTGTAAGCATGCATAATTTATTATGTTATGACTATAACCCTATGGTTAGTAGACTCTATTTTAACAGTGGAGGAATCATTAAGGTCGAAACTACTCAAACTATGGAAGAGTTTATTTTTGACCAATTTATCGTAACTGAGCATGAATGGTATCATATTGTATTTGTGCGTGATGGAGATATTGGAAATTTGTATGTAAATGGCTCTTGGGTTCAACAAGTTGTACTAACTGATTCATCTAACTTGTGGGTAAGCTGCATTGCTGGCACTGATGATGCTATTTATATGTTTGATGGAAATATTGATGAAGTTCGCATTTCTAATGATATTTCTTCCACTGATTGGATTGCAACTGAATATATTAATCAATATGATCCAAATTCTTTTTACTCAATTGGAATTGAAAACTCAGTATCAGATTGGGATCATCCATCTAATGCTCAATACTTCGCTTACTATAAGGAAATTATAATTAACCATACTAAAATAAGTGGTTCAGAAGAGCTTCGAAATTTTCCAGTTTTAGTTTCTACTTTTGATGAAGATCTACATGATAAAGCTCAAATAGATGGTGATGATATTGCATTTTCTATTGGTTTGTTTTGGCTAAAACATGAAATTGAGCTTTTTGATAGATCTTATAATTCTACCCATGCTCAATTAGTAGCGTGGGTTCGGTTACCCCAACTTTCAACTTCAGTAGATACAATTATTCGAATGTATTATGGAAATTTAACAATGGAATCCTGTGAGAATCCAGAAGGAGTATGGGGATCAAATTATGAAGGGATTTGGCATTTATCAGAAGATCCAACAGGAACAATTTATGACTCAACATCCAATAATCGTGATTGTACTTCATATGGGTCTATGAACTCAGGTGATTTAGTGACAGGAAAGATAGATGGTTCTCTTGAATTTGATGGGTTTAATGATTATATCCAGTGGGATAATGTGGTTAATCAAACAATTGGAACGTATTCATTGTGGTTATATCCCCATTCATTTTCAAACACGCCGAATTATATAGCCCATAATGCTTATCGTAGTAGGATTTCTTTATGGGTTGATGGAAAAGTTAGAATTGAAACTGATACAGATTCGGAAGTATTTAACTTTGACCAAAAGTTCGTAACTGTGAATGAATGGCACCATATTACCTTTATACGCGATGGAGATATTGGAAATTTGTATATAAATGGTTCTTGGGTTCAACAAGTAGAGGTTACGGGTGCAGATACTTTAACCGTAAGTTGCATTGGTGGTACTAGTCAGAATGATAGGATGGTTGATGGAATTATAGATGAAGTTCGCATTTCTAACTATATTTATTCGACTGATTGGATTGCAACTGAATATAACAACCAATATAACCCTCAGTCTTTTTTAACTATAGGTTCGGAAGAATCTTTAGATAAAACACCACCCACCTTCTCTAATTTAATGGAAAATTCAGATCCATTAGAATTGGGGAACACAGAAGTTATTTCAATAAATGTCTCCGATCCTTCTGGTATTAATCAAATTCAAATTGAATTTGGTGGATCCAATCACTCGATGATTAATATCGGTGAAGACATGTGGCAATACAATTCTTGGATTCCCACTAGCATAGATAATTATACATATACAATATGGATGGAAGATAATTATAATAACTGGAATTCTACAATGGGTATCATCGAAGTAATCGATACTACGTCGCCATCATATTCAGATTTAATTGAAAGCGCAAATCCTCTACAATTAGGTCAAAATGAAACAATTACCATTAAAGTCTATGATACTCCGGGTTCGGGAGTGAACCAAGTTCTATTGGAATATGATTCTTCAAATCATACAATGATGTTTATTGGGGGAAATACGTGGAGTTGGGGTAATTGGAAACCTAAATCCATAGGAGCCCATACTTATAAGATTTATATGAACGACATAGAAAATAATTGGAACATGACAAATGGTACAATCAATATTGCGTCGACGACTGCCCCTGGATTCGAAAACCATACCAAGATTGATCCTTTAGAATTAGGAAACAACATTTCTATAATTGTTGATGTATTTGACAATGAGACTAGTGTTGATGTTGTATTAATTGAAATTGATGGTGTTAACTACACAATATCGAATATAGGTGGAAATACCTATGAATATAATAATAAGACTCGATCTTATGTTGGGATTGTTTATTATACCATCTATGCAAATGACACAGATAATAACTGGAATTCATTTACTAGTAGTTTTGACATTGTAGACACAACTCCTCCAGCATTTTCGGAACTATTTAAGAGTGCAGACCTCTTAGAATTAGGAAATGCTGTAATAATATCAGTAAATTCAACAGATTTATCAGATATTAACCAGGTTAAAATTGAATTTGAAGGAATTAACCATTCGATGACATTTATAGGAGGAAATAAGTGGCTGTATGATCTTTGGAATCCCTCTGCTACGGGAAATTATTCTTTTAAAGTTTGGGCCGAAGATATTAACAATAACTGGGGAAATATAGAGGATTCAGTTTTAGTACAAGACATTACTCTTCCTATGTATTCAGATTTGGATGAAAGTGCTAAAATAATCGAATTAGGAGATAATTTAATTATCTCGATAAATTGTACTGATCTAGCGGGGATCAAGGATGTTTCAATAGAGTATGAAAACTCTAATCATACTATGTCAAACATAGGTGGTGATATTTGGCAGTACAATGCATGGATGCCAACTTCAATTGGTAATTACACATATAAAATTTACATCACAGACAATAATGATAATAGAAATTCAGTTGATAGCTCAATTTTGTTTCAAGATACTATCCTCCCCCTCTATACTAATGTATTTGAAAAAGCTGATCCGTTGGAGTTAGGAGATAATCAGATCATAAGGATAGACGTTTATGATATAGCAGGTATTAACCATACTCTGATAGAATATGAAGGTGCGAATCATTCTATGATAAATATTTATGGAAATACATGGCAATATGAGTTATGGACACCAACTAATTGGATCACCTATCAATATAAAATCCATATAGAAGATTTAAGTGGAAATTGGAATCTTTTCGTTTCTAATATTACCGTTCAAGACACAATCGCCCCTTTAGCTCCCACCTTGACCAACAACCCAAGCGGAGATGTAAGTGGTATTCTTGTATTTGATTGGTTGGATGGATATGATCTCTCTGGTATTTCTCATTATATTTTAATTATAGATAATGAAACAAATCCTCTTAATACCCCTGGATATATATTCGAATTTATTATTCCAAATACCGGCCCAAATAGTAGCTTTTTTGAATTATCAGAAGTACTTGTGAAAGGAACATATTATTTTTTCTTGTCTCAAATTGATGGAGTAGGACATCAAAGTGTTTATACAATGGGTGCATTTAAGTTGATTACACTTACTGCTGGTTCGAACAACTTTTTGATTTATATTATTATTGGAGTTTCAATAGCAGCTGTAGCTGGTCTAATTGCAACTGCGACCATTGTGAAAAAAAGAACTAAAAATGAAATTCTTCCTCAACG
Organism: Promethearchaeota archaeon; assembly: GCA_048941385.1. GTDB lineage: Archaea > Asgardarchaeota > Lokiarchaeia > Sigyniarchaeales > SOKP01 > Loki-b32. The sequence goes on from JBHLNR010000089.1 coordinate 7,193, forward strand.
TAAAAAAATATCCTTTAAAGAAATTTCTGCCCATATTAATAAGCTTTCAGGTGTAAACCTCTCCTCACCGTCACCGACAAACGATTTTATAAATATATTAAGCGATATTACGGAAAATTTGAAAGAAAAGGAGGAATTTGAAATTAAAGTAACCGAAATTAAAAATCTGGGAGAAGAGCTCTTTGCTGAAGGGGCTTATTTGGAAGCTCAAAAGCAGTTTAAACTCGGGAGGGATCTCCTTATAAATTTAGGTAGGGGAGAACAAGCTAAAGTATTTACAGATTTAATATCAGAAATTGAAGAATTAATAATAGAGCGCGAAAAGCGATTAATTATTTTAGAACAAATAAAGCTTGAGGGGAATTCCAGGCAAATTTTTGATATGTATCAAGATATTATTGAGATCTCAAAAAAATTAAGAGATCCAGATAGTGCAAGTCTCTCTCAATCTGAATTAATATTATATTTTCAGAATAATCAATTAAATATTTCTGACTTAGAAAAATATAAATTTGAATTAAAAAAAAAAGCTGATATCTTATTCAATAATAATTTTTTCGAGAAGGCTGCGGAACACTATGAAAAGTGTGTACAGATTTCAGAATTATTGGTACAATTAGAAAGAGAAAATGAGGTATCAATTATTGAAGAATACAGAAATAAAAAAAATGAGTGTTTGAACAAAATTAATAACAAATAATTTAGAGGTGTGAAAAATTGAAGAAAATTCCTGGAACCTTATATCATTTAGGAATTACCGCTGTTAGGGATGGAAGACTTAATATTGATATATGGAATAAAAATAAACTAGTTTTTGAAAGAACGGGTCTACTTGAAGAAGAAATCCTAAAGACTCTACAAAATTTTTTTGAAAGTAAAAATTTGAGATTTCCGAGCAATCGCTTAGCTTGGTTTATAAAAGAAGAATTAGCTGAATTAATACCTACTGAGGATATTACTTTTATTGAAGGGACGGTGTCTGAAATATTAGGGGAGATTCAGAAAAAACCCTCAGAAGAAATTCAAAAAATCGTTTTAATGGGCCTTTCTAATGCCGGAAAAACCTGTATTTACGAGCGTGTTTTTGAAGGAAAAAAACCATGGGAATTATTGAATTCCACAGCTACAAAGGGAATAGATTATAGAGATTATGAAGTGGGGGCTATGTCAAAGCCAATGATTTGGGATTTAGGGGGACAACAACAATATCTCGATGAATATCACGGACCCTTAAAAAGAAATATTTTTCAAGAGGTTTCTGTGCTTCTGTACGTTGTTGATGCATCTGATGCCGACCGGTTTGAAAAATCTCGGATTGAATTTGAATGGAGTGTAAATCAATTACGTTTATATAATCCTCGGGCCAAAATCCATGTTTTTCTTCATAAGGCAGATCTAATTTACGATAAAAATGCAATCTTTCCATACATTAAAGATTTGTTTTCTAAGAATATATCTTCCGAAATTGCATTTCATTGGACCTCTATATTTGATGAATCCTTATTTTCAGTATGGAGTGGAATAATTCGGGATATCTCTCCAAAAACCACCTTCATTAGAACAATTTTGAAGCTATTAAAAGATCAAAAAGGAGTTAAAGATGCACTGTTAATCGAAAAAACAAGTGGCCTTGCCTGTGGTTCAACTATAAACGGTTCTGATGAGGAAATTGTTATTGGTATGATTTCATTATTAATTGTTACCTGTGATAGAGTTGTGAAAAGTATGAAGTTAGAGAATTTTGAAGAATTTCGGTTGAAAACTGCTTCAAATTATTTACTATTAACAGACATAACACAAGATTTAATGCTTGTAATCATTTTAGACTCTACCGCTTTTAACAGAGAAATTTTAAAAGAAGTCGAACAAGTGGGAAAAGAGGTTGCAGTTCAAATTAGAGAATTATGGATGGAATAAGAGATTATAAAAAATGTCAGAAAGAATGTTTTTGTTAATACATGATGATATAAGGGGACCAAAAATCAAATGTTCCTTTTAAAAGAATCAAATAACTATCAAAAAAATTTCAATACGATAATCTCAAACTTAATTAAGGGAGATGTCTGTATTTTGCCACTATTATGATTTTGAAGAATAATATGTGAAAATAGATAAAAATAATAATAATTCAAAGTGTTCATAAGTAGAAATTATGTCTGAAAATAATAATGAAACCAAGGTTAAAGAGCTAGAAGCAAAACTAGTTTCAAAGGATAATGAAATACAAGAATACCTTGACAAGATAAACAACCTTGAAGATTTGATTATGGAATTGGAGGAATCATTTTTAAAACAATCGGATGAAGAAGATCCTTCATTATTGAAGATCCATCTAAAAGATTTGGAAAATGCAAATCGAAAGTTGAAAAACAGATTAAGTCTTTCAAAATTAGAAAATGTTAAACTTAAAAGAGAAATGGAGAAGCTCAAAAAAGAACAATTATCCAATATATCATTAATTAAGGTTATAGATGAGATCCAAGATTCTGAATCAGAACCTTCTTTAAATAGACCAGAAATAATTAAAGAGACTGAAACCTCTGAAAAAGAAGAACTTGGACATTTATCCTTAAAATGTCCAATATGTGAAACTTCAAAAAGATTGTCGTTACCAGTAAAATTCTTTAATCAGAGTTCTCAAATGGCAACAATCACTATTCCTAATGGAATGGTCTGTGAACATGAATTTCAGGTATTTTTTGATAAGTCTCTTATTGTAAAACGTTATCAAGTACTGGATTTTGAATCTTCTCATTTAGAATATTTTGAAAATAAAATTGTTGAGGATCCAGAAAATCTTAATCAGTTTGCACCTTCACCGTTCATTCAAGACATAATCACTCTATTAAGGAACAATATGGATGATAGGGTAATTCTAGGAACTGCTGTTTTTACAAATAAAGGAAAAGTTATATATACTTCAGTTCCACCTAATTCTTTGTTTAATATTATCAAAGAATTTGAAGTTAGAAAGCAGAAACAGTTACAAGGTATCGATAAAATGTTCCTGGAATTGAAAAACCACCAAAAAGTATGTTCCGAGAATGTCAAGATTCAAAATAAAGAACTTATCTTGGTGTTAATCTTTTCAGAAAAAGTAAATTTTGGGATGGGAAGCATGTTGATTAGAGATATAAAGAAGAAAATAGAAAATATTAATTGATTGATTGAAACCAAATTATAGGAAAAATAGGTAAGAAACCTAAACTTAAATAGGAGATTTTATCCCAAACTTGTTGCGATTTCTCTAAAGATTTGATAAATTAACATTAAAATTTTATCAAAATCTTCTTCTGGAATATCAGAACCACAGTTCTTAAGCTTGTTTAAGAGGTATTCTAATTTATCCAATCCATATTTAAGAGATGTAACTTCTGCCAAGTCATGCCTGCTTTTAATTTTAGATTTTAAGAAAATAATTTCACTTATAAGCATATTAGTTAATTTTTCTTTTCTTGATTGGATAAAATCATTATATTTCCAATTTACTGCTTTACTCATTTTATAACACTTTTTAATACTTTTTATCTAATTAGAATTAGAGCAATACTGAATTAATGTCTTTTAGAGTCCAATAATTAAGGTTTTTTATGGAACTTCAAAAACATTTGTTCAAAAATCTTTTTGAAACAATCGAAAATCCTCATAACAAACCAGCTAATTAATAAGAATTTAAGGTAAAAATTATAAGGTATCTTAATGAAAATAAATTTAACACAATACTAATTATATAATAAATTTTAAATGTGAAATTGAATGTCGGAAGAAGATCCAGTAGAAGAGTTAGAAGCGATGGCAGAAAAAGCTGCAAAAAAAACACGAGAAAAAGCAAGAGCTAAACCAGATAAGAAGAAAGCTAAAGCAACACCTGCAACCAAAAAAGAACCAGGGGCACCAAAAGCACCAAAACCAAAAAGACAAGTATATAAAAAGATCAAAGTTAATTTTTGGCGAACAAGACTCCACGATGAAGAACTCGGGGTGCATCAGCAACTCAAATATCAAGCAAAAACTCGGTGGTTTTCCAAGAATTTTGATATTGAAGGAGTAGTAGAAGAAGAAAATGAAAAAAAATATATTATAGCTTTTAGCAAAGATTCTTGGGAAGAACAGCCAGATTTAGATAAAAGACTAAGTTGCAGAATATTTACAATAATGGAAGAAAAATTAACAGATGCAGGTCAAGCTAAAGGTGGAAATTATAAAGGTGGTCTTGAACTTAGTGTTACTCATTCTTTAATCCAGAGTTATGAAATTAGACATCCTGCACCTGTATTTTTTATGCAGATCCCAAGAACTATCAATTTAGCTCGAGTGGTAAGAGGATGGAGATTAGTAGGAACGCGATGGACATGGCCATTGCTTCCAGAAGAGAAAGATGATAAATTTCAAGTAGTGATGGCAAAAGGGGTAGTAGGTCCTGGAAGAAACTACAATATATTCATCGGTGATGTAAAAGTTGCGCGTGTAGATGGACAAGTCGTCCAGAAAAATTTTGAAATCGAAATATATGATGAGAACTATGCGAAAGATAAAACCTTTGTCGTCTATCTCATCTTGTTTGGATGTATGTGTAATTTTATGAAGGAAGCAGAAAAATTAATTAAAAAATTCTATAAACAAATGAGAAAGACAGCAACTTCAGATTATAAACCACCTCGATCGGAACTAACATTATTCCGGAATCCTCGTATGATGAGGCGTTAATTTATAAATATTCTATAAATGAATCTCCTTTACTTTTTTTTTCTTTTTTTTTACCTGATCTAATTGGATTAGAGAAATCAAAATGTGTAATATACTATTTAGAAAAAAAGAAAAAAATAAATTAAAACTCATAAATTAAACTTTGTCTGTATCACTTTATCCCTAATTTTTTTTTCCATTCTATGTATCCACTGGTCTCTCTTCCTCGATGTATTGCCTTCTGCCCCATCTCTTTCTTGTAAATATCTCTGAGAGTTCGCTCGTCAGCATTTTTTATAGCATCCTTCTTGATCTGTTCTTCAATTTGAATTTCTTCTTCAATTTCTTTCACATGGCTTAATACCCAAAATACTCCTCTATTCCAGATCATAAGACCAATAAAAATGAGTGCCATTAAAAGAAACACAAGGCCTCCTACCCACATTATCCAATAACCAAGTTTAAAATGGTGTACCATCCAATCCCAAATATCTTTTACTAAATCTGCGAAGGTAGCTGGAAGAAGCCCTATAATAACACTTATAACTGTTATATAAAGTCCTAGCAAAGCAATACCAATTAACATACGTAGTCCATAATAATCTTGCCATTTACTAGCTAATAAGCGATCTTTGAATAATATCTGACAAAATCGAACCATCCCTCCACGAAATAGTGTATAAAAGAGAACGAGTAGGAAGAGATGGCCAGTTATAGCTCCAGCGATAATAGCAACCTGAAATCCAAGATCTAGACGTAACCAGGCATCCCATGCTCCTCCTCGAAATAAGATTTCGAGAATTACTCCCCATACCCCAAGTACAACAATAACAGTGGCAAGAATAAATCCATAATAAATAAATTTTGCAAAGCGAATATCCCATATACTATAGACATCAAGGGGATCTGACTCTCTGTCTGGTGCTGATCTACCTTTACGTGGCATAATTATTTCATCTAATATTTTATTAAATTATATTCAAAATTCTATACTTTTATTATTGGTCAATCTAATATTTATTTTTAATATATTTATTGTGTTAAAAATTATTATCTGCTTAGTATTAGTCTGAAATTACCATTCTAATACAGATTGACAGAAATTGCATGTTGGGAGTTTTTCTTCTAATTCCTCACCGCAATATGGACAAATAATTTTCTCTTCTTCTGTTTTTCTCTTTGTTGTCTCTTTTTTTGTAGGCTGTTCCTTAGGTTCTTCTTCTTCAATCCCTGTCTTGTCGAGAATTCTTTCTTTGGGCGTCATATCTTCACGTTTCTTTTTTGGTTTTTCGAATGGTTCATCAGATTTGATTAATTTTGTATTACATTCCGGACAGAATTCTTTAATTCTCGTAGAAAGATATATGAAATAAACAATTATAGCAATTCCTATTGTAGCAACTATAATAATAACCCAAATAGTTTTCTGCGTTCGGGTCAACGGTTTTCTACTTGGTTCCTCCACTTCTTTTTTGCATACATTACAATAATTATATATGATTTTAGGCGTCATTTCTACCCAACTTGACTTTATTATTTTATGTTTTTTAATGTAAGATTCCTTAAAATAAAAAACGTATTATTACCTAATAATCAAGTTCTTTTTATAAAGTATTATATTCTTTTTATATGAATGAGTTTGCTTGAGAATTCATTTTATATTGAAACTTATGGCTGTACATCAAATAAGGCAGATTCCTATATAATTTCAAATATTTTATTAAATTCAGGATATGTTCAAGCAAATTTGGAAGATGCTCAATTTTTAATTATCAATACATGTGCTGTTAAGGAACCAACTGAAAATAAGATTAAGGAACGTTTAAAAACCTTACATGAAACATATCGCAGAACTAATAAGTATATTATAGTTGCAGGCTGCTTACCTCATATTACTCCTGAATATATTGATGTTATAAAAAAAATAATCCCCTCTTTTGCAGCTATTATAGATTTAGATGTCTTTCGAGATCTCCCAGTTATATTTAAGAGAATTAAAGAAGGAGAAAAGAATTTAATTTTTAAAACAGTGCAATTGATTGATAAAGCTGAAATTTTAATAAAACATCCTGTTGAAAAAATCACAGGCATCGTACCAATATCAGAAGGGTGTCTAGGCTCTTGTACATATTGTTGTGTCAAATTTGCGAGAGGAAAATTGAATTGTTATAATCCAAATAATATTGTGGATAACACTAAATTTCAGTTAGAACAAGGTATAAAACAAATTTACTTAACGTCTCAGGATTGCAGCGTATATAAACATAATACTACAAATTTACTTGAATTAATTAAAACAATCAACAATCTAGACTTTAAGTTTTATTTGAGACTAGGTATGATTAATCCTAGTTTTCTAATTGATAATATCGACCAAATTATTTCCATTTTTAATTTCCCAAATGTATACCAATTTCTTCATACACCAATTCAATCTGGGAGTAACAGAATCCTTGAAAAAATGCAAAGAAAATATCAAATTTCTGAAATTATCGACAATCTTGAAATTTTACGAAAAAAGTTTCCATACCTTACAATATCGACGGATATCATCTGTGGCTTTCCTAATGAATCAGAATACGAGTTTTACCGAACGATAAATTTTATTAAATGGTTGAAACCAGAAATATTAAATATTTCAAAA
>JBHLNR010000090.1:0-14502 GCA_048941385.1 Promethearchaeota archaeon
TTGTCTTTCTATGTGCTGATTTTTAGGAAAAATTTCAAATATAGAAAGAAAAAATAAAAAAAAGAAGTTATTTTTACCAATTCTGAAAGCCTAGTTCTCGATAATTTCTATCGCTTCTTCTGGGCATTGAGTTTCGCATGCCCTGCAACCTACGCAATCTTCTCTGTTTTCCTCTAGAACGTTTACTTTACCTCCTTCAGGCTCACCAAAGCATTCAGAAGGGCATACTTCATAACAGGTACCACAACCCGTACATGCGTCTTCATCAATCTTGATATCAAAGGACATTTCTTTATCTCCTTTTTATTTTCTAGCTTATGATTATTTTATTATAATCCTATATTTGATAATAGTATAAAAAATATAAATTTCGTTTTTATTAAGAAAAGTTATCATTGAAAGATTTATTTTAATTTTCAGGTTTTTGATTTTTATGTCAAATTATTACCATAAATAAGACTCAAGAAAAGGGTATGAGAGCTCAAAGTATGGCAATTATCTCTTTTAATTCCTAATCCTTGATTAAAAACAATCTGTTTGAAAATTAGATAAGATTTTTTTCTATAATGTATTCGCTTATCTCATTTTAATACATTTGTAATAGAATGGTTTTAATTGAATAATTTTTTAACAATTAATATTAATCTTATTTATTACAAAATTTGTAATTAAAAATGTAAAGATATAAAAAGAAAAAATTAAGGAGTTGAACCGTATTGGCAAAAGATAAGGTCATCGGGGCAGTTGTCATGATTGTCGGAATCGGTATTGCTATAATTTATACGATGGGCAGTATAATAGATCTATTATTCGATACCATCTGGAACGACCCTGATTGGGATAAATGGACGAATATCCTTGAAACTGACTGGTTAGATTGGAGACTATTCGTGGTGGCTCCCTTATGGTTGCTTGTAATTCTAATTTCAATTATAGCAATCTGGATTGGTTATAGTATGTTAACAACTCCAGCCCCTGTTCCACTCGAAGTATATTTTGCGTATCGCATTTTAATCGAAAAGTTGGAAGAGGAGCTGGCAGCAGAGGAGGACTCTGACTAAGCCATAATATATAAATTTTTTTTTTCCTTTTTTTTAGATTAAGAACTTTATTTTTCTCTCCATATCTCCATATATAATAATCTAAACAAAAAAAATAGAAGCATTTCAACTTAATTTTGATTGAATTAACCATTTTCCTTGCTCAGTTAAGTTATAAAGAAATTGCTTCTTTTTTTGAACTGTACCTGTATAGTTTTCATTGAGTACCTTTTTCCGTGAAAGAAATCCTCGTTTACATAGAAGTGCAAGACTCTTATCTATTGCCCTTTTCGTGATTTTTGTATGTTCTAAAATATCTAGTAAAGACAAGGGATGATCTTGTTCTAAGAAGATCTGTAAAATTCTTTTATAGGTTTGTGTTATTTAAATATTTAAATTAATCAAAAGTTTTATATATCTTAATTAGAGGAGAAGACTCTCTTTATATGCAGAAGTTTAGAGTTAATGATTATATTACCTTAAATCTTGAAGGGAAAGAGACATTTATATATATTAAGGGAGAAAGATTTATCCAGTGTAAATTTCTATTGCTAAATATACCAATAAAGGATATTAACTCACTAGACGAGGTTGAATCAATTGATGAAATTTCAAAGATTTTAGATAAAAGTCAAGAACCTAATTTAGGATTTTTGGAAGATTTGCATATTAGTAATAAAATTCCTCCTGAGGTTGAATTTTGGGGCCACTGTTCAAATTTACAAGTCTGGTTTGAGATGGATTACAATACTAAGTTACTACATAGTAATATTGCATTCCCAATGCTGAGGAAATTGACTGAAGTAGGGGATATTAAAGCACAGAGAGTATTTAAGGAAGAAATCGCTAGAAGAATTGAGAGTGGTTATGAGCCTACTATTAGATTTCTATGTGAAGAGGGTTATATTGACTTTTTAGATGTTGAATATATAATTGACATTAGAAATAGAGGATATTTTGATTTTCTTTTAGACCCATTGACAAAAAAAGTTGGGAAAATAGTAAGAGATGATGATTTTAATAAAGCCTCCTCCTTATTAAGTAATAAATATTTAAAATACATTGACTCTTCTATTATTATAGGGCTATTTCAGAATTCAAAGATCAATTTTATTAGCCAGATTGTTGATGCAATGAATCAAAATCCTTCAGAGCTAGGAGAATGGGGGTATTCCTTCTTTGAATTTGTTGGAGATATACTTTCTCCTATTATAAAGGATAATATTAATTCACTCCTAACCCAAGGCAGATTAAGACATCTCTTATCCTTATGGGAATCACCAGCAATAAATTGCTTTACTACAAAAGATATTAATGATCTCTTAAAGGATCAATCTATTGAACTATTAAATAATCTTCTAAAAGCTTTACGTGAAGAACATATAGACTCAATGTTTTTTCTTGGTAAAAATCTATTTAGTCAGGAGATAGAAGTTAGTACAAAGATGATACTTAGGGAAGAGATATTTAAAATAATTGAAAAGGAAGATCTAGGTGAAATCTCTCAGTTAATTGGTCTTGGTTTATTTGAAATACTAGATTATCAAGATTTTTTACCATTGTTAAATGATATAAATTTTACACTGAATTATATTAAAATTTTTGATAAATCAGCCTTTTATACGAAAGAATTAAGTAAATATGATATTAATACTATTTATTATCCATTCAAATTCTTTAAAGGGATAATGTTAAATTCACCTTCTATATTTACAAAAGTTCTTATAGAAATACTGAATACTTGTGATAGCAGAGATCTAACTACTATATTAGATTTTAAGCTGTTTGATTTGATCGCAAAGGATGATCTTTATGATTCTTTTTATAATCTTACGCCAAATGAAAGAATATTATTAAGTGATAAGCTAAGTAATGCAATTAAAGAGTCAGATGATATTGAAGACAATTTCTGGATCACTGAGCTTCTTGAGACAACAGTGAAAAGTCTTCCCAAATAAGTTATAAGTTGATAATAAATAAAATATTAAGGTCCCCTCTTAATTTATATAGAAATAATAAAAATCATCTTTCTTTAACCAAAATTAGTGGTTATAATATGAATCAGACACACAATTATGTTTTGATAATTGGCTCTAGTAATATGGATTTAAACATTTATTCTAAGCGATTCCCAAATCCGGGGGAGACAGTAACAGGAGGGACATTTAAACAATTTTTAGGAGGAAAGGGAGCAAATCAGGCAGTTGCAGCGGTTAGATCAGGAGCGAGTACAACTTTTATTGGCAAAATCGGAATGGATGTTTTTGGAAATCAAATGATCTCTCAATTGACTGAAGAAGGTATAAATATGAGCCATATAATAAGAGATAGTCAAAATGCGAGTGGCGTAGCCTTCATATTGATTAATGAAAAGGGAGAAAATATGATTAGTGTCGCTCCAGGATCGAATTTTCAATTATCTGTAGATGATATAAAACCTAAAGCAGAAGTTATCAAAAATGCTAGTGTCTTAGTGGTTCAAATGGAAATTCCTATCGAGACAATTGAAGAGGTTTTCAAAATAGCTTCAGAAGGAAGTACTATAAAAATTCTAAATCCTGCTCCATTTAAACCTATTCCAAAAGAAGTATTGAAGCATGTTGATATTATTATTCCTAACGAAGGAGAATTATTTAGGTTGTATTCTTTATTAAATCTACATGAGGAAGTAAAAATAAGACACCCAAAAATTACTCAAGTTTCAAAAGAACTTGGTAAATTCGGAATAAAATATGTGATAACTACTTTGGGAGATAGAGGATGTTTAATTTATCTCAGAAATGAAGATAAATTTGTTGAAATACCTGCACCAAAAGTTAATACTATAGACACAGTTGGAGCAGGGGACTGCTTTATTGGAGTATTAGCTAGTAAGATAAGTCAAAGCGAGACTATAATAAATGCGGTGAAATTTGCAACGATTGCAGCATCAATTGCTGTTACTCGTAAAGGCGCTCAAGATTCAATGCCCAATTTAAATGAGATTGAAGATAAATTAAAGGAATCAAACATTAACATTGAATAAACGACGTGATTATGATGTTTAGAGAAAAAGTTTTATCTAAAAGAAGTACTTTTCTAAGAAGGAATAATTCAAAAGAGTTAGTACTTACCATCAATCCCAAACATTTACAGAACATATACCTTATAAATGGCAAATCGTTTAAAACTGACCAAATCATGGAACAAGATTTAACAATACTACCTTATGATTGTTATATGATAATTAATAATGGAAAGGAAACTCTTAATATTCAATTTAATTTTGATATTTCACAACACCAAATTATCTATAATCCATATACCTATGAAAATTTGGAAAAAATTGATTTCAAGGCTGAAAAATTCATTGAGAAATACAATATTCCGCAGGGTTATATTGATACACTTCCAAAGTGGTATAGCTTTAAATTCACTTATCCTGATTATAATTTAATATTTATAAGACCAGAACTTGGGCTATCAATTCAAATACATAAAAATAGAAACGAATTTTGGGAAATTTTAGATGGGAATCCCATAATCATTAACGGAAATAGAGTTTATTACGATGTTGATAATGGTACCAAATTCCAAAATAAAATCAATACTTTTCATTCTGTTATTAATCCAAATAAAGAGGCAGATAAATTTGTTATTGTAAAAGAAATATGGAATGGCAAATTTGATGAAAACGATATAATTCGCATTTTTAACCCGAATCAATACTTTTAAGGTATTTGATACAGGAAAAAATATCTCGTAACACTTGAAAATAATTGAGAATCCAAGATTCTCTTGAAAACTACATCTAAAGCTTATAAGTTTTATGATTTTCACCTTCTTAACCTAAAAGTTAAAATTAAAAGCAACACTAAAATCCTTACCGTATGAAGTTATATCAGAAAAAATTAACTGAATAGTATAAAAGAATTAAGCAGATTGGTTGAAAAATGGCTCCTAATGAAGATGCTAATGAAGAACCGGAAGAAGAATTAGAAGAGGAAGAACCTTCTGAGGAAATTATTGAAGAAGTCGAAGAAGAAGAAGTTGATGATGAATTAGATGCAGAAAAAGAGTTAGATAGACTACGATTTCACTATAGAGGATATACATTAGAAGAACTTAAAAAAATGAATATGGATCAGTTTATACAATTATTACCTGCCAGAGCAAGGCGATCGCTGAAGCGAGGGCTTCCTCCAAGGCAAAAAAAATTACTTGAGAGACTTCGAAGAGCATACCGTGCAAAGAAACGCGGGAAAGATCTCTTAACTCGAACTCATGTAAGAGATATGATTATTTTTCCGGAAATGGTTGGATTGAAAATTGGTGTTTATAATGGAAGAATCTTTGAAGTAGTTGACATTAAACCAGAAATGATTGGTCATTACCTAGGGGAATTTTCATTGACACGAAAGCGAGTATCTCACGGGTCTCCCGGGATTGGAGCCACAAGAAGTTCAAAATATGTACCATTAAAGTAAATTAAGATAATAATATTAAAGAGATGAAAAATTATGCCAAATTGGGGTTATTCGTTCATAGAACAAAAATATGACACGGAAAGACTAGCAAAAGCATCAGGAAGAGATTTAAGAATTAAGCCTAAGCACGCAAGAGAGATTTGTGCTGTTATTAAGGGAATGAAAGTGGAACGCGCAAAAGAATTTCTCGAAAACGTAATCCAGCTAAAACAATCAGTCCCTTTCAGAAGATATAAGAAAAAATTACCTCATAGAAAGGATTTAAAAGAATTTAGATGGTATGCAGGAAAGTTTCCCCAAAAAGCAGCTGCTCGAATCTATGAAATTCTCTCTTCAGTAGAAGCTAATGGCGAATATAAAGGATTAGATATTGAAAATTGTAGAGTTATTCACGCTGCTTCACATAGGGGAAGAATTATAAAAAGATACATTGAACGAGCCCGTGGTCGCAGTACAGCAAAATTTAAGTATCTCACTCATGTGGAGATTGTAATTTATGAATTTCCTAGTTAGATTTTATAAAATTATTAAAATAAAATTGAAAAAAAAACAAAAAAATGAGTCCACTAGTAAAAAATTTCATTGAACAGGGAATTAAATTGATGCAAATAAATGAATATTTGCGATCTGAATTAGTTCGGGCTGGATTTGCTGGAGTTGACGTTCAGAAGACTCCTTTAGGAGTAAGAATCACATTAAAGACCTCCCGTCCCGGTTTGGTGATTGGAAAAGGCGGAAAGCGTATCCAAGAAATTACAGATGTACTTCAAGATCGATTTGGCTTAGAAATGCCTCAGATCGAAGTCGAAGAAGTTTCGAATCCTGATTTGAATGCCCAAATTATGGCGGAAAGACTTGCTTACTCCTTAGATAGAGGTAGGCATTACCGTCGAGCGGGTTATTATATCCTTAGAAAAATTATAGATTCCGGAGGGGCTCTTGGAGCAGAAATACGGATCTCAGGTAAAGTAACCAGCCAAAGAGCTAGAACACAGATCTTTCGTGCCGGAACAATGACAAAAAGTGGGCATCCCTCACAAGAAGGAGTTGATAAGGGAGTAGCACAATGTATCCAAAAATCCGGTGTACTCGGTGTAGTTGTAAAAATACAGCATGCTGATACAAAGATGGGTGACGAGGTTAGGATCAAGGATGATCTATTAACTAAAGCTCAAATAGAAATAGAATCAAAACTAGCCAAGACAAAAGTTGAATATATTATCGAGGAAGAAACTGCTGGTATTGAGGAAGATAAGAAAATAATTGATGAAGTAGATGAAGAGGCAATATCTGAAATTTCATTAGCCCCAGAGGAAGAAGAGGAACAAGAATAGGAGGAAGAAAATAAATAGGATCAGAATATAATATGGGATGTGATATAAAATGGGAGATATGTTAACAGCAAAAATGATAAGAGAAATGGATGAAAGAGAACGAGAGAGAGCTTTATTAAATTTAAGAGAAGAATTAATGATGCTTTATTCAAATCAGACAGGTGGTGGTGTTTCTGACAATCCAGGTAAAGCTAAAATCATAAAGAAGCAGATCGCTAGAATATTAACAGTATACAACGAGGAACAACGGTGATTAATCCAAAATATCTAATATATCATGATTTGATAGGAATAAAAGCTTATGCTAAACTTGATACAAGAAAAAAAAATGCAGAATTTTCGGATATAGGAGTTATTATTGATGAAACAAGAAATTTGTTAATTACAGAAAAAGAAAATAAAGTTAAAAGGTATATTAAAAAAGATTATGTATTTAGATTTAAAATACCAAATTACCCGGAAAATGGAGAGGATTATTATTTGGAGGTTCAAGGGAATGAAATTGTTGGTTTCCCTGTGAACAGATTAAGAAGTTTAAAAAAGAAGAGATGGTTTAAAAAATGAGTAGAAATATTGGAATTCCTGGTGTAGTACCCCCTAAAGCTAAAGCTGAAGATTGTAATGATGAATCTTGCCCCTTCCATGGAAAAACAAGAATCAGGGGTAAAATTACACAAGGAGTTATTGTAAGTAAAAAATCTAAAAATACTGTCATTATTAAAAGAGATTATGTTCAATTTGTTAAGAAGTATCAAAGATATGAACGTCGTAACACACGACTTGCATGTCATTTACCAGAATGTTTAACTCACGAGATTGAAATTGGAGATCTAGTTCGGGTTGGAGAATCTCGAAAAATTTCTAAAACAAAAGCATTTATTGTATTAAATAAAATTTCAAGCGGAGGGATCTAAATGGGTACAAGGCGAAAGCTGGGCAGAAAACGAATGGCGAGACACAAAACAAGTTATGGATTGTGCAATGGTTCAAAAATTCAGATTGCAGATAACTCTGGTGCAAAAATAGCCCAAATTATTAATGTAGATCATTATAAAGGACGACAGCGAAGGTTGCCTAAAGCCACTGTAGGAAGTATGGTTACTGTTACAATAAAAAAGGGAAGACCTGAAATGCGAGGAAATATCCTTAAGGCTGTAATCGTCAGACAAAAAATGATCTTTCGTCGATTAGATGGTACACGCCTCTGTTTTGAAGATAACGCAGGAGTTATAGTATCAAAAGAAGGAGATGCAAAAGGAACCGAAATAAGAGGACCAATCGCTCGCGAAGCGGCAGAATTATTCCCTAGATTAGCATCTATATCATCATTAATTATTTGAAATTAAAAGAAAAGGAACTGAAGATGAAAGTAAAATCAAAACAACCCCGTAAACAAAGAAAAGCACTTTATAGTTATAAGAATCATGAACGTTCAAAGTTGTTCACTACGAGGGTAGCTGATTTTCTTCGAGATGAATATGGAATAAAAAAGCTACCAGTCAGAGTGGGTGATCAAGTAAGGGTCTGTAAAGGTGAGTTTAAGGATTTTGAAGGAGAAGTTTTAGAAATAACAAAGAATTTAAGATGTAAAATAAAGGAAGCTCAGTTTGAAAAATCTGATGGAACACAATTTCATCCTGCGATACATGTGTCAAATTTAATCATTACAAAATTAACAAAGGAAAAAAAGATGGATCCTTGGCGGGCTAAAATTATAGAAAGAAAAGCCTTATATGGTTTTTATGAAGAAGAATTAGTTGGACCAAAGAAAGAAAAGGAGGTAGAATAATATGACTAGACATGGAGGTCAAAAAATTCTTAAGAGACTTAATACACCAGCATTTTTACAAATCAAAAGAAAACATGGAAAGTTTTTTGTCAAACCTTCACCCGGTCCTCATCCAAACAGATTTTGTTTACCACTCCTACATATCGTAAGAGATTTATTAAAGATTGTGGATAATCATAGGGAAGCAAAGAAATTAATTGGTTTAGGATATTTTAAAGTTGATGGGAAAATTGTACGAGATAATGGATTTCCTATTGGATTAATGGATGTATTATCAATAGAAAAAATGAAAAAATATTATCGAATACTACCAGACTCCCATTATGGGTTAAGGTTGCATGAAATTACTGAAGAAGAAAGTACTTTTAAGTTATGTCGGATAACTAACAAAACTAATGTAAAGGGCGGGAATCTTCAATTAAATCTACATGATGGGAGAAACATTTTGATTAAGGTAAATGATCCAAGAAACCCAAAAGAAGATATCTATAAACGAATGGATGTATTAAAAATTTCTCTTCCAGAACAGGATATCATGAAAATTCTGAAGTTTAAGGAAAATAACCTAGCGATTATCATGTCTGGAAAAAATATCGGACAAATAGGAAAAATTATTAATATTTTGAAGCGATTTGGTCCAAAAGCAAGTACTGTTTCAATTCAACATAATGGAAGGCATACTGAAACTTTATATGATTATACTTTTATTATTGGTGAAGATCAATCTGAAATTGATTTGCCAAATATAGATAATTAAAAAAAATTATGAGGAAATTATAATGTCAGCCATCTCTAAAAAGAAAGCGACAAGCGCCCAAATGAAGGAATTTGATGAAAAATGGAAAAACCCAATGAAAAAACCATTCCTAGAAAAATTAGTTTTGAACATAGGGGTTGGTGCTGGTGGAGAAGAGTTAGAGAAAGCAATTACCGTATTAAAACAGATTACGGGAAGAACTCCTATTAAAACACTTTCCAAGGTTAATGTGAAAGAATTTAATCTTAGAAAAGGGCGTCCAATTGGCTGTAAGATTACTATACGAGGTAAAGAGGCAGAAAGATTATTAAAAAGATTGTTAATCGTAAATAATAATAAAATCTTACAAAAAAGTTTTGATAATTTTGGTAATTTCGCATTTGGTATAGATGAACATATAAAAGTCCCTCAAACAGAATATGAGGCAAGTATCGGATTGTGGGGATTGGATATCTGCGGAAGAATAACGAGACCTGGAATGAGAATAAAAAATCGAAGAAAAGGAAGAACAAAGATTCCAAGACATCATTATATATCACGTGTAGAAGCCCAATATTTTTTGAAACAAAATTTTGGAGTTGATATTGTAAAAGAATTGGATTTAGAATATATTTAATGAAATTTAAGGTGAAAAAGTATTCCACAAGGCAAGCGTTATGGAAAAGGACAGAGAGAGTGTCGACGATGTCATACACATAGAGGTCTAATAAGAAGATATGGTTTATACATTTGCCGTAGGTGTTTTTATGAAATTGGGAAAGAGATTGGATTTAAAAGGTATGAATAAGAAAAAAATAAAAAAATGATGAGGATGTGAAAAAACTTGGCAAATACTCTTGCAGATGCATGCTGTGCTCTAAAAAATGCTGAAAGAGCACGTAAAAAAGAAGTTATAATAAGTCCCGCTTCTAAGGAACTCCAGCAAATTCTCCGTATCTTCCAAAGACATGCCTATATCGGTGAATTTGAAAGGTATGATGACGGACGTCAAGGAAAGTTCAAGATTGCATTACAAGGAAAAATTAATGAATGTGCTGGGTTATTACGATTAAATTATAAAATTAATCAATTTGAGCTTCTAGAGAGAAAATTATTACCTGCTCCTGGTTTAGGATTAATAATAATGACAACAAATCAAGGAATAATGACAATGAAAGAAGCTGAGGAGTTGCATATAGGAGGACATACTTTATGTTATATATATTAATACAACTATGAGGTAACTATCAAATGGTAAAAATCGCTTTCTTTAAAGAAGAATTGGAGATACCAAAAGGAGTCCAAGTATCATTAGAAGGAGGACATCATATCAGAGTTAAAGGTCCAGAGGGAGATATTACAAAAGATTTTTCTCATGTGAGGGGCATAAAAGTTGCTATAGAAGGTAATAAAGTTGTTTTTTCAACAAATTTCCCTAAAAGCGGTACACTAGCATTAATAAAGACAATTGTGAGTATTATTAATAACCTAATAATAGGGGTTCAAACGAATTATACGTATATTTCTAAAATTGCTTACTCCCATTTCCCATGTAGTGTACGGGTTGATGAGAAAAACCAAATCATCTTTGTGGAAAATTTTCTAGGAGAAAGAGCACCAAGAAAAGCAAAATTTCCAAAAAATGTTAAAGTAGAAGTAAAAGGGGATGATGTTTATTTTATCGGTCCAGATAAAGAAGCTCTTGGTCAAAGTGCCGCAAATGTTAAAAGAGCTTGTCGAATAAGAAAAAAAGATCCCAGAGTTTTCCAAGATGGAGTTTATTTGTATCGAAAACAATTAGGAGAAGAGATTATTTGGGAAATTAAATAGAATGAGGTTTTCATTATGGTACAAGACAAAAGATTGATGGAATTAAGGAAAAAAATTGATAAGAAGAGACCTTCATTTAGACGGGTTGAATCCTGGAGATATAAAAGAGTAAAGGATTCATGGAGGAAAGCAAGAGGCATAGATTCAAAAACTCGAAAGAAAAAGAAATCAGGTGTCAAATCTCCATCAGTTGGTTATAGAAATCCCAAAAAAGTTAGAGGGTTACATCCATCTGGGTATATAGATGTATTAATTTCTACCATAGATGATTTAAAAAATCTAAATAAAAACAAGCATGCTCTTAAAATTTCAGGAAAATTAGGAGCTAAAAAGAGGATTATTCTGACAGATTACTGTCAAAGAAGAGGTTTTAAAATTTTGAATCTTGGAGTATCACAAAAAGAAATTGAATTACTTGAACAGATGGCAGAAGCTCCAATTGCAGATTTAGAAAGTGAAGAATTTATTGATATCGATGAGTTGGAAGATTCTATTGATTAACAGATAAAAAATTATGAAAATTTAGAGGGATAAAAAAAATGAATTTGAAACCACAGAGAAGAATGGCAGCGGAGATTCTTAAGTGTGGAGAGAATCGAGTATATTTTGACCCATATTTGATTGAAGACATCTCTTTAGCTATTACACGTGAAGATATCCGCAATTTAATAAAGCAGGGTATTATTCAAAAAAAGTATAAACAAGGAAACTCAAAATACCGGAAAAATGTTCTGCATGAAAGGAAGAAAAAAGGAAGAGCGAGAGGATTAGGAAAGAGAAAGGGAACAAAATATGCAAGAGCACCAAAGAAGAAAGCCTGGATTAAAAGGATTCGTCCATTAAGAAGAGAGCTTAAAAAATTAAGAGATAGAAAACAAATCACGGCTGCAAATTATCGAAAACTATATAAAAATGCTAAAGGCGGAATGTTCACTAATGTAGCTCAATTGAATCGATATATAAAAGAAAAAGAATTAATAAGGCGAGGTAGATAAAAATTGGCCCATGGTCCTAGATACAGAAGACCTGCAAGAAGAAGATTTGAAGGGAAAACGAATTATCATAAGAGAAGAAAATTATTGAAATCCAGAAGATTAAGGGTTGTTATTAGAGTTTCTAATAACCATACAATAGTCCAAATTGTACAATCTAAACTGGGTGGGGATGAAATTCTGATTTCTGCCTTTTCAAAAGAATTATCTTCAAAATATGGTTGGAATGCTCGTACGGGAAACATTCCTGCATCTTATTTAACTGGATATTTAGCAGGATTAAGAGCAAAAAAGAAATCTATCCAAGATGCAATATTTGATCTCGGAATTTTTTATCATAGAAATCGAGTACTAGCAGCATGCAAAGGTATAATCGATTCCGGATTACAAGTACCATACCATGAAGAATTCTTTCCTGATGATTTAGATCAAAGAATAAAAGGAATCCATATTGAAAATTACGCAAAAAAATTGAAATCAGAAAATCCTGAGAATTATGAACAAAGATTTTCTGGGTATATCAACAAGAATAAAATTAATCCACTAAAGTTTAGCCAGAATTTCTCAGATTCAATAAAAACAATAGAAAATAAAGCTTAAAAATTGGGATTGAAATGAGTAGATTAAGAGATATAGAGGAAGAATGGATCCCAAAAACTCGTTTGGGAGAACTAGTTAAACAAGGTCTCATTACCCTAGATAAAATTTATCAAAATAATTTAGTTGTAAAAGAAAAAGAAATTATAAATACTTTACTTCCACAGGTCAAAGAAGACGTCATACATATAGCCATGGTACAACAAATGACTGCTAGTGGACAACGTAGCAGATTCAAGGCTGTTGTAATTGTAGGAACTGATGGATTTATTGGAATAGGGGCTGGAAAATCTAGGGAGGTAGGTCCCGCGATAAGGAAAGCTATTGATAAGGCGAAACTCTCAATCGTACCTGTACTTAGAGGTTGTGGAAGCAAAGAATGTGGATGTGGAGGGACTCACAGTATTCCCTTTAAAATAGACGGGAAATGCGGATCTGTGAGGATTCAACTCATTCCTGCTCCTGTAGGAGTAGGTTTAGCATGTGCTGATAAAGTAAAACAAGTTTTAAGATTATGCGGTGTCGAAGATGTCTGGAGCAAGACTTTCGGTGATACTCGGACAAGTGAAAATCTTGTAAAGGCAACATTTGATGCTATAAAAAACGCTCATAAATATAATTTTAATATATAAGAAAACGAGTGGTGTGAATATGGCAATGGCAAAAAAGAAAATCAAATCAAAAGAAATGGAACATGTACCTAAGCTCTACTTTGCAGTTCGCATAAGAGGAGCACCAGGTATGAAACGTAAAATTCTTGATACCCTTAAAATGCTCAGAATGCATAAAGTAAATCATGGAGTTCTCATTTGGGGGACAAGAAGCTATATTGGAATGTTAGTAAAGTGTAAAGATTATATAAGTTATGGAGAAATCGACGAAAAAACTCTAATTAGATTATTAAGAGTAAGAGGAAGAGTTGAGGGCAACAAACCACTCACAGAAGAGTATTTGAAAAACTTAACAAATTTCAAAACATTTAAAGAACTTTCAAAAGCATTACTCAATGGAGAAACTCAATACCAGGAAAAGGATCTTCAAAAAATCAAACCTGTTTTCCGTTTACATCCCCCAAGAAAGGGACATCGAGGAGGTATAAAATATCATTATACAGAAGGTGGCACTTTAGGGTATGTTGGTATCTATATTAATGATTTAATCCATAAAATGCTATAATGAAAAGGTGATATAATGAGAAATCATGCTAAAAAAGTAAGAAAAATGAGAGGAAGAAGAACTCATGGGTATGGTAGAGTAGGACAGCATAGGAAAACAGGACAACGTGCAGGGAGAGGAAAAACTACTCAATGGAAAAAGAGCAAAAAAAGTTACTATTTGAAGCAAAAAGAATTAGGATTTCCTGATCCTGATTGGGATATTGGCAAAAAAGGTTTTAAAAGACCCCAAGATCTTACTCGTATTTATCAAGTAAATACTCTAAATGTTAAAGATTTAGATCATAAAATTGATTCACTAGTGCTAAATAATATAGCTTCAAAATCAGGAAATACATATAGTATTAATTTAAATGATTTGAACATCCAGAAAGTATTAGGTCGCGGAGAAATTAATAAAAAAATTAATATTACCGTTAATAAAGCCTCTAAAAAAGCTATAGAGAAAATAGAGGCTGCTGGTGGAAAAATTGAAATCCTTTCTGAAATAAAATAATTCTGAATTAAAATAATCACCTAATTTAAACATAATTTCTACATTTT
>JBHLNR010000291.1:0-3484 GCA_048941385.1 Promethearchaeota archaeon
GATTAAAACAAAATTAATAATAACTAAATTATTAGTAAATATATCTTTTTGAAATTATAAACTAATTCTAAGTTGAAGGAAAATGGAACCGACATTTGCTTTTGTAAATGGTATTAATATATGTTATGAAGTTTTTGGAGATGGAGATCCTGTATTGCTAGTTCATGGTTTTGGAGCAAAGAAGGAATCATGGATAGCACAGACCGAACCTTTGGCAAAGCATTTCAAAGTAATAAGATTTGATAATAGGGGTGCAGGGAAATCTGATAGACCAGATGGTCCTTACACAATGGAAATTTTTGCTAACGATATAAATGCTTTATTGGATTTCTTAGAAATTCAGAAAACACATATAATTGGATGGAGTCTGGGAGGTATGATTGTACAAAATTTTATATTAAAATACCCTCAGTGTGTCAATAAAATGGTATTAATTAATACAAATTATGGTACACCTGATGAATCTGGAGCTGAGGCATATAAAAACATGAGATTACAAAATTTGAAATTAACAAATGAAGACCCCGTAAAAGCTTTTTGGCAGTCAACCCGAACAGGATACTACATCAAGTTTCGTAAGCAAATGGAAGCCAATCCTCAAAAAAAATGGTATGGTTTGTGGTCTGTCGATGATTTAATTAAAGAGAAAATTACAGATCCACCAACTGAGAAAGATATAATCGTTCAAGCAGAAGCTGTCTCAACACACCATACACTCGAAAGATTACATGAGATCAAGAATGAGACTTTACTGATTACATCGAGTCATGATAGAATTATGCCACAGACCATTATGGAAGAAATGCATGAAAAATTACCAAATAGTACACTAAAAATTATTGAGAAAGCAGGACATGATTCACCCTTATCGAGGGCTACAGAAATAAATCAAATGATAATAGAATTCTTGAAGAAGTAAGTTATAATCAACTTCTAATTATTTTAATTTAAAAAGTATAAAATTGTTCAATATTATATAATTAGAAATTTTAAAAGTGATACAAAATTTTCCATTCTAATTTATTAGTATTCTATTTTTCAGCTTATGACTCATAATCCACCTAATCAATCACATAAACAGGCACGAACTTTAAAAAGTAAATACCCTGAGTTACAACCTTTATGGATTGGCATGCTCATAGACGTCTTAGGATTTTATATAATCATACCTTATCTACCAGCCTTAATTCGGTTTTTTGACACAACTCCTTTTGTAATAGGATTACTGCTAGCAACAAATGCAATGTTTTCACTTTTTTCTGCGCCTATGTGGGGAAGATTAAGTGATAATTATGGAAGGAAACCAATGTTATTAATAGCTGAGGCAGGGACATGTTCTGCGTTTTTGATTCTTGCTTTTTCAAATTCACTCCAGATGTTTTTCATTGCTCGAATCGTGGATGGTATTTTTGGGGGTAATTTTCCTCTTACAAAAGCAATCATCACTGACAGAGTTCCACCAAAGGATAGAGGCCTTCAAATGACAAATGTTGGTGTAGTGATGACTATAGCAGGACTCGTTGCCCCGGGATTAGGTGGTTTTTTATCTGTTTTTTTAATATTCGGTCCAGACTTTCCTATGGCACTTCCTGGATTAGTAGCAGCAGGATTTTCATTTTTAACAATAATAACAACCTTTTTTTTTATAAAAGAATCTTGGCCAAAATCCAAAAGAGAATCGGCAGAAAAACAAATAAAAATAAAGGTTAACATTTGGAAAAACAGGGATACTTTGTATTTATTAACTCAATATGCTCTCCATACATTCTCTTTTATAATGTATGTTTCAACGCTTGCTCTTTTTATTGGAATAATATTAGGACTTGATACTTTAGGAGTAAGTCTCCTACTAACAGTATCTGGAATGTCACGAGCAGTGGTAAGATTTAGCTTATTTAAACCAACTATGCGAAAACTTGGAGAAAAGAGGATGAAATTTATGGGTTTATTTATACTAGTATTAACGTTTTATTTTATTGGGATATTTGGGTCTTTTTATCCGGAAATTTGGATTTTTATAATACTTATGGTAATTGCTAGTTATGGAGTTTCTTGCTCTAGGGGGATCTTAATAAGTGATATAACTCAAAGCGTAACTCCAAAAGAGGTGGGAAGAATTAATGGTTATACCACCACCCTAGATAGTACTGCGCAAATAATTGGACCTTTGCTTGGATCATTCTTATTAGAAAACTTAGATCCCTTTTTTTTTGGATATATGATGGCAATGCTCGCATTAGGGGCTTTTACTATGATATTTAAAAATATTATTCCTTTAATGCAGAAGAAACAATTTGAAGAAATGGAAGAAATCATCGAATAACAAGATTTTTGAAATTTTTAATATCGAAATATTTTTTTGGAACTTATTGCTAATTATCATTTAATGAAAGATGGCAAAATCTCTTCTCTTTCTAATGAAAAAGAGGAAAAAACCGTAGAACTTCCTGCTTTTGATTTCTTTAAAATTAATTTTATTTGCTTTCTTACCCCCCTTTATATTTGTTTAGGATTCTTTCTTCTATTTGAGTACATCTTTATAAAACTTTTATCAATTCATATATTTATTCAATCTCTTATTTTACCCGGATTTCTCTTTTTTCTGTATTATATTTATCTCATTATATTAATAGAATTTACAACTCTGTGGAATCGAAGTTGGAATAAAAAATCACCGCCACAACAGGGAGTTTTTGCAAGAGTTCTTGATGATGTTAACAGTCCTGAAGGTAAATTAATAAAATACTACCATAAACGAGGTTTTATAATTAAATACCCAATGTGGTTAACTTCAAAATCTCCATTTCCCTGGCTTGTTAACAGAGCACTTAGAAGAATAAGCCATAATAAAATTGGTAAAAACGTAATCTATTGTGATGCTTATGTAGGATTAGAGTTTACTGATATTGGTGATAATACATTTATCTATCCATCAAGTGGATTATCGAGTCATGCGGTAAATACTATTTTTGGGAAAATAACGATGTTAGAAATTAAATTGGGAGAGAACAATACAATATATCCAGGAGACATAATAGGACCTAATGCTATAACTGAAGCTAACAATGTTATTTATCCGAATACAGTATTACATAAGAACTGGAGAGGAAAGCCGGGAAATTTTTATTATCAAGGTAGTCCTGGACGCCCTATTGAAAAAAAATCTAACTGATTTATTTTTTAGGAAACTTTTCGTGCCTTTGTAAGAATTCTCTATAACTATTTACCTTATCTAAAACCATACCAGCTATATCAAGACTTTCGAAAACGGGAACAGCTTTATTCAATAGCTTCATTTTAAATTTATATCTACTTTTATATTCCTCGAATCCCTCATTAATTTTAAGCATAACACAATACATAGGTTTTGTACTAACAATTTTTGCTTTGGAGACATATCTAATAAATTCTCGATTCAAATCAGTTCTTATAAAACCAATTTCTTCTAATATATCTTGAAATCCCCCAAATCGTTCGGGATCTT
>JBHLNR010000091.1:0-14381 GCA_048941385.1 Promethearchaeota archaeon
AAAGCAAACATTCCAGGCCCTGAAATGGGTGTTTCTGTTTCAGATCCTGCTGTAATGGCGAATTTTCTGAAAAGTCCGATGAAAAAAGTTTTTGTTATTGGTGCTGAATCATTAAATTGGGAGCTAGATGGTAAAAAACTCGCTGATTATTTAATTGAAATCGTTAACAAGATTGACTGTCATGTAGTCAGTACTGGTCATGCATATAGTTATGTAAAGGAAAAAATTACTAATGGTAATTTGTACGATATGTCATTAATTAACATAACAAATCGCTTGTGCGATAAAGATTGGGCAGGACTAGATGGAGAAGGTCAATATTCAATGGCAATATTTGGTGGCCACCTAGTATTTTATGTCTCTCAGACTTTATCTCGTATTAAAAACTTTACCAACTGGGTAAAAACAATTGATTTAGATAAATATGCACACCCAAACGCTAGATTTAGCTTACCAAATCTAAGTAATGACGATTGGAAAGAATTTTTAGAGAGTTTAATTGAAAAGCTATAAAATAAAAAACAAATTATGTGAAAATATAATGAGGAGATATGTAAAATGAGTTTTTCTGATTTACCTTTTGACGTAGGCCCTGTATATGAAGGAGAACGTATTAGAGGCAACCAAATGTATGTAGAACTTGGTGGTCCTAAGGTAGAAAAGCATTTTGAGCTAGTAAGAGTGAAACCTGAAAAAGAAATCGAGGATGGAAAGATCACTATCATTGGCCCTGATATTAAAGATATGAAAGAGGGTGAGCGCTACCCAATTGGTATCTTAGTAGAAGTCTCAGGACCAGAATTGGAAGAAGATCTAGAAGCAGTTTTTGAACGTAGAGTTCATGAATTCTGTAATTTTGTAAATGGAATCATGCACTTAAACCAGCGATATACTAACTGGATGAGGTTTTCAAAGAATCTTGTTGAAAAGGGATTTAATACTCTTGAAATGTTAGGAACTGTTCTTATTCGACTTTATAAAGCAGAATTGCCTATAATTAAAAAAGCCCAAGTAACATTGATTACAGATCCAAAAGAAATTGAAAAGCCTTATGACATTGCATTAGAAGTTTACAACAAACGTGATGAACGAGCTCGAAGTATTAATGATGAAGATGTAGAGATGTATTATGGCTGTGTATTATGTCAATCATTCGCACCAACACATGCATGCTGCATTACTCCAAATCGTATGAGCCTATGTGGTTCAATTTCTTGGTTTGATGCACGAGCTGCCGCTCGAGTTGACCCAAAGGGACCACTCTTCGAAGTTCCCCCTGGGGAAACCATTAATAAGGAAGCCGGTGAATATTCAGGGATAAATGAAATGATTAAAAAACGTTCATTAGGGGAAATTAACAGAATCTATCTATATTCAGGAATGGAATTCCCTCATACTTCCTGTGGATGTTTTGAAGCTATTGACTTCCTTATCCCAGAAACTGGTGTTGGGCACGGGATAATCGACAGAAACCATGACGGCGTAGCTTTAAATGGATTACCCTTCTCGGCCATGGCTAATCAAACTGGTGGGGGTAAGCAAATGCCTGGATTTAATGGAATCAGTATCCAATATATCATCAGTCCAAAATTCCAGCAATACGATGCAATACAAGCTGGATTAAAAAGTGGTATTGAATTAGTAGTGTGGATGGGAAAAACTGTCAAGGATCGCGTATATGATCTGCTACCAGAAGATATTAGAGATAAAATAGCCACTGAAGAAGAGGTACCTGATCTCAATGATTTATCTGCATGGTTAGAAAAAGTTCAGCATCCGATAATAGAGACTGAAGAGTACAAAGCTGCAATGGGTGGCATGGGAGAGGAAGAGGAAGAAGAATATGAAGAAGCAGGTGCGATGGTTCCAATGGGGACTGTTGGCATGACTATTCCTGGAGTAGGTGGTGCTGGCGGGTTCAAAGTAATCCTGAGGAATTGTAAGATCCACGCTGAGTCGATTATAATTAAAAAGATTGAGCCTAAACGAAAAAAGAAATAATTTTACACATTATTTTTTTACTTATTTTTTAACAAATTTTACTTATTTTATATCATAGAATAATGTTTTAGACATTTACAGAAAAAGATTCTTTTTTTTTTATGTATTTTTCATCTAAAAGCGACAAAAAATCGACATAAAATCTATTCGCTTGTTTTTAGGATACTGTTGTTCTATCGGAACGAATTATTATTAATAGGCTAATATTTAAAAGTAAGAATTTCGATGTATATAAAGACCATCCGCTAAGAATATATACATATTGCGATTTGATTCAAAACCCTTATTGGAGTAATTATGTTAATAAGAGAAGCTGGTATAATCTTCAATGGTATACCTGTAATATTTGCTAGTTATCATAGAGCGAGTAAGGAGAAAACAGATTTAATATGTTCAAGTGGTCTTATGAGTGGTCTTTTAACCTTTGCCGAATGTTTAATGGCACCGATAGAATACTTCGAAAGTAGCAAATATACCATAATTTTTAAGAAAGGTATAATGCAAGATTTTTATGGGAAAAGTCAAGAAATTCTCTCATTCATAGTAATAGATAAAGATGATCGACTCGAAAAATATTTAGAAAGAGCGATTAAACCTTTATTGGATAAATTGCTTAAAAGATTCATTTCAGAATATAATGGGTGCAAAGTGACAGAGGTGGCTAAATTCGAGCCATTTAGAAAGACGATAGATAAAATATTCGGAACAGGCACTCAGACTTTAGAAGAAAAGGTAATATCTTTATTATTTTAATATAAATTCGTTAAGGACGTTGAATTTTATTACTAATTTCTGAAAACTTTTACAATTATTTTTCTTATGAAATTTATTTATAATGAAAGTTATTACATTAACAAAAATTTATTATAAAATACTCATTAAATTCTTACTTTTCAGAAAATAAATGTTCATATCAATTAAATAATATATTGTATTTTGTTCAGATTCTATATAAGGGTGTTAAAAAAAAGATCAATCCATTATATAAGATCGATTAAATGAAACGACAAATCAACGAGCTTATCCGAAATTATTGTTCTGTCGATACGGAAAATTATTAATAGGATAATATTTAAAAATGTTGGTATCGATCCTTAACAAGAACAGTTCGTTTGAATTTGATTCTATGTGATTTTGTTTAACCCACCCTAAATGATAAAATGCTAATACGTGAAGCTGGTATAATCTTTAATGGGATTCCAGTAATATATGCTAGTTATCATAGAGCGAGTAAGGACTCAACAGATCTAATATGTACTAGTGGTTTAATGAGTGGATTATTAACATTTGCTGAATGCTTAATCCAACCAATAGAATATTTTGAAAGCAGCAAATATACTGTAGTTTTTAGAAAGGGTAAAATAGATGACTATCGGGGTAAAGAACAAAATATATTCGCATTTTTAATTATAGATAAAGATGAAAGACTTGAAAAATATTTAAACAAAACAATAAATCCAATATTAGAAAAACTCTTAGAAAAATTTATCTCAGAATATCAAGGAACGAAAACAGCTAATACAGGAAAATTTGCACCATTTAAAAAGACTATTGATAAGATTTTTGGAACAGGAACTTTAACCTTAGAGGAAAAAGTAATTTCACTACTCCTATAGCAATTTAGCCCTAAATAAAAAGAAAATAGATGAAAAATTAATTAATACGAGAGTAAAATATTTCTCTAATCTTATTAAAAAGTGGTTTATTTTCCTCGAGATAGTTTACTTCAAAAGCATAAGATCCTCCATGTGGATAGTATGCTAAAATCACAGAATCATATAAGGTCCAATTCAGATTGTTAAATCCAATATCATATCCAACTATATTAAACCCTTTTTCAAGAGCCAAAGACATTGAGTGTACTCCATTTTGAGTTGTAGGGATTCGCCATAAGATAATTCTCCATTTATTATATGTTTTTATAAGATGGTTTAATGATTTTTCTTTTATCGAACCATAAAGGTTAACAATTCCATCATAATATTCTTTAGAAACACCATAAAGCTCATAACCTTTATTCTTTTTCCCCTTTTCTAGGATCAGGGTATCTTGCTTCATTTTTTTGGTTTGACTTTTAACATAATCATGGAAAAAGATGAAATCTTCATTATCCAACATATGGATTTTTTTCTCTCTTATTTTCCACAAATTATTAAAGATTAATGAATAAAGAAATGCTGCTTCTTCTTTTTTCGCAGGAAATGGGATGTTATCATCAATATGAAATTTTCTTTTATCTCCATAATTAAGGTAAGCAGGAATTAAAGCAAATGGCAAAGCACCTGTATCTTCAATAAGCCTTTGGGCTCTAACCTGGGTTCCTCGGACTTCCACATTAAGCCTTAGACAATCTTTAAAATGTGGCATTTTTGTAACTGTTATAATGCCAGCTGCACCTATTTTTGATGTAACTCCCAGACCTTGAAATTTTTTTCTTGTCACACCTTTACTTGCAAGGGCAATATATCTTTTTTTTTCTAATAATCCTGTACCTGCTATTTCATTATTTTCTAGCGATTCACCTACAAACCAGAAATTATTTTTATTTGATAACTCTCTTCTTAAAAGATCAAGATCATATACTAAGGGAGTCAGATACTCATAATTATATATTTCCTTGTATATCATTGAGATATTTTTAGCGTCTTTTGGCTGTCCAAATCTTAATCCATATTCTTCCCCAGTTTTCGACACAAATTTTTGAAAATAGATATTGTCTTCTTGGAGAGTGAAATCTTTTTTACTTATGACTGCCAACCTAATCTCCTTACCTTGATCAATTTATGAAAGGCTAATTAATACTTCTCAAAACCATTTATAAAATTTTCTATTCTTTCCCGTGAAAAAAATGAAAATGGAAAAAAATTATTGTTCCATTAATAATTACAAAATTAGCACTTAGACGATTAATTTAAAAAAAAATAGAGAATTTGGATAGATTTCTATTATTTTAATTTAAAACCAATTCCATAATACATCAAATAGCCCCAGAGTATTACCGAAATTGCATATATGCCCACTATCAGTCTGAAATTTTCATTATAAAATGAATAATAATTACTTATCCAAATTAAGTATGGAATACTAAATGCCCCTAAAGAGCCTATTAAATAAAAAAACCATTTCTTTTTTAATGCTATCGTTTCAAAACTCTTATAAATTTTGAAAGAGGTAGAAATTATTGGTATAACTACAAAACTAGCTGTGAAGACAATTATAAAAATTAGAAATAGTGGACTAAATCGAGGATAATTATTATCAATCCAGACACCATAATCCTTTCCTAGAATATAAAAGGGTATCATTCCGGTTAATAACAAAAGACCATATCCTATGATATATGTATTTTGCTTTTTTATGGAGAATATTATCGTTGATTCTAATATTACCAAATTAACTACAAGAACAAAAATTGCTCCGAAACATGTAAAGAAATTAGTAAAATAATTAAGAATTAAAATGACTGTTTCATCGGTCAATGGGGCATAAATCATATTTAAAATATTAGCCATAATTGTAGATATAAAAAACATGCTAAAGATGATGTTTAGTCGTTGCCTTCTTCTTTTTAATACATGATAAACTATTAATGAAAAATAAAAGATGAAAAATCCTTGTAGGTATACCTGTAAAGTTCTCCCAATATCACCTTGATATAAAACTATTTTGCTCCACCAAAACAGAATAATTAATTCTTATATGTTTAAGGTTATATTAAAAATTATTCAAAGTCGTATTTAAATGGATTAATAACTCGAATCGATTATTAAAGAAATCTAGAGTATTGAAAATTTCTCTATTTCAACTTATTCCCTTTAGTCTCTGAGGGATACCCCATTTTTCCATAAGGTTTGCAACACTTTTTGGAACTAAATGTTCCCATTTCGATCCGGAGATCATGCCTTCGCGAATATCACTCGAACTAAGTCCCTTTTTTTCTAAAGGTACCTCCCAGAGCACATGAATCTTTAATCCAAGAGATTGAAAGAAATTTTTCTTTTCTCGACCCCAGTCATCATAAATCGTGAGAAAAAATATTGCATCTAAAGGGACATAATATTTAATAAGTTCTGGCACATTAATAGGAAAAGGCACAATGCAAAATTCTGACAGACTTAACTTTTGCTCTAAAAGTGCTGATTGGGTCATTATATAGCGCTCATAATATGTTAGGGGATTTGCAAGAGGTTTGCTACGATGTGGGTTAACATCTGAATCTCTTGTTAGAGAAGGATCAGGATTTGTGATCCCCACCACGAGAAATTTACATAATTCTTTTCCAGCCATTAAATATTTTATATGATCATTATGGAGTACTTGAAATCGTCCATGAATTACACCTATTTCATATTTAAATTTACCCATCTACTTCTTCACATCGAGTTATTATTTTATATTTTTAGCTGAATAATCTACAAAATTATAATAATTTCATTTAATCACTACTTCTTTGGTCTTTCATCACTTAAAAAGCTGGTGATTATTATGTATTTAAGCTAAAGATAATCTTGAATGTTATAAATGAGTCTAAGGAACAGTTTTATTAACAAATTTGGGAGGAATTTTGTATTTAAGCAAACTTTTCAAGAATGTGTTAAATTTATCCATGCTAGTGATATTCATCTAGGGGCTGCACAATATAGGAATGAATATAGAGCAGACGATTTTATTCAAGCATTTCAAGAAATATTGGAATTAGCAATTATTCACCATGTAGATTTCGTTTTATTAGGAGGGGACGTATTTACCTCTTTAGAAATATTACCTGGAAAGTTAACCAAAATTATAAATCTGCTAAGAGATTTCAGAGGCTTCACACAAAGTTCAATTTCCATTATATCAATAGAAGGTAACCATGATATTAGGAAATTCTCTCGAGGGGTTAGATTCGAAAGAAGAGGACAATCATGGTTAAAGTTATTAAATAGCTTAGGGCTTATTATACTACTTGATGCTGATTTGGAAGCACCATTGGAGCAAATATTCAAACCTTATAATACTAAGGAAAGAAAAGGTGGAAAAATCCAAATTAAGAATGTTGTTGTATATGGCACTCGTTATCTAGGTGAAAAACCAATTCAACAGCTTTCAAAAATTAGAAAAGCTATTACCAAAGATAACGGGTTATTTAATATTCTTATCCAACATTTTGGGATTGAAGGACAAATGCAAAATGTTCCCGGTATTAATTTAATGGAACTTCAGTATTTAAAACATCGTTTAGATTATTTAGCACTCGGTCATTATCATAAGCAATTTATTCTTGAAGATTGGGTCTATAATCCAGGATCTTCAGAAGCGGCATGTGCCATGGATCATTCATTTAAAAGAGGAGTATTTTTAGTAGAAGTTTCAAATGAGATTGAGAATTTTACAAAACACGTGAAAATTCTTCATTTAAATAACCGTAGATACGTTTGGAAAACAATTCATTTAAATTTTGAGGTTAGAAAACAAGATGATCTTGAATTGATTATTATTGATAAATTAGGTGCTTTACTAAGAAATCAAGATGAAGAAATTCATCCTTCTAATCCTCTAATGCCCATACTATATTTAGTGGTCAAAGGAGTAAAACCTTCATTCAAAGTTAGGGAAAAGGATCTTAGGGAAAAAATTTTTAACAATTTACCTATTTTGGATGTTAAACTCTACCAGAAATTCAATGAATCTCTAAAAACATTAGATAAATACATATTATCATAAACTTACTTGACTTATAACCTAAGTTTAAATTATGTAATATTTATTAGAATGTTCAATTCCAATAGTTATTATGATAATACGATCTTTCATTAGAAATAATAAATTTTTTATATTTACTTCCTTCATTTTCTTTGTATGGTTTGTTTTCTTGGCAATTCTAACCATTACAAGTGAAAGAACTGTAATCTTTTACGATGCACTTGGAGAAATTGACGTTTCTTCAAATTATTCAAGTACATATCCTTTACTCAGATATTTTATTGAACCTTTATACGCAATTGGTTATATTTTAGAGTATAAATTTACATGGATGTTCCTTTTTCTAATATTCTATCCAATTTTAAGGGGAATATATTTAATTTTAAAAAAAACAGGCTTTTTTAACTCGAAGAAATTTAAATTTATTTCATACTATATTACAGATGTTATTTCATTTTCATTTAAAATATTAATTACCGCTATTTTAGTGGTTGGGATTTATATACTTATTGGATATGGAATCCAAGGTTACTTTTTCGTAAGTAGATATTTTATGGTGCCTATACAATTAGCGATTCGTATTAGTACGATTTTAATAGCTATAAAAATAGTCTATACTATAATTCAATTATTTTATCCAAAGTTAAGAGCTAAGTCCTATGTTAAAGAATTTAACCATAATAGAAAGAAAATAACTAAAAAAGTACGGCAATTTAATCGAGAAATTGTATTATATGTTGGAATTGGTGCTTTACTTCTAAGTAGTAATATCCTCTTAATATCCACGCCTTTTCCCACACATAAAATCAACCCGATTGTACCACTTGAAGATGACGAGTTTTTATTTGACTTTCATGTACACACTACATATTCAGATGGATGGATCACAGTTGAAGAGAGAATTAAATGGTATATAAAACAAGGCATTTCAGGAGCTGCTTTTACTGATCATGATAATCAAAGAGGTGCTAAACAAGCTCAGAGATATGTCCAAGACAATGGATTAGATTTTATAGTGTTTATAGGGGAGGAATGGACTGATAATGCAAATGAAATCCATATGAATTATTATGGCATTACAGAAGAGGTTGTACCACTCCAATCATATACTCCTGGAGGTCCTCTCGCTATGAACGCTTCAGATACTATAAATTATATAAAAACAAATGGTGGATACATTACTGTTAATCATTATAATTATGCTCCAAATCCTAGTGGAGGTTTTGGGGTGCCATATAGCTTGGATCAACTAAGAGATTGGGGTGTTGATGGTTTTGAAATTGTGAATGATGGGAGTTATAGAAGTGATTATCAACAAGTAAGAGATTATTGTTTATCTAATAATCTAACTTGTATGGGAGGTTCAGATATCCATACAAATGAAGATCTCAACACATTTATTAAATTGAAACTAGTTGATCCTACTAATCTAACTATTTCTAACATATTTGAGACTCTGAAAAACAATACACATGAGGTTGTTGCTATTAATCTTCATCCCAAAGTGGTAAATTTTCCCAAGGAATTAAATGATAATGGATTTTACGTGATACAAGACTACATTAATTATTTATTAAATCTAGACTTCTTTCAGGCATTATCATGGATACTCTGGTCAGGATTTATTTATACAATCTTCTATGTTAGTTATAAAAGGATAAAAAAAATAGATTTACCGAATATTTAATCCAAAATCCATTAATCTCTCTTAATGAATGGAATAAAAAGTGTGAGTTTTAGGTTGATTCAATAAATTCGATTAAATATAGTAACCTGTATTATCCTCTTTGTATTTATCTTTATCGTCATCCTTGTCATCATCGTCTCCTCCGAGGAATTTCTTATAAAAATATTTCAATAATTCATTTTCATCCCCATTGAAATCTTTCAAGTCGCGTGGATCAAGTTTAATAATTCCCCCTTTTTTAAATGGGATCACCTTACTTCTTAATTCTCTCTCTCTGTCTGCTTGCTTCTTTGCATTTATTGATAGTTCTTTTTTCATTAATTCCTTTAATTCATTTACGACTAAACTTTCTAAGTAATCTGGTTCAAACTCCATAAGTTTTTCTGGTCCATATTTTGCGGTAATTTTTTTAATTGCTTTTGTTTTTTTAAATTCTGTAATTTGGTTAATATTATTCAAGTCGAGCATATCAACAATGTTTAACCAATCCAGTTTTATGGTCCAGAGAAAATCTCTCTCGTCTTCAGTCATATTTTTCTAAAAGTTGTAATATATTTTTAAGAATATTTGTAAAAAAATAAAGTTTATTTAAATATACCTATATAGTTATGAATATGTGAACCTAATAAATTTATTTATTTTAATTTAAAATTGACTCAACAGTATTTTTACTATGATGTTGGGTATAGAATAATTAGTTCACATAATTAGTTGAAAATTATTGAAACTAAATTGAAAATAATCAAAATAAAACTGATTACCAAAAATAATTTTTAAGAGAACGTTCAAAATCTTTTATAGAATTATTATCTATTTCACCAAATTTGTAATATCCACTTGGAATCTTTTTCTTTCCAAATAAATGTTTCTTCAATGCGAGCTCATAATCATTTATGCACATGCTATTCTCTTCAGCGAACTTAATCTCGCCAAAATGCTTCAAAAACTCTGGACTTTCAATGCTCATCTTTCATAATCACCTAATGTCAATTTTTTTTTTGTTCAATTGAAGATTTATTTATTCAAAGATTTGTTTATATCTAAATAAAAAGGATAATCGTATATTTAAACATTTTCATACAATTCAAATTCTTAATTTTTTTCATTTTTAATGCTTTCTCTGTATGATATGTTAAAAGATGATAATTTTGGGATGATTATAGATACAAATAAATACTAACCTTTCACATTAATATTGAGAAACCAATCTTATTTTATCATTAGGTTTTGAGTTATATGAAAAGACAAATGGAAAATAAAAAATATTTGAACTATCTCTTGCAATCTTTAAATCTTAATGATTTAAAACAAATATGTCGTGAATTTGAAATAATAGGCTATTCAAAACTAAAGAAATCAGAGCTAATAGAATTTATTCTTGATTCTTTATCTGAAGAAGAATTAGAAGATTTAATTTCAACAAAAGAAGTAGATATCATTTCAGATGGGATAAATCTTGCATTTAAAAAAATTGACGGTGAAGATAGAGAAAGCATCTCTGAAATCAAAATCGTAAATCCTAAAACTCATGAAGTTGAAATTTCTTTCAAAGGTTTCAATTGGGAAGTCAGCTCATTTCTATCTATTACACCTAATAATATTGGAGATCCCGATCGGGATTGCGATTGTAGAATTGGGGCGAATATGGGTTTCTGTAGTCATTTTTGGATTGGTTTTATTCTTTCATTAAAAGAAGGTTTTTTTCAACTAAAAGATTGGTCTTTAACAAGGCTACCTAATGACTTTGAGCAACGTGTCAAAAACATCAAAATATCAATAGCAGATAAGGGTGATGGGCAAGCTAAAGGAACAGGAAAGATAAGTATAATTGATGAAAGTTCTGATAGTGCTGTTTTAATGAAATTTCTAAATAATAGTATTACTATATATAAAGGTGAGGTCTCAGAAATCACTCAAAGACAATCAGAATTCCAAGGGAATGTTAGCATTTTTTATCATATCACATTAAAAGATGTTAGACTTGGCCCTAAGATTTATCGGAAAATTGATTTTCGAGAAGATGACATCATTCAAGTTGAAAAATTAAGAATTCGAATCAGTGAAAAATTGCAAAGTGATAATAGTTTAAAAGTTAAAGACAAGATTAGCGTAAACGGAAAACTTGATAAGGATAATTTTTGGGGGATAATGGTAAAGAATATTAGGAAAATTCAAAAGCTCTAAAAAAGTAAAGATTTTATTAACCTTATTTCCTTCTCTAAATTGTTATTCCTTTAATTAGGAACTTAATTATTTTCATTTTTAGGGATTTGGTTTGGCTACTACTGAAAAGCAGAATTTAGATCTTATGAAAGGAAAAACATGTTTAATTACTGGAGCTAATTCAGGGATAGGTAAGGCTACAGCAATAGGTTTGGCAAAAATGGGTGCCAGTATAATCATGGTATGCCGTAACCAAGAGCGCGGTGAACGGGCATTGAAATATATTAAAAGTAAGTCTAATAATGAATCTATTGAATTGATGTTGGTGGATTTATCTTCGCAAAAAGCGATTCATCAATTTGTACAAGAGTTCAAAGAAAAATATAACAAGTTAGATGTACTTATTAATAATGCTGGTGTTAATCTTAGTAAACAGACACTAACCGAAGATGGTATTGAAACAACCTTCGCAGTTAACTACTTAGCAACTTTCCTATTAAGTAATTTATTATTTGATTCACTCGTTGCAGGTCAACCTGCAAGAATAGTAAATGTCGCTTCCAGTGTCCAAGCCAAATCTATTGATTTTGACAATATTAATGGTGAAAAGCACTATGGTCAGATGAAAGCATACTCTCTGTCTAAATTAGCAATCGTTCTTTTTACGTATGAATTTGCTAGGAGATTTGGAGGAAATGGGGTAACTATCAATTGTCTTCATCCTGGATATATAAGAACAAATATGATTCGAAATTTTAGAAAATTTGTTAAATATTTCTTTCCATTAATTAGTTTGTTTGTGAAAAGTCCGAAGAGAGGTGCTAAAACATCAATTTATTGTGCCTCTTCTCCTAATCTTGAAGGTGTGAGTGGAAAATATTTCAAAAAAAGAAAGGAAGCAAAAACTGTAAGAGTTTCCTATGATGAGGAACTAGCAAAAAAGCTCTGGGATCTTAGTGTAGAATTAACAAATTTCAATTCCTAAAAACAGATAAATTGTCTGATTTATCTAACTCTTTATTTCTTTTCATAAAAAATGTTTATAATTGATAGATGTAAATTAATTAATTAAGACTTATCATTTAAAATCGTTAAAGATAATGAATAATTTAAGTTCTGGTTTTGTATCTGACAATAATATGATTTTAAGCACAGATTTCTACCAATTAACGATGTCTGCAGCTTACTTTCAATATAATCTTGAAAACAATATTAAGGAAGAAGATGATATTGCTACTTTTGAACTTTTTGTCAGGAAATTCCCAAAAAATCGTAATTATTTAATTTTTGCAGGTTTAGAACAGGTTGTTCAATATTTACTCAATGCTCGATTTACTGATAGAACAATTGATTTTCTAAGAAAAAAAGCAGTTTTTAAAAAAATCGATCCGAGCTTTTTTGATGTGTATCTTCCTAATTTTAAATTTAATTTGGATTTATGGGCAATGGAAGAAGGCAATTTTTTTTTCCCTAATGAACCAATTATACGGATCCAAGGTCCAATGATTCATGCACAGTTAGCTGAGACATACATTCTCAATGTAATTAATTTTCAGACTTTAGTTGCTTCAAAGGCATCGAGAATTAGAAATATTGCCCCCGATAAAGTACTTCTCGAGTTTGGTACAAGAAGGTCGCATAGCCCACTTGCAGGAGTTTATGCTGCTAGAGCTAGTTATGTTGCAGGTTTTAATGGCACAAGTAACGTAGTTGCCGATATTGAATTGGGAATTAATTCTACTGGTACTATGGCTCATAGCTTTGTTCAGAAATTTGACGAAGAAATTAATAGTTTTAGAACTTATTATAAGTTTTATGATGATAATTCGATTCTTTTGATAGATACGTATGATACCGAAAAGGGGGCAGAAAAGTGTGTCGAATTCAATAATAACATAAAAGGAGTAAGAATTGATTCAGGAGACCTTATTGATCACGCAAAAAAAGTTAGGAAGATTTTAGACCAAAAAGGATGTGATAAAGTTCTGATTGTTGCGAGTTCAGATTTAAATGAATATAAAATTAAAGAAATAATGGATAAGAATTCACCTATAGACGCATTCGGAGTTGGAACAGAATTAGCAACCTCTCGCGATGATCCGACCATTTCAGGAGTGTATAAATTAATTGAATACAATAAAATCCCAAAAATTAAAATTAGTGAAGAAAAAATAACATATCCGGGAATAAAACAGGTTTATAGGTTTTATGATAAAGATAGATTATTCAAGTATGATCTATTAGCTCTATATGATGAACCTGTTTTAACCAATTCAGAATCCTTGTTAAAACCTGTTCTAAAAAAAGGAAAGTTAGTTAAGGATCTACCTGAACTTGATGATATTCAACAATTTTATAATGAAAATATCAGAAATTTACCAGAAATGTATAAATCTTTAGAAGGAGAGCAAATTCATTCATTAAAAATTTCTGAAAAGTTATCTCAATTAACGAATACTTTGAAAGAAGAACATACCTAATGACTGTTCATGATTGACAAATAACTCTTTAATTTTATCGTTAATTTCTGATTATATGGAAAAATATGAATTAATAGAAATAGAGGTTGATGAATCTAATAGGATTGCAATAATCTATATGAATCGACCCAATCAACTAAATGCATTCAATATTAAACATGTTGAAGAACTGATTGCTGCTTTTAATAATATTTCAAATGATGAAAAAATACGTTGTCTCATCCTTTCTGGAAGAGGAAAGGCTTTTTGTGCTGGAGGTGACGTAAGCGAGTTTCAAAAGGCAGAAAAACCTGCTGAGTTTATGAATGAATTAGCAAGTAGGTTACATAAGGGAATAAGGATTCTTAGGAACATGAAAAAAATAA
>JBHLNR010000092.1:0-14375 GCA_048941385.1 Promethearchaeota archaeon
GAGAAAATAAAAGAATTAGGAGGAGATTTTCTTATTGAATCACAAGAAAACATAGGAACTAAATTTACCGTAGTAGTGCCATTTACAAGGGCAATTTTAAGAGCTCAATTAATTCAAGTCTCACAGGACTTATTTGCAATTCCAACTGAGAATATAAAACAAATATATTTCTTTAATCAGAATAAAGTGGAATATGTAGAAGGTAAACAATACTACAAAATAGATTCAAAATTGGTTCCTTTAGTTAATTTGGACCAACATTTAAGAATGGTAGAACTAAATGATGATAATTCCCATAAAAGAGTAGCAATATGGTGTCAAAAAGATGAAGAACATTCGGCGATCCTTGTTGCAGATAAACAACTTCAACAATTAGATATAGTTGTGAAACCATTTACATCGGGTTATTCTGATTCTCGTGACATTTTGGGATCTACAATTACAGGGGAAGGTTCAATTTGTCTCATTCTAGACGTGTTGAACATTATATCGACACAGTCATCAGATTACGAGATATCTTTAATAAATAAAATGAATTAATATTTTTTTTAAAAAAATACATAAAAGTTTCACGGAATTAATAAAAATTGGAGGAAAAAGAAATGGGTTTTAAGAAAGTTAGCCAAGACGAATTAAAAGTAAGTAATAGTTCTAGTTTTCTCGGTATGCCGTTAAGAGAAGCAGGAAAGATGGTACAAATTAAAAAGAGAGAGAAAAGAATTGATACAAGTTCACTTGGCTCCATGTCAGAGATACTTATACTTAATGAAGAATTTTTAGAATACCAATACCAAAATAACAATCATAGGAAAGCTTTGGCAGGTTATGGAAATATAGTAGTCTTTAATAACTCACTTAAAGATAGAATCTGGGATGCTTTTTTAAAATTTTCAGGTACTCAATTTGATAAACAGGATTCAGAAAAGGGAATGCATTTAGGAATATTTGAGCCCAATTCAAATAAAATCTTAAAATATGAAATCGTAAATTCAGAAATATTACCCGATATTGTATCTATAAATGAAAACATAGAAAACATGAACAAAGAAATTGAACATGTAAAATTTGGTGGTTTTGAAGATGATAATGTTACTAAGGCTTATCATAAAAATTATATGTTGCTTTTAGGAAGAGAAAACAAAGTAAAATTTTCTATATCTGTAGAAAATGTATCTTCCTATATTCTGGAACATGTTAAAGTAAAGAAGTATTTCTCAAATAATTTCTATGATTTAGAATTTAAAGGTGCATTGAGTAAAGATATTGATATCACTAATAACTATATTGAGATTCCTATTAAAAACTTAAATCCAGGGGAAATTGCAGATTTATTTATTTATGCGAACATATTTCCAAAAAAGAAAGAAGATGTTAGAACGGGGAGAATTGAAGTATCATTTGATCTAAAAAATCAAACTATATCAGAAGTAGAGATCAATCATTTCTCCGCCTATTCACATGCTATGCATGCCATTAGAAAAACAGAAAAAGAAAATATCCCTAATCACTGGGATTGTTCTTTAGTCTTCGAAAATCATAGTGATTTTAAGATGAAATTAAACTCGATTCTGATTTTAGATAAATCTAAAAAGAACACATTACTAGAACTAGATTTCAATGATAGAGAGGTAATGTTGGTTCCCAGTGAGAGCTATACAACTAAAAACTTTGATTATCAAGATGAAAAGGAACCGACTTTTTCTAGAAAGGTAGAATATTCAGTAGATTACAAAGTTGAGAAAAATTCTATGATAACTGTGCAAGTAGAAGATAATATATTTAAAGTAGTACACGCTATGATCAAAAAGAATATTGAAGAGCGCGAAATTAAGTCATTCGAAGAATCTAAAATTAAAACAGAGTTTATTATAAAAAATCAAGGTACTCTTCCAATAAAAGGTATTATTGCTCAAGAAAAAATACCTGCAGATTTTTTACCACCAAGAGAAATTTCAAATTTTCAATTTTTAAATTCTTCTGGGGAATTAAGACTTGAAGATATATCTATAAAAATTAGTCCCGATGATGATGATCCAGCACATGATCATTTCTTAGAATTGAATATTAATTTAGAAGCTAATCATGGAAGCGTTTTAATTAAAGAAAATGACTTTTTACAGGTCGAATACCCTTTAACAGCAGTGACTCCCAATTTTGAAAAAGATTACAACTTTCCTTTAGAGATAAGATCATTTTATATGAAATTCTCAGAAACAGATTATAAGTATTACTATGTTATTAGTGATAATATTGATAAGATGGATAAATCTTCCCTTAAAATTACTCATAGGCGTCGAAAATTAATGACTGGGAAGGAGATTTTCCCTGGTCGTGATATTAATGAATTTGCAATATATATTACAGCAAAAAATGGTTCAAACATAAAATTATCAGACGTGAATATTACTGATGCATTCCCAGATTCATTTGAATTAGTGTCTTCAAATCTAGAATATACACTTAGTAAGAAAGATAAGTCAGGAGAACGTAAAATATCATTTAATCTTGATACTTTACAACCATATCAAGAAAGAGAAATAATGTACTATTTAAAGAACATTACTGGAAAAGAAATTAAATTTTCAGAATTAGAATCATTTTTTATTGGATAAATTAAAAAATATAAAAAAAATAGGAAAAAAATTGGAGGAAATATAATGAATTTACAGTTTTATGAAACAATACAAGATAAGTCAAAAGAATATATAACATATCTGATTGAAAATATTCTTCCTAAATTCACGACTGGTGAATTGAATTATTTTTTAGAAGATTTAGGAAATAATTCTAATAAAAATAGTAAAGGAAGTAAGGGACCTAAATCAAAATCAGGTATTGAATTTAATCTAATTGGGAATGACAGTGAGAAATTAGCAGATCTATCAAAATTAGATGAAAGTCAAAGGAAAATCTTATTTCAAATTTTTATCAGTAGGGAATTAAATAACAAATTGGCAGTAAAATGGCGATTTTATCAATATATCAAATACCATCTTGAGCTAAATATAAAAACTGTGAAAGTCAACAAGGGGTTAGAACACTCGATTGATTTCATCCTTGATACAAACGAAAAAGAAAACATAATTGTTTCATGCCATGATATTTTAGAATTGAGTAGTTTTAAGAGTAGTTTAAATGAAATAGACGAGTTAGTTAAAGAAGAA
Source organism: Promethearchaeota archaeon (assembly GCA_048941385.1). Classification (GTDB taxonomy): domain Archaea; phylum Asgardarchaeota; class Lokiarchaeia; order Sigyniarchaeales; family SOKP01; genus Loki-b32. The sequence goes on from JBHLNR010000092.1 coordinate 3,165, forward strand.
AATTTAAATCCAGACAGAATTTTATTTTCTGCTGGTAAATCATTTAGAAATATTCCTATTGATGAACCTATCAAGATTAATAATACAGAGATAATCCCAGAGTTATGGATTGAATGGATTGAAGAAAACCTTTCTTTTGGTAGAGAAGATCTCTTAATTATTAACAATTCAGAATTAAAATTAGCCGGATTTAACTTTACAAGCTCTGAGGACTTACTAAATTATGTATACCAAAATTCTAAAGGTGGTCAAATTTCAATTTTTAAGCAATCAGATTTTTTTACTGAAGCTTTTGATGATAATTCTGAGATAGAATTAGTTTGGAAAGGAATTATGATGAAATAATAAACGGAGTGAAAAGAAAAAGGTAAAAATTATGATAGAAAGTGAATATGAAAACCTGGAATATGGAGATAATATAACTGCGGTTATTATAGAAGTGCAAGATGAGAAATATCTTATTAACGTTGAAAAAGTTAAAGAGATTTATGTGCCAGGGGAATCAATAATCCCTGTTCCATTATCAGAAAAATCAATTGTGGGCATTATAAATATAAGAGGAATAATTTATTCAATTATATCGTTAAGGCATAACATCTACACAGATAGTATAGATTATGGTTTAAATGATCACTCACGGATATTACTATTAGAATGGGATGATCTAAATATTGCCTTATTAGTAGATTCAGTAATCGGTGTAAGAGAGTTTCCAATTGATATTTTTAAACAGAAGGGCACTATTGTGAAAACGAATATAGATTTTAAATTTATAAAACTAACAGGGATTTTTCAGGATGAACCGCTTATCCTCTTAGATTTAAATGCATTAATCCAACCATATACTATAACTACTGAAAGGAAAATTGAGAAAAAAGCTAGTACAATTTCAATAATCCCTGAAAAACCTAAAGTTGTACCTAAAATCCCCAGTAAACCTCAAGAACCAGAAATGAATTATTCTGAATCCACTGTTATTGTTCCACAAACTCCGAAAAAACCACAATTATCAACAATCCCTATGGATGAAAACGTTGTTTTATCAGCCGATCAAGAAGATATTCTCAAAGAAATGGGAAATATCGGAACAGGAAATGCGGTTACGGCTTTATCTAGATTGATCAAAAAGAAAATTGATGTTACCCTCACTGATGTAGGAATAATTTCTTTTGATCAATTATCAGACCAGTTTGGAGGACCTAAAGAGAGAGTTTGCGGTATCTTTTGTCACATAGATGAACCATCACAATCCACTATCTTGAATATTTTCGAAATGAAACCTTTAATGAAATTAATTGCATCTTTAGCAGGAAAAAAGTCAAAATTAGACCCAAATAAAGTAAAATCAAAAGAAGATCTTGATGACTTCGCAATTTCAACAATTACAGAAATGGGTAATATTATGGCAGGTCATTATGCATCAGCTTTAGCAGATTTATTAGAAACAAAATTGATGATTGATATCCCCGAATTTGCAATGAGTAATGCAGGTGAGTTAGGTGAATTTCTATCTCAAGAGCTTAAATCTATCGCTAAAGTTATAATAATTATTAAAACTTCGATAAAAATATCTGATTTGAAGTTAAAGGGGATTTTCTTCTTTATTCCAGATATTAAGACGTTGAAAACATTTTTCTATAAACTTGGGATTGATCACGAGTTTTCGATCGGTAATATGGAGGATAGTCAAGAACAACATCTCTTGGATATTGAAAAAATGAAGCTCACGGAACTTCAAAGAGATGCCTTACAAGAGGTTGGAAACATAGGTGCGGGTAATGCTGCAAACGCACTGGCTCAGATGATTAACAAACGAGTTGATATTAATATTCCATCTGTTGAGATGGTAGAATTAGATGATTATGCAAACAGAATCAGTAAAAAGAATGAAAAACTACTAGTTGCATGGAGTAATATTATCGGAAAGACGAGAGCTACTGTTCTTACGATGTTCAATATTAAAGATGCAATTAATATAACATCTATTATAGTTGATGATCCTGATAAAAAGAAGATAGATTTAAGAAAGAGTATTGATAAAGCAGATGATTTTCCAGAGCTATATAAAAGTGCTATCTCAGAATTGGGGCACATTCTAGGAAGTCATTATGTTAGTGCAATAGGAGACTTATTAGGGATACGCTTAATGACTGAACCCCCTGATATGAGTGTAGATAAACCTACAGGTTTATTTAGTATTTTGAAAGAAGAAATCGGGCTTTTAAAGAAATTGTCTTTAGTAATAACAACGAGTGTTATTATTAAAGATATTGAGATAGTAGGTACATTTCTATTTATACCAAGCTTAGATACTCTGCATAATCTCTTAGATGCTTTATTAAATTTCTACTCTTAAATTTATCCTTTTCTAAAAATATATTTAATATATTTTTTTTTTCCATTTTAAGAGAAGATTTGAAATTATAAATCTTAAGCCCAAAAAAAAACTGTAGGAATTATGTTAAAAACAACTTACTACGATTATATCTACAAAGTTGATGGAGAGACTATAAAATTAAAACCAGAGAAGATTTTCGATCCTTCTGGGGTCTATTTAATTGTTGATAAAGAAATAAAACTAATATGGATTTGGGCAGGTAGTCATTCTCGCTTGTTTCATAGGTATATGGCTGCTAATTGGGCAGGAAAACTCAAAACAAAAAAAAAATTCTATAATTTCAAGTATGAAGTGATAAAACAAGGATTTGAACCATCTGAATTCAGATTTATATACCGAGAAATTAAAGAAAATAGAACTGATCTAAATTATCCCGGGCAATCTAGAAATAGTTCAATTAAAAGTGAACCGTTAGTGGATTTCGAATCAAGAATCCTAACATCACAAACTAAAACCATGAACTTAGTTCAAGATAGCATTCTAATATCAAAATCTGATAAATCTCGAATAAAAAAGATATTGTTAGAAATTAAGGAAATGCAAAGTCACATTAAATATTCTATTGAGCACATTCAAAAACGTTTTACTGAAATTGAAAAGATATTAGAAAAATAGTGAGTCTAAATTGAATAAAATTGAAAATATTCAAATATGTGAAGATAACTATTCCTTACGGCTTGAATATTTTACAAATAATACAGGATTAATCTTCTCAAAATTACATTTATTTAAAGAATAATTAATAATAAAAATTTTTGATAATGCCAATAAGAGTAATAATTGCCGAGGATTCAGCATATCAGAGAAAAATCATTACTGAAATGATTACTTCTAATAAAGAGATTGAAGTTGTGGATGTTGCCAGAAACGGAAGAGAGGCAATTCAGAAAATTGGTGATCAAAATCCTGATGTAATATTATTAGATCTTATAATGCCGGAAGTTGATGGATTATCCGTCCTAAAGTTCCTTTCAGAACATTATCCCATACCAACAATAGTTTTTACGGGGCTTAAGCTTGAGTCATTAGATGATTCTGTTCAAGCTTTACTACTTGGGGCATTTGATTTTATTATAAAACCTAGTGGTTTATGGGAAAATGAATTTCCTAAATTTAAAGAAAAGCTGATTTCAAGCATTTTATATGCAGGTAAAATAAAGAAAACTTATGAAACACGTAATAATCTCATAAAAAAATCCATTGATATCCAACTAAACTTGGATTTGATAAAACATAAAAAAATTACAAGTGAAGCAAAACCAATTGTTTCTGAAGTTTCAGAAGTATTATCTATAGATCATAAGAAATTGAAATCAAATATTATAGTAATTGGTACTAGTACCGGAGGACCTAGAACAATAAAATCAATTTTGAAAAACATACCAAAAAATTTCCCGTGTCCTATATTAATGGTACAACATTTAGATGCCTTTTTTATGAAACAATTTGCTAAATCATTAAATGAAGTATGTGAAATTGAAATCAAAATCCCCTTAGACGGGGAAAAAATCCATTCCGGAAAAGTATATCTTAGCCCTGGAGGAAATCACATGGAAGTTGTGTTGAGAAATAATTCACCACATATAAAAATTTATAAAGGAAAACCTGTTAACTTTTGCATGCCTTCCGTTGATGTGCTATTCTTTTCAGCCGCAAAAATTTATAAACAACATGCACTAGGTATACTTCTGACGGGGTTAGGAGATGATGGTGCTGCAGGATTAGATGCAATTAAAAAATCAGGTGGTAAAACAATTGCCGAATCTGAAGAAACATGTGTTGTATATGGTATGCCAAAAGCAGCTATTAAGAGAGGAGCAGCTAAATTAGTACTCCCTAATTACCAGATTAGAGATTATATGATGAAATTTGCAAAAGCCTTACCATAAATATTAATAACTAAAGAAGTGTGTTATTTAAATTGACCGACAAATCTCATGAAGGAAAAATTGAGGGAACTGGTAAAGAAGAAGTGATTAATTTACCAATAGGTCATTATGTTATTGTAAATAATACAGTTAGTTTAAATAAAGTAAACCCAAAACTCTCTATTTATGGATTAGGATCCTGTATAGCATTAATTCTATGTGATTATGAAAATAAAGTATGTGGTATGTCTCATATTTTGCTTCCCAAAACAAAAAAAAAAAAAATAAACTATCCTCATAAGTATGCTAATTTATCAGCTAAACTTCTAATGCAAGATTTGATAAACCATGGCGCTAAAAAAGAGCATTTAAAGGCGATTATTGTAGGTGGCTCAAAGATTTTTGATTTAGATAATAATCTTGTAGGATTAGATAATATTGGATATATCAAAGAAGAATTGAAAAGATTGAAAATTGAAATTATTAAAGAAGATACAGGGGGATCTAAAGGAAGAATTGTAATTTTTGACTCGAGAGATTTTACCTTGTATCTTAAATCTACTGGAGTAAGTGATTTTAGTAAATTTAATTACCCTAATTAACGAAATTGAAACGAGAAATTAAAAATGAGCAAAAATAATAAGAATCTACAGCATCAAGACGAATATAATTTGACACCAGAACAATTAGATACACTTAAAGAATTAGGAAATATTGGTTCTGGCAATGCAATCACAGCTCTTTCAAAATTACTTAATCGTGAAGTAGTAGTCTCATTAACTTCCGTTGATATTATTCCCTTTTGGAAAGTACAAGAATCATTTGAATCACCTCATGTGGAAGTATTTGGAGTTTATTCTGAAGTTCCATTTAATTCAGAATTATCAATAATCCAAATGTTCACTAAAAAATCACTTATTAATTTGATAAATCTTTTAAATTTTAATGAAGAAATTTCTTATGAACAAATAAAAAAAGTTGAAGATCTTGATGATTTATCTGTTAGTATAATCAAAGAAATAGGAAATATACTAACCGGACACTATACAAGTGCTTTGGCTGATTTATTATCCACCCAATTAATTCCTAATGTTCCAACAGTAGCACTGGATACATTAAACGCAATATTTAATGGAATAATTGCAAAACATTCACGACTCTCGGATTTTCTAATAATAATAAAAACAAAGATAACACTACCAGAGATTAATTTGAATTGTATAATGTGTTTTATCCCTTGTATAAATATACTAAAAAACTTCTTTAAAATTTTAAATCTAAAATACGATATGAATCTATAGTAAAGAATGTCAAGAATAACCATAATAGAGGAATTGCTTTCCAATCTATTAAATGAGATAGAGGATCTTTCAGCAGCTTTAGTTCTTGATCTAGATGGATTAGTCATCGCTAAGAAATCTATTAGTGGTTTTGATGAAGAACTAATTGGTGCTATTATGGGAATTCTTGAACAAACAATTAATCGAATTAAAAAATATACAGAAACGTCATTTGGAAGTGGCACACTTGTTACTAATGAATTACAATTATTTTATGTGGAATTAAGTAGAGTCACTCCCGCAATCTTTGTTTTGGTTGGTGATCAATACTCAAATATTAATCAGTTTATCCCATTTGCGTATATTGTAGCAGAAAAAATAGCATTATTACTTAATAACAAGGAAACTTCAACCAATCTTCCAAAATTAAGTAGTGCTGGAGAATTAATTTTGAATCCTAATCATAATGCACAACATTCTCGAAATAATGTGAATAGAATAGTACTTATCGGTTCAGAAGCAGTTGGAAAAAGTGCATTAGTTGAAATGTACTGTAGGGGAAAATTTCAAGAGAGTTATACACCAACTATTGGAATTTCCATTAAAAATAAGAAGTTGCAAATATCTAAGGATCATAGTTTATTTCTGTATCTTCTTGACTTAGCAGGATTAAAAGCTTTTGCTAAAATTCGTAAGTTTTATTATCACTATTCAAATGCCGTCCTTATTTTGTTTGATTATGCCAATCCAGAAACTTTCAATAATGTAACTAATTGGATTGAAGAATCTCGTCATTTCATAAGAGATAAATCCATTCCAATTGTATTAGTAGGAAATAAAATTGATTTAACGGAGCAGAGAGGGGAAATTAAAATTAAAGCTCAAGATCTTGCAAAAACATATCATTTCCCCTTTTTTGAGACATCAGCATATACAGGTGAGGGAATTGATGAACTATTTACCTATTTAATTTCCACCTTGTTTTAGCATTTAAATAAGTATAAATTTCAGTGCACTAATATTTATTAAATCAAATTTTCTTTTATGGGAGATTTAGTTGTCAATAGATGTTATTATTGCTGATGATTCTGCGTATTTAAGAAAAAATATTGCAGAAATTCTTAAAGGTCACGAATTAATAAACATTTTAGAATATGCAAAGGATGGGGAAGAAGCAGTTGAATTTGTTAAGAAGTATGGCCCAGATGTCCTAGTTTTAGATTTATTAATGCCTAAAATGAATGGATTAGATGCCTTTAAAATGATAATGGAAGAACGCCCAACACCAACGGTAATCCTTTCAGCAATTAGTCCTAAAAATCTTGATTCTTCTATTCAAGCACTTTTAATGGGAGCATTTGATTATATAATAAAACCAGGAGGAATAGGTGCTAAAGATTTGCCAAGATTCAAAGAAGAATTACTGTCGAAAGTTCTTCTAGCTTCTCAATCCCAAATCAAAAGAATTTTTAAAAAAGAAAATGAAGATTATATAAATCCTAAGTTTCTGCGACAAGAAATTATTGATGAGATTTTTGAATTTGGTCAATATATTAATACACTTGCACCTATTCAGGAAGTTGATCAAAATCAAAAAGTAATAGATATTGGTAAAACAAATAAAGTTCGGAAGAAGGAACCGAGTGATGTAGGAAAATTGAGTATAAAGGAGACGACAGAGAAATCTGATGAATTTAAAAAATTTAAACACCAAAAATCAACATTAAATATACAAAAAAGAACAAGATATAGTTATACTCCAAACCTTTCTCCCATTAAAGGTGTTTCTTTAAATTCAAATCTTATTGTCATTGGTGCTAGTGTAGGTGGACCTAGAAGCATAACTACTCTATTAAAAGAATTACCAAATAACTTTCATGCTCCGATATTAATAGTCCAACATCTTTCAGCACATTTTACGGAAGCATTTGCTGACAATTTAGCTCTGGAATGTAATCTAAAAATTAAAGTTGCCTCTGATGGAGAATTTCTTAGAAATGGAACGGTATACCTCGCTCCCGGAGAAAAACATATGGAAATTACCATAAAAGATAATAAACCATGTATAAAAATTTACAAAGGTGCACCTGTTAATTTTTGTATGCCGTCTATAGATATTTTATTTTTTTCTGCAGCCAAAATTTACAGGAATAGAACTATGGGTATATTATTGACAGGGATGGGTTCAGATGGAGTTGAAGGATTAGGTGCAATACAAAGATTAGGGGGAAAGACGATAACGGAATCTGAAGAAACATCTATTTTGTTTGCTATGCCAAAATTTGCTGCAGAAAAGGGCTTTGCCGATTTAGTGCTTGCTAATTATCAGATCCAAGAGGAAATTATAAAGTTTGATAAAGGCATTAAGTAATATATCTTTTTTAATTTTTTAAATATAGATTTTTGTTGATATTGAACTATCTATTATTCCTTTTACCAAGAAATTCCTTTAGAAAACCTTAACTCATCAACCAATCTTTTCGATTCATGTTCTGGGACTTCCATAAATGCATAAAACTCATTCTGCCAAAATGCCTTTCCAGAAGTAGAACTTCGTATATCTTCAGCAAATTTTATTGAATTCCGAACAGATAGTAATATTTCTATAATCGCCTGGTATTCCTTTTCTTGATCTATACTCTTTATTTTAGCAGAATATTTGGATAATAGAGATAGTGTATTCTTAATATGATCTGGCGGAAGTTGTATGATTGTATGATAAATAGGTTCTAATAAAATTAATTCTCCCTCCATTAATCCCTTTTTTATTGCTTCATAGAATAATGTAGATAATTCTGTAAAAGCAGTTTCCTGAGAAAGGTTCTCCAATTTTAATTCTTCAATAATAATTTTTATTTCTGTAAGTTTCTCATTACATAACGGACCATTTAAATGAACGTTCTCTATAATTTCAATAATTTCCTCTTTATACTTATCACCCAATTCCTTAGATCCTTCGTAAATGATTATATTTTGATCTTCATCACAAATCCAAAAATCATCTATCTGATTTTGACTTAAACCTGAATTTTCCTTTAAAACTTCTTTTAAAATGCTAAAAGGTTTTATTGTTTTATAATCTGTGTTTTGAAAAAAACTAACAGTCTTATCATCTAGTCTCTCAATTTTTAGTTTCAATATATTCTCATTATCAGATGAGGTTACAATTATTGAAGAAGAATTATATCGACAAGATTCTTTAAATACTGCTCTTGGGTCTGAAATAGAGACATCTACTCCTCTTTTTCTTATTTCATTCGCAGTAACTTCCAAATGTAATGGACCCATTCCGTTAAGTAAAAACTCTCCCGTTTCTTCATTTATTTCAAATTTTAGATTTGGATCTTCAATTAAAAGATTTTCAATTATTTGCTTCATTTTATCCAGATCTCTTAAATATTCAGGCTCAATTGAAGCAGTGATAACCGGAGTGGTCACATACTTTACGCTTTCAAAGGGAACCATATTATTAATATTATTGCTGTCTACAATAGTTTCACCACTTTTTATTAGCTTTAATCCTTCTATTGCTACAATATTACCCACAGGGATCTTATCAACTTGTTCTCTTCTTTGACCCATGAAAATAGCTATTCTTTGAATGGTTTCAAAGTTGTTTTCATTTAAAAGAAAAATTTCCTTCTTTCTAGTACAACTACCTGAAAAAATTCTTCCTGTTGCAATTAAACCATGTTTATCAGCTTGAACTTTACTTAAACAAATAATTAATGGTCCATTAAGATCACAATTAATCATTGCTTTACCTAAACTAGAATTTACATCTCCATCCCAGATTTTTCCGATTCTATATTTTTGAGCACTAGTAGGGTTGGGTAAATGCGCTACAACCATTTCAAGGATAGCTTTATGAATAGGTAAATAAACTGATAAGTCAGCATAGCTTTCTTTAGTATATGTTTCCTTTTTATATCGTTCTCTAATATCTTTAAATTTTATACTACTCCTTTCTAAGATATTATGAGTAAAACCCCATTTATGAAGAGCAGATCCAAAAGCAACATTACCAGCGAGAGGTGATACCTTCCATTTTTTATTGAAGGGATGATCCGCATATCTATCTAAAAGTGTATTAAAGGATTTTATTATTCGAACATACTTCTGCTTAATTTCTTCATCTGAGAGTTTTAACTCTCTTATAAGGCGATCCACCTTGTTTATAAAAAGGACTGGTTTAACACCCTCTTGTAGAGCTTGCTTTATTACAGTTTCAGATTGTGTTATTATTTCTTCTACGGCATCAACGACTACTACTACACCATCAACCAAGCGTAAAGCTCGTGTTACTTTGCCGCTAAAATCTAAGTGACCAGGTGTGTCAACTAGATTTATTAGGAACGGTTCTTTATTTTCAAGCGATTTTTCATAGAGTAATGAAATATTTGCCGATTTCATGGTTATACCACGTTGTTGCTCTTCTTCTAAATAATCTAATGCTCTTGCCTCACCAGCTAATTCTGGTGATAATAATCCAGCTTCACTTAAAAGAGAATCTGAGAGTGTGGTTTTACCATGGTCAATATGTCCAACAAATCCAATGTTTCTTATATTTTGAGTTTTTTCCATTAGATTTAGTATTTCCGTGATTTCTTTTCTACGCGGCATTCTCAAAAATATACGATTTCTAAATAATTATTTAGGAATTATTGTTACTTGGATTAAAACTTTAGTGTTTCTGTATAATTACAGTTAATCTAGTAAAAGGTGGGAAATGATTTCTCGCTACTCAAGATCTTCGTCATTTTAATTATAGATTAAGAACTATATTAATCCGTTGGGTCAGAAAGCGCATTAAAATCATCTCCCTTAATTAAAAAGTAAATCTTATAATTTAACTTCTCCATCTATTTTTACAATTCGTCCTTCAATTTTTAAACGTCCATCACAAAATAGTTCAATTGCTTTTGGAAAAGCTTTATGTTCCCATACTAAGATTCTCGCTCCTAAAGTTTCTTTATTATCTGTATCATAAACTGGAACCGCTTTTTGGATGATAATTGGTCCATGATCTTCATGAATATCAATAAAATGGACAGTAACACCTGATACCTTGACGCCATAAGCAAGAGCGTCCTCATGGGCATGCATGCCCTTAAAACTCGGTAGAAGTGCAGGATGTATATTCATTATATTTCCATTAAAATGATTTATAAAGAATTCACTAACAAAACGCATATATCCTACTAAAACAATTAATTCACACTTGTATTGGTCAAGAACTTCAATCATTTTTTGGTCAAATTCTTCTCTTGTTCCTTCATGTTTGTCAGATTCAATCAAAACATACGGGATATTATGGTTTTTTGCTCGTTCCATACAAAATGCTCCCGCTTTATTACAAATTAAAACTTCAACTGAAGATTTCTCTTTTAAAATGCCATCTTCACAAGATTGAACAATACTTTCAAAATTAGATCCAGATCCAGAAGCAATAGCCCCAATTTTAATTTTTCTCATAATTCACTCTAATCAATATCTTCAAAAAAATATATCTAAATTCCCTTAAAAAACTATTTAGAAATCAGTTTAGGGCTTTTAAATTACCATCTCCTTTTTATATTTATAATCATAATGTTTTTATTTGATTAAATTATATCTATCATAGAAATTTAGAAGTATTTCATTCTAAAAATAATTCTCTTCATTA
>JBHLNR010000093.1:0-14349 GCA_048941385.1 Promethearchaeota archaeon
TTATAAACGTCGAATCAGAACTTGCTGCGATAAGTTATTCAACAGCAGCCTGTGCTGCAGGAGCAAGGACGTTTACGGCTACAGCATCTCAAGGGTATTTATTAATGACAGAAGCTCTCCCAATGGCTGTAGGATGGAGAGTTCCTTTAACAATGCTTATTAGTGCTCGAGCGTTTAATGCACCGAATTTATCAATTTGGAATAGTTGGGAATTTACCCAAACTAATTCAGAATTAGGGTGGAATTGTTTCGTATCTGAAAATGTACAAGAAACTTATGATGCAGCAATATTATCAGTAATGATTTCAGAAGATTCGCTTTTTCCCACGATGTTTATTCATGATGGATTTATTATTTCACATTCTGTACAGAAATTAACATTAATTCCTGATGAACTTGTTCGGAAATTAACACCAAAAAAGCCAAGACACCACATTACTACTGAAAAACCGGGTACTTGGGGAGGAATAGTGACTCCTGATTACTTCATGGAAGGCAGGAAGAGACTTGATGAAGAAAAAGAACCTGTCCTAAGCATTATGGAGAATTCTTTTGATGAATTTGCAAAAGCAACTGGTCGTAAATATGACTTAATTGAGACATTTAATCTGGACAATTCATCCAAGACAGCTTTTCTAACGATGGGTTCTATGTGTGGAAATATTATTAGTTGGATGACCAAAAATAAGGATATTGGGTTAATTAAAATTCGAGCTTATAGACCATTTCCTCATGTACAACTTCAAAAAATAGTTGAGAAACATAATATTGAGAAACTCATAATTTTAGAAAAGTCGGATTCATTAAATGGAATGCTACCTCCATTTTCAATGTCGGTTGCTTCAGCACTATATCCACTTGGTACCTTATTTAGGAGTTTTATTGTAGGATTAGGAGGAAGAGATGTTACAAGGGATGAATTTGATATAGCTAAAAAGAAGATGGCAACAGTCTCAGATATGAAAGGGAAATTGTATATGTATCTTGGTGTAAGGGAATCTAAATCAAAAATAATGGGGGTGGATATGTGAGATGTCTCAACCAGAGAGACACGTAATTAGAATAGAAGATCTTCTGGCCAGAGAAGGGAAAAGTAATGTATTATTCTTAAATTATGATAATGAGGCATTCATGAATACTGGTATTCAAGAAAGTGGTGGAACTCCACCATATGCATCAACAACAACGGGTCCTGCTGGAGAGAAAATACCTGGTAAAGTGGGAGTAAAACAAGACTTAGTAACTCCTTTTGGCTTTTATGGCTCAAATTCATTATTTTTAGCAACTATTAATCCCGCTTATCCTAACGATTTTATGGGAAAAATAATTGAAGCTTTAAAGACCGATGGATCCTCTTTCGTTCAAGCCTATTCTGATTGTATGAGAGGTTGGAGACATGCAGCAGAAGACGCTGTAAAAATATCAAAGTTGGCTACAGATTGTGGATATTGGCCTCTTTATACTATACGCGTGAAAGATGGTGTTCCTACATTTTCATATTATCGTGGGTTAGATATTGATAAAGATAAGTTCGTCGAATATCTTAAATCTATGGGACGCTTTAGACATTTATTTAGACCAAAATTTATGGAGAAAGAAATTGACGAAATTCTTTATTATACAGAACAGCGTAATAACAAACTGAAAGGACTAATCAAAACATTTGGAGCTGAAAAAGCTATTGATCTATATAGAGTAAATCGTAAATCCTTGGAACCACAATCCCACTTATTTCCAGGACACGGACTTTGTCCTGGGTGCGGGGCGGGTATGGTTTTAAATCAACTAGCCACAGCAGCTCAGGCAGTAGCTGGTCATAATATCATTTATGTAAATAATACTTCTTGTACTGAGGTATCTACATCAAAAGACAATGTAACATCTTGGAGAGTTCCTTGGGTTCATCACCTATTTGAATCAGGAGCAACAGTAGCAGAAGCAATAAGCACAGCTTATAAAATAAGAAAAGCTAAAGGAGATTTTAATGGTGAGGTCCCCTACGTTATTCATATTGGTGGTGATGGTTCAACTTATGATATCGGATTTCAGTTTCTTAAAGCAGCTTTAGTCAGAACAAGTACCATGGTTGACATGAATTTGTATTTAAAAGATCAAAAGTAATTTTTTCTAAATTATTTATTTCTTTTATTCTTATTTTCTTTTATGTCAGTTAAAATTGAAAAAGACTATCCCGTTTTTACAGTTATAATTGATAATCCAGAAGTTAAAAATGCAGTTGATCAACAAACTGCTAACCAATTGGCAGATGCCTTTCGGCAATTTGAAAAAGATGATAAAGCTTTAGTAGCTGTTTTATGGGGGGCTAATGACACCTTTTGTTCCGGGGCAAATCTAAAGAGCATCGCTGAAGGTGGGGGAAATCGGAAAGAGAAAGATGGAGATGGTCCTATGGGGCCAACTAGATTACAATTATCCAAACCTGTGATTGCTGCAGTAGCAGGATATGCTGTTGCTGGAGGTCTTGAACTAGCATTATGGTGTGATTTGCGAGTAGTTGAGAGAAATGTAGTATTTGGGGTATTTTGTCGAAGATTTGGGGTGCCCTTGATTGACGGTGGCACTGTTCGGCTTCCAAGACTCATAGGATTAAGTCGTGCTCTTGATATGATTCTTACTGGACGTCCTGTAAATGCTGAAGAAGCATATACATGGGGCCTTGCTAATCGAATTGTTGATATCGGGCAATCTAGACAAGAAGCTGAGAAACTAGCACGTGAAATAGCGAATTTTCCTCAAACTTGCATGAGAAACGACCGTATGTCGACCTATAATCAGTTAGGTTTAGACATTAAGGAAGCAATGAAGCAAGAATTTGAATATGGTTTAAAAACATTAGAAACAGGGGAACATGTACTCGGAAGTAAAGCTTTCACTCGGGGTAAAGGTAAACATGGAAGCTTCAAAGATTAGTTAATTAAAAAATTAATTTCTCTCTTTTCTTAACTTTAAATCTTTTATTGAATTTTATAGATATATCTGATTATAAAAATAATATAGAGGTGTTATAATGATATTTTTTGAAGAATTTAAGGTTAAAACACCAGAAAGAGAAACTCTTATGGACATAACTAGTGAAATTAGTAAGATAGTAAGAAATTCAAAAATACAGGAGGGTGTTTGTAGAGTTTTTATACCTCACACAACTGCGGGGGTTACCATAAATGAGAATGCTGATCCTTCCGTAAAAATAGATATTAGTAATTTCTTTGAGAAATTAATCCCTCAGGGTGGAAGATTGGGATACTCTTTTAGGCATCGTGAAGGTAACTCAGATGCGCATATTAAGTGCACATTGACGGGGCACTCAGTTGAAATAATAATTCATAATGAAAGATTAATGCTAGGGACGTGGCAAGGAGTGATGTTTGCGGAATATGATGGTCCACGAAAACGACGAGTTTTTGTACAAATTCAGGGCCAATAATAAAAAATATTTTCAACTCTAATAATATTATCAATAAACATTAATTCTTTTCAAAAATTCTATTTTATATTATTATGAAGTAGGGGAATTATATGGAATTTGGATTTAATACACTCTCTAATTTAGCAACAATTAATAATAAGGTTAAGAGAAAGAGAATCTCAAGCTACGATGAAAAAGGAGCAAATGAAGATTTTAAAATTATAGAAACAAATAGTAAATTAGAGATCTGCTACATTAATGGTTCAGGGATTATCCGACATATATGGATGACTCTCGCTTCAAAAGATATTCACTATTTAAGGAAAGTAATAATTCGTATATGGTGGGATAATGAATCAAATCCTTCGGTTGAATGCCCAATTGGTGATTTTTTTGGTGTTGGACATGGGAAAACTGTAAATTTTTGGAGCTTACCACTCTCTATGGGTCCAAATGACGGCAAGGGATTTAATTGCTGGTTTCCAATGCCATTTTCAAAAAATGCTATGGTCGAAATTGAAAATGAAACAGAAGAAAAACTCGTTATTTACTATTATGTTGATTATGAGGAATATGCAGAAATCGATGAATCTTATGGTAGATTTCATGTAAAATGGCATAGAGAAAATCCTTGTAAAGGTCAAGACTATGAAAATTTAAAGCAAAAGGGGTGGAAATCTGAAATGTTCAGCAAAAAAAACATAAATCATGAAGGAGACTACTTGATTTTAGAAGCGGAGGGAGAAGGTCATTATGTTGGTTGTCATTTAGATATACATAATTTATATGAAACAGAAAGTCACAATTGGCCAGGTGAGGGTGACGATTATATTGAAATTGATGATGGTGAAATTGTTCTTTATGGAACAGGGACAGAAGACTATTTTTGTGGTTCATGGTGTCCTACTCAATTTTATTGTTCACCTTATTTCGGAGTAACTTTACCAGGTGGGAAAAACTGGAGTGGAAAAATATCATATTATCGTTACCATATTGAAGACCCCATTTATTTTCATAAGAATATTAAAGTGAAAATCGAACACGGGCATGCTAACCAACGTTCCGATGACTGGTCTTCCACAGCATATTGGTATCAAACTGAACCCCATAAAAAGTTCAAATCAATTCTGCCAATAGCTGATAGATTACCTAGGGATAACCCTAAAGAAATTGAATAGTACGAAATTAATATGTTTACTTTTTATTTAAAACCTTATCCTTCAAGATCTTTTGATACTTGCCATTCAAAATCTAGTTTAATAAATCTTCTAGAATAAAGATAAGCACATATTAATACTAAGGAACCTAAAGGACCCCATAACACATAGCCAATTGAATAATCTAAACCTAATTTTGGCAGATCTAATAAAATTCCTATTGAAAATAACCCAAAAGCTTGAAAAATGTTTAATATGATACTTGGAAATCCAGTATAGATTCCCGCTTTTAACTCACCCGTTACTTTCTCGTCATCTTCAGCTATATCCGCGTAAATGATGCTAGGCAGGAGATTCCATCCTCCCATACATGCTGCTAATCCAAGAATAAATAAAATCCCAAAAATAAAGTATGTATCCATTCTTATTGCTCCGAGTAAAGTCGTAGGAAGAAATAGAATACCCACCAAAAAAATATATAAAAGGCTCTTTTTCTTTCCTGACTTTTGAATTATCTTTCTCCAAATATAAATAAATCCAAAAATCCCGATCATCATCAATCCTGCTACAATATAATAATCAGTATCCTCAAATTTAAGAACAATTTCTGTGAATTGAAGAACTGTTTGCCCAATCATTATAAAGGCAATACTAGCTATCCCTTGCATAAGGGTTACCAAAATGAAATTTTTGTTTTTTACTATAACCTTTAAATTTTCAATCATATTGGATCTTATCTTAAAATGAGGTTCAGTCGGAATAAACAATGTTGCACACAGAAATAAAATTGTAGGCAGTTCTGAAAAAATAATAACTGCTAACAAGAGTTCAGGAGGGACAATGGTTGGCTCGGCTTTAATTTTTTCATCCGTATTAGTTAGAATTAGAAAAGAGAAAACAGTTATGGATGCAGAGCCAATAAAAGCAAAAATATTATAATATTGAGAAGCTATAGGTCTTTCGTCGGTAGTAAACTGTTCTGCCATCCACGACCCATAAGGTGTTGTAATCCCATAACTGATATTGAATAAAATAATCCACACCAATAACCAAATGAATGTAGCACTTTGACTGCTAATATCTATTACTAAATTTGGTAAGAGTAAAAAGAAGAAGGAAATACCCAAAAGTGGGCTAAGTAAAATTAGGAATGGTTTTCTTCTTCCCCATTTAGTATATTTTGCATCACTTATCCATCCAAATAAAAATTGAGAAATTGCAATTGTGATCTTTCCAAAAGCTAAGGCAATTCCGATGAGAAATGCTGAATCAAGATATGCTAGTTTATATAATGAAAATAAAGCAAAATCAGCAAAACCTATAACTATTGATGTCGATATTCTTGGTATTCCATATAAAATTGATCTTCCATGCAAATTATTTCCTTTTTGTTGTGATATAATTTCAACCATAAGCATACCTCAATTATTCTAATGCTTTTTTTATAGCTGCTCTTGCAAGAATCCTTGTTGAATCCAAGACTGGTAAAGGGCAATCATTTGGATCAATCAGTAATGGAATCTCAGTACAACCTAATACTACTGCGTCACAGTTTTTCTCTTTTAATTTGTGAATTATTTTATTGAAATATATTCGAGATTTTTCTGAAAAATTTCCATTCACAAGTTCTTCAAAGATGATCTTATTTATCTTGTTTTGATCTCTTTCCTCTGGGATTTCGCAGGTAATTCTGTATTTTTTAAGAGCATCAGAATAAATTGAAGAATTCATGAGATACCTTGTTCCTAAAATTCCTAGATGCTTAAATTTTCTCTGTTTAGCACCTTCTCCTACTACTTCTGCAATATGTAGCCAAGGGATAGGTGATTTAGAAATCATTAGATCATACGCCTGATGTATAGTATTATCAGGACAAATAGCAAAATCCGCACCAGCCTTTGCTACAATTTCAGTGGAAACGAGCATTAATTCAGCTACTTTATCCCATTTTCCATCCCAAATATATTGCATGTAATCAGAAAAGGGTGGAGTATGCATTGTTATCTCAGGATGCCTGTATTTAAACAATTTTTCCTGAGCTTCAATACATATTGTAGTATAGCATAAAGCTGCTCCTTCAGCACTACAAGCAACAATTCCAATGTGTTTTACCAAATTTTACACCTATTTATTTGTAATCTCTTAATTTCATATTTAAATTCTTATAGGATTCAGAACCCTAACATTTTTCTTGCCTCTGTTGGATCCGCTACCTCCCGACGAACATGTTTGCAAATGTCAATATAATTACTTACGATTTCAGCATTATTTTTTGCAGGTTTATCTTTTCTAATGAAAGGGTAATCTTCCGTACCTACTCTTATATTTCCTCCATGAGTAAGAACAAATACTAACAATTTCATTTGATCTTCTCCCATTACGCTAACTGTATGAATACAATCAGAAGGCAAGAATTTCTTCCTATACATATATTCTTGATAATTTGGAGGACTCCACAGACCTCCTGGCCAATTAAAAAATAAAGTTAAAATATGAGGTTTTGACCATTCTAATAATCCTTTCTTAATCAAATAGTCTAAATTCCAAGAAGAACCTGTATGCCACAATTCCCATTCAGGTTTAATATTATGATTTTTCAGTTTCATACAGTATTCTTCAATTTCTTTTATTGGATGTAAGACTTCTACTATTGCTTGAGCATAGTGCTCTGAGTGATGATTTAACATAACAGACATCATTTCAGGTTTAGCTTCAAAATCTCCTTTTCGTTGAGACATTGTCTCACGTGACATACCCGCCTGAATAATTATATCACACCTTTCTCTTATTTTTTGTACAGTCTCAATTTCTTCTCCTCGAGGCAAGTGAACATGAGCAATAGATGCTCCAGCTTCATAACAATCAACCACATCATCAATTAATTCTTCAGTGTTTTTTCCCCAATTTTTTACTTTGGGATATACCAGAGAATTTGCTGTGGTTGCAGTTATTATTATTTTTTGATTTTCTTTCATAATTATATTCTATAAATCTTTATGATATTTTGAAGTATATAAGCTTTTTATATCAAAAAAGCTAATTCTTTTTTAATTTGACTTCCTTACTTAAGAGACTCAATTTCACACATATTCAATTGTAGCAGGCGGTTTAGGTGTTACATCGAAATAGATATTTTTTGTTTTTGGATTTTCAAGTAGTAGCAATTTTAGTTTATCTAATAATTCAAGTGGTAATCTTGTGACTGATGCGGTTCTAGCATCTTTACTATTTATGGACCTGA
The DNA here is from genome assembly GCA_048941385.1 of Promethearchaeota archaeon. GTDB lineage: Archaea > Asgardarchaeota > Lokiarchaeia > Sigyniarchaeales > SOKP01 > Loki-b32. Next base: position 7,826 of record JBHLNR010000093.1, read on the forward strand.
TAACCACATCAAATTTCCCTGAAGGATTATTTCCAAGCTCATATAGAACTCTAGCAAATCCTTTTATATTAGAAGCTTTCTCTATTAGTCTCTCATAATCCCATTCTCCTCTTTCGATAAAAGGAAGTTCATAAGTTCTACTTCCTTCAAACAATCCAGTCACTTTTTGATTATTAATATCTTCACTTACAGCAGCAAAAACTTGGAATGGTTCTTGTTCATGAATATCATTAATAATCATAGCTTTTCCATATGACTCTGCATAATAATCTTCAACATGAGATTCTACAATGTCATGGACCTTTTTCTCGAACTCCAAATTTTCTTCTGAAATAGGGCCAATAATTCTCGTTGCTAATGCTGGACCAGGGAAAGCTTTACGGAAAATAAGGTCTTCAGGCATTTTAAGATAAGCAAGCACATCACGTACTTCATGTTTAGTAAGACTAGCTACTGGTTGAATTGTTGCTTCCACATCATATTCAATTTCTACATTATGTTGACTCTTTACAAATCCAGAAATGTTTTTATCTTTTAAAGCAAGTTCTTCTTCAATTGTCATTGTTTCTTTTAAATCAGTAATTTTAACTCCGAAACTTTCTTCTATATCTGGGAGAATTGTTCCATCTGCGAGAAGATCACAATTCTCTTCTTTAATAACTCTGCTAATGGTGTCTGAATAAGCATCTTTAAATAAGTGCCGTTTTTTTTCTGCATCCCCCTCTCCAATTATTTTAGGGAGAAATTTATTACGAATGTCTAAAACTATAATATCTGGAAATAATTTTTTAATGTATTCCCTCTCTTCAATCCCTCTGATTATTCTCATGAGACCATGATCAATAAACACAGGGATCGTATTAATTCCTGCTTCTTTAAGTAATAAATACGTCGTAGAACTGTCTATACCTCCAGATAAAGCACAGAAAACTTTCTTATCATTTGCATGTTTCTGCAGGAATTCAACTGCAGCTTTAACAAACATCTTAGGTTTTTTTGGTGGATTAATTAATCTATGATTTAACATAGAATTTCTTAATCCAAATCTTAAAAAAAGTTTAGTTATTAAGTGGTTATGATATCTATCAAATTAGTCTTAATTCCGTATATACTCTTATGATTTATTTACATATAATCAAAGAAATTTACAATTTATAACCCAAAGAAATAATTGTTTAATCTAGGTTTAACAATTATGGAAAAAATTAGAAAAATTAGGGTTACTCTTAAAAGTAGACCTACTTTTGAAGGAGCAGGAGTTCGATTAAAGCGAGCTTTTGGTTATGCTGATCCATCACTCGACCCGTTTTTACTTCTTGATGATTTTCATTCAGATGATCCCAATGATTATATTAAAGGATTTCCTTGGCATCCTCACCGGGGCATAGAGACAATTACATATATGATACATGGTAATATTGAACATAAAGACAGCTTGGGGAATGGAGGAATAATTCATGCCGGTGATGTTCAGTGGATGACAGCTGGATCTGGAATTATTCATCAAGAAATGCCTAAAAAAGATAGTAATGATACATTACTCTGGGGATTCCAATTATGGGCAAATTTACCAGCTTCTCATAAAATGATGAATCCTAGATATCGGGATCTGAAAAATGATGAGATCCCTGAAGTATTTTTGAATAATGACAATGTAAGAGTTAAGATCATCTGTGGTGAAATAAACGGAGTGAAAGGTCCAGTACAAGATATCATTACAGAACCTGAATATTTAGACGTGACAATCAATCCAAACACAGAGTTCTTACATCATATAGCAGATAGTCATAACGTTTTTGCTTATACAATTGAAGGGGAAGGATTTTTCGATGAGTTAAAAGCAGAATTAATCAGAAAAGAAACACTCGTTATTTACAGAGAAGGGGATGCCGTTAAAATAAGTACTCAAAATGAAAAAATTCGATTCTTATTAATTTCTGGAAAACCTTTAGAACAACCTGTTGCTTGGCGTGGACCTATAGTAATGAATACCGAAGAAGAGTTGAGTCTTGCATTTAATGAGTATCAGAATGGTACTTTCATTAAACATAGATAATAATCTTACCAACTTTCAAGTCTAAAGCATTTTTGTATTTGTATAATTTTAAATGAATAGATTGTTATAACTTAGTTAAAATCAGGCAAGTGAGAATTTAATGGAAGAAGAAATCTCCTCAGAATTGAAAGAAAAAATACAGGAGAATGTGGATAAAGTCTTTCAAAAGTGGCTTGAAAAAGTATCTAAAGGTGAATCTTTAGAAGGAATTGTAAAAACTCTTATAGTAGAGAAAGTTATGAATATTTTAGGTGCTTTAATTAAAAGAACAGTTGTTAGAAAAGTAGCTAAAAAATTAGTGAAAAGAAGAGTGGATAAATTCTGGGAAAAGAATAGAGAGATGATACTTGAGAAAATCAATACTTTGTAAATCATTTATTTTTTTAGTAAATTTATTTTTTGATCATGGTTTACTCTTCTCAAATTAAAGTAATTTACTTTTGTTTTGTTATTCTAGGTGATAATATATCTCAAGGAATAGATTTAAGATTTTTGACGCCCATTTACATACATATGGTGTTTTCCTAAATCCTTACAAGGATTTAATTAGTTATATGGATAATTACAATGTTGAAAAAGCAATTATAACCACAATTAATAGAACCAGATTCGATGATAAACAAAAAGAACTTGTTTCTACGAGTAATGAAAAGGATAATGTTTCTCAATTTTTGGATGATTTTAAGAAGCTAATGAGTTCAGGTCAACTTGATCACACCGATGTCAAAGAGATTGCTAAAAAAGCACCTCACCGTTTCTATAAATTTTTCTGGTTTAACCCTAAGATGGATCCAAAAGAAGAAGAACAAGATTATAAGGTTTTAGAAAAGCATTTCAATGAAGGCTTTTGTGGCGTGAAAATTCACTCAGGTTTTCATGGAATAAAAGTTCCTAAAGATATTGAGAAATTAATTTTATTTATGCAAGAACATGATAAAGATCTTATCTTTTATATTCATTCTATGCCAAAAACTTCATTTTTTGGTGGAGTTTCTACAAGAGATATTGCTAGACTGGCAGATAAATTCCCTAAATTAAGAATAATTGTTGGTCATGCGGCAAATACTATGTCATATGCAGTAGATGTTGGAATGACATTGGGAAGTTATGATAATGTATATTTTGAAACATCTTGTTCTGTTTCATTTGGCATTTATAATCTCATCAAGACTATAGGGCATAAGAAGATTTTATTTGGATCAGATTCACCAACAGCTTCTCCATTAGCAATTGAAATAGATAAAATCCTTTCCCTACCAAGAATCTCGCATGAAGTAAAACAAGATATTTTATATAATAATGTGAAGAATCTACTGGAAGTGAAAACTTAGATTTTTATTCCTTCCTATTTCCATAAGAGTTCTAATTTTCAAAATTTTTTTAATTATTTACCAAAATTTAACCTCCTAATAAAAAATCTTTTTAGGTATATCTAGTTAATAATATCATTATTAACCATTTAATCCCTTATCAACTTATTATTAAATTTTGAAATAAAATTCTTATGCTCATTCTTTTATTTCTATTTTAATAATAAATCAATTAAAAAAGAAATCCTATTTTTTTTTAATTATTAAGAAAAAAATTAATAAGATGATTAAGTGAGTTATTTAAGGGATAATAAAGTCTGGGAAGAAGAAGAGGATCTGAACTGGGATGTTGTAGAAATTTCGAAAGTTGACGACAAAATTATAAGATATTTACTAGACAATCTAAAATTGGATAAATCTGATTTATCTGAAAATTTTTTTATTGCATTTGAAAGTTTGTTAAAAATAGGTAATAAGGCCCGAAATGTATTATATTCATATATTAAAGAAACCGATGAAATTCATAATTTTAAGGTGGACATATTTAATTTCATGTTAGATTTCATTAATCACAATCAAATTGAATATCTTTTAGTTCCACAGTTATATGCTCCAGATTTTATCACAAGAGCTCGTACCATATATAAAATTCAAAGAGCAAAAGACAAGAGATACTTAAAATTTATTTTACCCTTATTAAACGATCCAGATGATTCAGTTCGTTTTGCAATTTTGAGATTTTTTGATGCTTTAAATATGGTAAATAACCCTTTAGTTTGCAAAGAATTGAAATGTTTTATGGAAAAGGAATCAAATCCAGTCATAAAAGAAAGATGCAAAGAACTTTTCAAAAGTTCATAACTATTTCTTTGATTTTAAGTTTTTGAAATAAAGCCTATTTTTCTAAATAATTTACTGGAAAAGTTTGTACTATTAATTTATACAAAAAAAATTCAGACTACATTTATAAGAATTTGTTTCCATTAAAATTATAATTATCACGTGGTATAATAATACAAAAATATATTAGATCGAACAATAATTAATATATCTAATTATAATTAGGAATTATAAAAATGTCTCATTATGATTACACTTTTAAGATCCTACTTCTTGGAGATGCATCAGTTGGTAAAACTTCCTTCACTAAACGGTATTGTTATAATATATTCAATCCAAGTGAAAGATTAACAATTGGTGTTGACTTTCATGTTAAAACAATTGAATTAAATAACACAAAAATAAAACTTCAAATATGGGATGTCGGTGGAGAAGAACGGTTTAGGTTTCTTTTACCTACTTATTGCTTAGGAGCAAATGCAGCATTCCTACTTTATGACATAACCCGACCTTCTACTTTAGATAACATCTCAGAATGGATGACAATTGTTAGACAAAAGGGTGGGCTTATTCCAATAATGCTTGTTGGTTCTAAAATTGACCTTTCTGCTAGTTCTCGACAAGTTCCAAGAGAATATGGTATTCAAATTGCAGAAAAAAATAATATGGCAAGTTTTGTTGAAATTTCAGCTAAGGAGAATGTAAATGTCGATGAGGCTTTTAAAGTCCTGACAGAATTGACTTTAGAAACGACACATAACAGGTGATATAATGGAAGATACCAAATATTTATCTTTAAGCCAATTATTTGATTCCATTGGCGTTATTGAAAAAGGTATAGAAAGAATTTACCATTATCTCCTAGTTAATAAACGAATTGACAATTTAAAAGAAGTGTGTAATCAATTTAATCTCTCTTTAAAACGAGGGTATAAAATCTGTTCTGTGCTTAGTGATTTAGAACTAGTACAGATCTATGACAGACCAATGAAAATTCATCTCGCGAATCCAATCTTAGGATTATGGCAAAATCTAGTTAATAAAAGGATTGAAAACCTCCAAAATGAATTTGATGAAAAGAGAGGCAAGTGTGAAATCTCTTTAGATGGATTTATTAACAGTTTTAACTTAGAAGAGCAAGCTGCCCAAGAGCCTGTTGAATTTGTTAATTATGATATAAAAAATTTTGATGAAAGCTATTATTCATTTTTGGCCGAGAAGGAATGTAAAATAGCAATAGGAATTCGATATCACAATCCTTTAATCGACTTAATCCAAGAATATGGATATACTCGCATCCCTGAAGATATAAAGTCAGGAATGATAACTGGGATGACTAGGATTAAGGAGAATCTCAAAAATATTGGAGTAGATGTAATTTTTCATTCCGAAGTTGTTAAAGATCTAGTAACTAGTCAAGAATTTGACCTTCTTACCGAACATGTTGATCCTATGAAAATTGAATTCAAAAACCTTAGAATCCATGTAACCGATGAGAATTTCAGCAATTTTAGTTTAACTGATACTGAACTTATTCAACCTAGCTTTGATCCAACTAATCAGTTAATTGGCGCTTACATTTCTCGAAACAAAAATATCTATCAGATATTTGATAAGAAATTCAATGAAATATTTGAAGCAGGAATTGCTATTGAAGAATATTTGAAAAAGGATAAAAATATTCCTTTGGACTCCATTACAGAAACTCAATCCTTTGTGCTTTGTATAATGTAAAAATAAACTAAAAATAAAATAGATTATTTATTCTTTCTTTGCATTGCTTTTCTGAATTTTTCTAATTGTTTTCGAGGTGTCACTGTAGGTCTTTCATATCTCTTTGCTTTAGATTTAATTCCAAATATGTATTTTGAGATATCTTTAAGCTTTTCTGTATCATATCTTAGCATCATTGTTATTGTTTCCATTTGTGGGCTTCCTCCCCCATGAACGCCGGCAACTTGCATTACACCTCCAAGATCAGATACTAAAAGTGTTTCTATTCCTTTAAAACAGCGATATATATTCTCAGGTTTTACTCGTGGATTTCGCTTTAAGTATTTCATTGCAAGTTCTCCCACCTCTTCTGAAAAAAATGTATCTTCAAAAGGTAAAGTAGCTACTAAACCACCTGAGAGATCCGCTAAAATTTTCATCTCCTCGTATATGTTTTCGCCCGCTAATCTTCGACCAGCATTAGTTAGAATCTCATCAGGGATCTGGGTTCCTGATGGGGATTTTTCTGAATGTTTAGCACTTGATTCACCTGCAGCAAAAACTAATTCAGCTATTCCTATGATATGTGATATCTTCTCTTGTGC
>JBHLNR010000094.1:0-14343 GCA_048941385.1 Promethearchaeota archaeon
GGATTACTAAACAATTCTAAAGTAGTGGGGATAAGTTGGTGTTATTGCAGAACAATTCAGCGCAAGTATAATCCTCATAACTGCGATCATCCTCTTTATACATGTATTCACCTTGGTTTTGGAGAATCATTATATGAAATTCCTTTTAAATCCTCAAAATTAAAAAAAGTCACAAAGAAAGAAATCAGAGATCTATTAGAAACTTGCGATGAACGAGGTTTAGTGCATCAAATTATTTATTTTCCAAATCCACATTTTTATTATATTGTTTGTAATTGTTGCCCATGTTGTTGTGTTGTTTTAAATAAATATCTTACTTATGGTTCCCCACAGATGATTAAAAGCGACTTTATAGCTGTAACAAATTTAAACGAATGTATGAATTGTGGAGGATGTGAAAACTGGTGCTATTTCGGAGCGCGTATCATGAATTATAACAAATTACAATTTAATCCAACAAGATGTTTTGGATGTGGAATATGTGTATCAAAATGTCCAAACAATGCGATCTACTTGAATAAAATATCTTAGCTTAATATTAATTAAATAAACTTAATATAGAAAATAAAGATTAAAATGAGTTGTGATTTACAGTGACAAATGATTTGGAAAAATCTAATAAAGAAATTGCTCCTACATGTCATAATTGCAACAGTATTCAGTTTTGCACTTCAGGAAATCCTAATGTAGAAAAACAAGATTGCCCAATGGTTTTGACTCCAGAAATTGTGGAGGATGTAATGAACCTCTATAAAACGAATGAGTTTGTGAAAAAATCAACTAGTGTTGCTTCTGTTGTCGAAGCTCGAGGATATATTCACTGGCCTCGTTTAAAGGATACTATAGAGTACGCAAAGGGTATGGGCTTCAAAAAGTTAGGATTAGCATTTTGTGTTGGTCTAAGAAAAGAAGCTAAAAAAACTGCGGATATTTTAACCAAATATGGTTTTGAAGTGTGTTCCGTTTGTTGTAAAACTGAATCAATTAAAAAAACAGATGTAGATGTTCCCAAAGAGTATACAATGGTATCGAAAACAGGATATCCTATAGGAATCATGACCTGTAATCCTGCAGCGCAAGCTTTATTACTCAATAAGGCAGGAACGGAGATGAATATTATCATTGGACTATGTGTTGGGCATGATATTACCTTCACTCATCTTTCTAATGCACCTGTCACTACTTTTATAGCCAAAGATAGGGCAAATCCACACAATCCAGCAGCCGTATTATATACTCATTACGGCGAATCTTTTATTTCAAGAGATTTAAGACAGCAACAGAATAAAAAGTAATAATTACTAACTTATTTCTGATGAAATAAATATAAATATGAAGTTATGAAATTCTACAATAATAATAAGAAATTGGAAAGTGATACAAAGTAAAACTACCAGATAAAGTAAATAATTTAATTAAAAGACTTCCTAAAACTCATTCTAGTTTAAAAGATCTAATCAAAAGGCACTATAAGGTTATAAATATTGATAAACTGAAGGCTTTTACTCTCAGAAGTAATAAAATTAAGCAACAAAAGTTCTATATACAGGTCACTCAAGATATTCTATCATCAAATCCTGGAGCCTTAGAATTGCTTAAAAACTTAGTTGTATTAAATTCAGAGTTAGAAACGAATATAAATAAGACTTGTATAGAATCTAGTTATAAATCAAAAGATTTTCAAATAAATTTTGATGATTTAGTAAATAAGGGGATAATAGTAGAAAAAGAGGGGAAAAAAGGATTATATGGATTCTCATCACCCTATCTCCAAGATGCAATGAGTACCCTGGCAGAAAAAGATAACCATAGATATGCATTACAATATTATACAATAAAAATTGATAAATATGGGGAAAATCTTAATGATCAAATTGAAATGCTTTTTCATAATGTGAAAATAGAGCCAAATGAAGGATTAGTTAATGAATTTCTTTCTATAACTCAAAGTTTAGAAGAAATTGATTATAAATATAGAAGATTAATTGATATTGCAGAAGAATTAATCACTCTGGACAATAAATATAAAGCCCCAGTTTTAGTAGTACTTGGGAATTTGTTTAATGCCATTGGAAACTCGGAGCAGGGGGAAAAAGCTTATTTAAATGCATTAGAAATTTATAAAAGATTAGCTCAACAATACTATAAAATATATCTCCCATATATTGCAGCAATTGAGAAAAACTTAGGTACTCTCTATGTAGATTTGAAACGATTTGAAGAAGCAGAAAGAATATATCTAGATGCATTAAATGTATACAATGAATTACAAAGGCAATATTACGATGTACATTCACCTGATATTGAGTTAACTCAGAGTGATGATGTTTACAAAATAACTAATGGAGAAGAGTCATATCTTAACGAATTACAGGCTTATAATGAATTGATGAAGCGATATTTTGACGTCTATTTACCTGATAAGACATCTCTCCAGAATTATTTTGGAAATGTTTGTATTGATTTAGATTTACTTGAGGATATTCAAGATGGGGAAATTGACTCTCCTGACAGCTATAAAAAGCTAGCAAAAATGTGTTATGATATGTACTTGTCTGATGTAGCAACTACTCAAAATAATCTAGGTACCATTTATGTTGAAGAAGGGAAATATGAGAAAGCAGAAAATATGTACCTTGAATCATTAAAGATCAGAAAAAAATTGGCAGAACTCTATCCAGATAAGATCCTACCAGATCTAGCTTTTACATTTGTAAATCTCGGGGATTTATATGCTTATCAAAACAAATTTGCAGATGCCGAAAAAATGTATCGCGAGGGATTAAATGTATCCAAGAAATTAGCAGGAATTTATCCAGAAGTATACTTATATAATGTGGGTATTATTCAGAACTGTCTTGGTACAGTTTTTATTAAGTTAGAAAAGTTTAAGGAAGCAGAAGCAATATATCTTGATGCATTAAATGTATTTAAAACATTTGCGAAAGAACATCCAAAAACCTATTCTTATGATGTTGCTATTGTCCAAAACAACCTCGCTAGTTTATATATTACACTAGAAAATCTTGAAAAAGCTGAATACTATCTTAATAAAGCACTAAAAAACGATCCTTCTAATATTGATATCCTATATAACAAAGCTGGCCTTGAATCATTAAAAAACAATCCTGAAAAGGCAGTGGAATTACTAGCATTAGTAATAGAAGCTGATGAAGATTATATTGAACGCATTTTACAGGATAAAAGATTTGATAATATCAAAGAGTTAAAAGAATTTAAAGATTTAGTAAATAAATGAAATTTCCTGTATGATTTTTTTATAATTGACCTTCTAATTCTTCTTGTAGTAATAAATTTAAATGAACAAATTTTATTCTATCAATCAGTAGGATTAAGACTAATAGTAAACTCAAAATTATACATGAATAAACAAAAAAGATGAGCATAAATGGGGAATTTAAAAGTTCTGGTCCTCGATAATCTTCATCAAGCGGGTATTGATGTATTCACTCGAGAGGGAATTCAAGTAGACATAAAAGGGCAATTAACTCCTGATGAATTAACTAATTTTATTAATCAATATGATGGAATTGCACTCCGAGGAGCCACAAAAATAACTGAGCAAATGTTTGAAAAAATTACTCGTTTGAAAGTAATAGGTCGTGCAGGTTCGGGGACAGATAATATCGACACAAAATCTGCTACAAAAAGTGGTGTTGTAGTGATGAATACACCTGGAGGTAATACTATTACTACCGGAGAACATGCTATTGCTTTAATGTTTGCTCTTGCTCGCCAAGTACCCCAAGCTTCTGCGTCTATGAAGGATGGGAAATGGGAAAAAAAGAAGTTTATTGGGACTGAACTCACTGATAAAGTTTTAGGGATTGTAGGAATTGGCAATATAGGAAAAACTGTTGCTGAACGTGCCTTAGGTCTCAAAATGGTTGTATTAGGTTATGATCCTTATGTTCCCAAAGAAGACTTATTGAAATTGGGGATAGAACCAGTCAGTCTGGATGAAATTTATAACCGGTCTGATTTTATTACTTATCACACCCCACTTACACCCGAAACAAAAGAGATGATCAATGCTCAAACAATTGCAAAAATGAAGAAGGGTGTTTTTATAATAAATTGTGCACGAGGTGCATTAGTTAATGAAAATGATCTTTTCGATGCCCTTGAATCTGAACATATAAAAGGAGTTGCACTTGATGTTTTCCCAATAGAACCACCCCCTTTAAATAGTTCTTTATATAAGCATCCTAATGTGATTCTCACACCCCATTTAGGTGCGTCTACAAATGAAGCCCAAAAAAAAGTAGCTATATTAATTGCTGAACAAATAAGTGAATTACTTAAAAAGGGTATAATTCGTAATTCAATTAATTTCCCCTCTGTAGCGGCCGAACTACTCCCAATACTACAACCTTACCTTTCACTATGTGAAAAATTAGGTTCATTTCTTGGACAACTTCTTGAAACTCCACTAAATGAACTCCGTGTGGAATATTTGGGTGAAGCTTCAAATCTTACAATTGAGCCACTAAATATCTCCGTTCTAAAAGGTATCCTTCAACATCAAACTGAAGATGTCAATTTAGTAAATGCACGTATGATTGCTGAAGAACGCGGTATAAAAATAACTGAAACTAAGTCAAAAAAAGCAGAAAATTATACAAGTTTAATTCGTGTTGTTACCCTCACTGAAAAAGGCAAAACATCGGTATCGGGAACTATCTTTGGTAAGATTTCAAAGATCATAAAAATTAATTTATTTCCAATTGAAGCAGAATTGTCAGGAGGAATGTTAATGTTAGAGAATCTAGATGTTCCTGGTGTTGTCGGTCGAGTGGGAACTTTTCTTGGTGAAAAAGATATCAACATAGCAGGATTTCAGTTAGGTCGTAAAGAAATCGGAGGTACTGCAATATCTCTTATTAACGTAGACAATATAGTATCTGAAGATGTACTATTCCAACTCGCAAAACTACCCAATGTCACTTCAGCCAAATATCTGACATTTAGATAGGAAAAAAGAGAACTTGCCTAGAAGGGAACTTTAGAAGGAGTACCTTTTCAGTTTCCACGGAAATTGATCCGTTTATCTTTGCTTGAGGGTTGGTATTCACATTAATAACTAGGACTAGCTCTTTTTTAAAAGAATCTATTTTATTTTTCTCACTATTTGAGTTTTAATTTAAAACTTTTTTTGTTATTCATTTGATGATTTGAAGTAGTATTCGAATGTCTTACCCACCAGATATAATATAAATTTTCTTGTTTCCAAATGTATTTCTGATCGACTTAGTAGCGAATACCTAGTATCCAAATTCATTAGCTCTGCCTTTACTTTATCAAAGGATAAGAACTCATCAAGACGAAAACTATCTGCTTTAAATCTTAATTTGGCATGATTAGGCAATATCACATGAATCTCGGGTGTTGGAGGAATTTCCATTTTACCCCAGTATACCATGGGAATTCTTGTAATAGTGTAAATTTTAAGGTCTAATTCCTTCCAAGAATAGGATCTTATATCTCCCCATTTTCTTCTATATACAATCCCTTCTTTACCCAACACAAAAAATGAACGAGGCAACCTTTTTAAGCTAATATAGTTTGGAAGGAAAAAGATGGCTCCTATCCCACTAAACCAGGATATACTTATTGAAAGAAAAATCCATAGGAACTCCATATTGATATTAGCTATCATAAGCCCCATGATAGTAGTGACTACAATACCAACAATCCAGAATACGATTCCCAACCACATTGGGCCTTTTTCTCCTGAACTTTGTTCAGTAAAAACAATTTTTTTGCCATTTTCATAAGCATTAATTATATCTTTTTCAGATTTAATGGTTTCATATTCGTAATTTCCTTTCTGATATTGTTCATGAGCTAGGAGATAATCATAGATATTTTCTATTTTATAAGAACTCGTAGGCTTCATTTTAACAACTTTATATCTATAGGTCAAAGAGATTACAATTACAGCAATAGGGACTTCGACCACAAGTATTGAAATAAAAAGAAGCATCATAACAAGACTAAAATCCTCTGGAACCTCACCTTCAGTTAGGGAAAAGAACCAAGCGGAAAAAATTGAAACCGCAATACCTAGCCCAACCAGAAAGGGAATGATATATTTTGCTTCTTCTGGAATTTTTTTTTCGTAGGAATCCCATTCATCAAGATCATATCCTCCTTTTTCCAATTCTTCAAGGAACATAAATTTTTTTATATCTTTAAGCACTAAATCCTCAGACTTATCATTTTTATCTTCATTCATTTTTCAAAAGTTGGACATTCTTGTTATCGCCGTTAGACAATTATGTAATATATAAATAAAGGAGTATTAATAATTATCTCATAGAGCAAATCGAAGTTTACTCTAAAAGATAATATCAAACCAAAAAAATTTGAATGCTAAAAATTAAGAGTTAATGAGGCAAATTTTGCATTTAAGAAAGGTAAGAGCTATTATTTAGAGACTTTAACAGGCGAAGAAGTTAAAATACCAGAAGAAAAATTAAAACAGTAAAAATCAAAATTATTATCTCACTTTAATTCCATTTTTTCTTCACAGAATGGACAGTGAAGCGGCAGTTCCTCATCACAAGTCTCCAATTCCTCATTACTGATAATATTCTTCCAACAAACCAATTTATCTCCTTTCTGAACCATATCTCGACCATGATGTTGAGGGATAATATCTTTAATTTTACAATTTTCGCAAATGATTAACTTAGCTTCGCTTTCTATCTCTTCTTTAGAGATTTCTTTATAATGGAATTTATACCTAAATATAGTCATGCTATTTAACATAATTGCTAGACTTAAACCCATATCACCTATTCCTACTGCAAACCAGAGGTTCATTAAACCAATCACTGTAAGAATTGCAAATGAAACTTTAATTAGGATCGATGCCCAGATATTCTGCTTAACTTTTTTATTTGTTTTTTTAGCTACATCAATATATGTAAGAATTTTTTTCAAATCATCATTAATTATTATAATATCTGCAGTTTCAATAGTAATATCTGTCGCAGAGGCACCAATTGCTATACTTAGATCTGATAGTGCTAGTGCAGGAGCATCATTAATTCCATCTCCAACCATTGCGACACCTTTATAATCCTTTTTCATCTTCTGGATTTCTTGCAGTTTTTGATCAGGTAATTTTTCCCCATATGCATGATCTATATCTAAACAGGCACCAATCGAGCTGCAAACCCTCTGATTATCACCTGATATTAAAACTGTTTCAAACCCCCTTTCTTTTAGACCATTTATTAGAATTGGTGCTGAAACTCGTAAAACATCTCTAATTGAGAGAATCCCGATTAAATTCTGTGAATTACCTAATAGGATTGGAATTGTGCCTGTTTCTTCAATTTCTTTAATATCATCAAGAGGAAGAGTATAATTAAGTGTACTAAAAAAATTAATGCTTCCTACATAGAAAATTTCGCCACCTATTTCCCCTTTTATGCCCTTTCCTTTAATCACTTCGAAATTATCTACACTCTGAAAGGGTAAGTTCAGATCTCTTGCATGATTAACTATTGTCTTTCCAATTGGATGCTCTGATAAAGCTTCTAAACTTGCTGCGATGCTAATAACATCTGATTTTGAAGCACTATTGTAGGTAAAAACATCAAACAATTTTAGATTACCTTCTGTAAGAGTACCTGTTTTATCAAATGCGAATACTTCTATATTTTGGATTTGTTCAATAAATTTATTTCCTTTAACAAGTATCCCTTCTCTTGCTTGTTTTGTTAAAGAAGCAATATTAGCTAATGGTGTAGATAAAGTTAAGGCACACGGACAAGAAACTACCAACAAAACTAATCCTCGATAAAACCAATCATAGAAGCTTAAATTAAATATGAATGGTATAATCATCACGAAAATTGAAGATAATATGATAATCGGAGTATAATACCGGGCAAATTTTTCAATGAACTTTTCATTTTGGCTCTTATTTTGTTGAGCAATTTTAACACTCTCCGCGATTTGGGCTACAATTGTATTTTTACTTTCTCGAGTGACTTCAATATCCACAAAACTATCAGAATTTAAACTCGCAGCAAAAATCTCATCACCTTCTTTTTTAAATACCGGAATAGATTCTCCTGTTATCGCACTCTCATCAAAATATGAGCTTCCCTTAATAATAATTCCATCTAAAGGAACTTTCATTCCTGGTTTAATTCCTACAATATCAGACATTCGTATTTCTTTAGATGGAACATTCTTATACCCCTCATCAGTTTTCAGTAAGGCATCGTCCGGAGCTAATTCAAGTAATTCTTTAATCGCATTTCTTGATTTGTCAGCTGTTATTTCCTCTAACCTTTCTGCTATTGCATATAGGAGTAGTGCGGTTGCACCTTCCTGGCCATGAAGTATGAAAAATGAAGCAATGGCAGCGATTAGCATTAATAAGTTCGCTGTAATTTTTTTATCTCTAACATCTTCAATTGCCTCTTTCACTACTCCAGAACTTGAAAGGAAAATTGAAATTACAGCAAGTATTTGGTCAATTACTATCAATTCAAATGCAATTTCTATAAAAATTGAAAGTGCTAAGATAAATCCTGCAGGAATTAAGAAGTACCAAAAGTGTTCTTCAAAAAAAGATTCTTCTTCAAATTCCTCCCATTCTTCCTTGCAAATAGTTGATGAACATTCAATAGTAGTAATTGATAATCACCTAATTGAAAGATATATTTACTTACATTAGAACATACCATTTATGTACTATAAAAATGATGATTTATGAATTATTTCAATTAAGGAGTTTTTTATTAAATCTTTATTTTATATAGATTTTATGTGTAATTTAATCCCTTTCTCTTTCGAAATCAATTATATTACCATAATTTAAAATTAAAGATGGATCAAGTATTTTCTTAATCTGACGCATTTCATCAAGTTCCTTTTGATTATACATAATTTTTAAGAATTCTTTTTTTATCTTTCCAATTCCATGTTCAGCAGATATACTTCCACCAAATTTTACTGCCTGTATTGCGAACTTTTCATATACATCTTCCCCTATTTGTAATTCTTCCATATTCTTGGGGAGAATATTTACATGGATATGATTATCACCTAAATGTCCAAATATAACATACTCTAAATTAGCTTCCTGTAAAGCAGAATGATAAATATGCATCATATTTCTAATTTTGTTTTTCGGTACGCTCATATCAGTACCTAGTTTGTGCAATTGTGGAAAGTCTTGTTTGCGTGTAGCAATTATTTCATTAATAAGCTCAGGTAAAGCGTGTCGAAATTGTTTGAATCTTGCATAATCCTGGTCCTCAAGACCAGACCAGCCATTTGATAGATCTACATTACAATCTTCTGCAATTGTGTTTAACTCACTAAAAATTTCATCAAGATTGTCTTCAGAATGAAGTAAATCAAAGAATAATGCTGATTTAGCATCTAAAGGAATTTGAGGTATATTTAATACCCTTGGTTCTTCCTCTTGAACGGTTCTCATAAGATTTAGGGCTTCATTCGAGAAAAATTCTATCAATTCAGGAGATAAAAAATTATTCTCTTGGAGTAACTCACAAAAACGTATAGCATCCTCTTCAGAGTTAAAGAATAAAATGTTATATATTAAAGAGTGTTTTTCAATAATCCAAATATCAATTTGGGTAATTATTCCTAAAATACCTTCACTGCCAATAAATAAATCGATTAAATCCATGTTTGGTTTTGAATAGATTCCAGCAGCGTTTTTCACTGAGGTGTTGAATGTATAATTTGGAATTCTAAATAGCATATCCCCTCTACCCGGTCGACTTACAATAAAAATTCCTTCTTTTGAAGCAAAATATTCTCCACGTTGAATATCTAAAATATCACCTGAAGTTAATGTAATTCTTAATCCCTTTATCCATTCTCTTGTTGGACCATACTTCAGGGTTCTTGCTCCAGAAGCATTTGTTGCAACCGTTCCGCCAATTGTTGCAGACATCTCAGTAGGATCAACGGGATAATGAAATTGTTTTTTTATCTCTTTAAAATGTATGATTGCATCAGGAGTTAATTCTGGGACATTGTCAAGATCTTTCTTAATCATTACATCATTAATTTCATTTAAGGTGATTCCGGGTTGAATCCGTAGAAAATATAAGTTTTTCTTTTTATCAAATCCAAATCCAATAATTTTGTTCATTTTTTCAAGGGATAAAACTGAACCAGAAGTAGGAACACAAGCACCCACTATCCCCGTGCGAGCGGCACTAACATATGTCCGAATTTTATTTTCACGTAAAAAGTCTAATATACATATAATTTCAGCTTCAGATTTTGGAAAGAATAACCACTCTGCTGTACCATTTAATTTACTTTCATCCATAAGATATGCTGGAAAATCTTTCAAAATTTTAGATTTTCCATAAATAGAACATATATCATCTAAAGAAATCTTTAAAGCAATCTGCGCTGAATTAATGATATTACTTGACACGTTTTTCATTCTATTTGAAAATGCTAGATCTATTTATGTTTAAAGATAGTTCAAATAAATAAAATTTTGTTAAGAAAATAAGATCTGTTAAGAATTTATTTTATAACATAGACTAACTTTTCCCCTTCTTGTTCTTCAAGGTTTAAGTCACGTCTGACTGCATTTCTTACCAAATAGCCTGCGACATGAAGAATTGAATCTTTTAGAATTGAATCTTGATCCATTGAAGCGTTACAAGGATAAGCATGATGAGCTTTACTAATTCTTTCATTCAATGAAAGCTTACCGCTTTTTCCATTCTTAAAATATTTTGATTTTAATTGTTGGCATATATAATAAGTACTCCCGCAGGGAGCAGATTGTAGTACGCAACTATCTTCTATAGATTCTCCATCTTTACTTAATAAGAAAGAGACCATTGGAACACCAATCTTAAAATAATCAATAAATTCATAAACATAATTATGTTCTTTTGTAAAATGAAATCCAATTTTATTATGTTCATTTAATTCCCTACTTAATGCACAGAATGGTTTAGGAAATGCTGCTTGAATACCCTCTTTTTCAAAGTCTTCAAGGACTTGGACTTGTAATCCTGCTGGAACCCATTTGGGATTTTCTATTGGTACTATTACTGCTTTTAAATTTTCATTATCATGTAAATAATTAGGGAGACCAGATAATAAATCTTGGTGGATACCAACAACTAGAATAAAATCTACAGCAGGAAGATTTTTTGGTAGATAGTCTTCAGGTTCTTCAATAAAATCAGGAACATTTTCACCAACTTTCTCATAAAAATAAATTGAACTTGAAAAACTCTTTATGTGTTCTCTACATTTATCACATTTTACATTTAACTCCAAATCTTCACAAGCTTTACAGAATTCTTCATTATTTATGAGATTTCCAGCAAATTTTTGTGCTAACATTTCAGTGTCTGGATCAGTTCCATACAAAATCCCAATCGTATAATTTTTATCAGTCAACATTAGAAGGAAACTAATTAGCGTTTTTATTTGTATTTTTAATAATTTATAACACTTTTAAGGATTTAGCTGAACATGTTCAGATTTTAAAGAGAATTCAATAAGTTGGTAAATAAAGAATTTTAGTATTATTCCTCATATGATGCCATAGTACTTCTGCTTTCTCCTATTTTCACAACAATCTTCTTGCTTGGATAAATTTCCTTTAACTTATTATGTATATATTCTGCTAATAACTCACTAGTTGTTGCTGATAAAGGTAGAAAAAATATGTCAGAGCGAGGAAAGACATATCTCTTTCCATATGTAAAAATCTCTACTGAGTCATCATCTTTAATAATTTTTAAATCCTTTGACTTCTCTGGGATTAAAATATAATGATCTAGTGGACTAATTATTTCAGTTAAATTTCGATTCAATTCAATGAAGTCTACAACGAAATAATTCTTATCAAGCTTATCAGCTATCTCTACAGATACATAATAATTATGACCATGAAGCCGTGAACATTGATCAGGTTCTTTTAAAAAATGGCAAGCGCTAAATTTAATTTCTGTTGAGTCCAGAAAAACTTTATGTCCCATATTTTTATCAGACTTATTTTTCCTTTAAATTAGTTTGGATTATAATGGTTTTTATAATTTATGTTTAAAAACAATAAATATAAGGAAAATAACATTTCATATAGACAAATCTTACTATGAAATATAAAAATGGAAGACACTAAAACTTTGGTTATTACAGGTGCAAATGGATATTTAGGAAAACACACTATCACAGCAGCGATTTCTAATGGATGGGACGTTATTGGTATAGTAAGACGTGTAGAAGCAGCTAATGAAGTAGAATTGTTAGGCGCTAAAGCATCTATAATTAGAGATTTTAATACCGAGTCACTCAAAAATATTCTTATCAATTGTAAAGCTATAATACACTTCAGGGGAGTAGTTTGTGGTTCTAAAGAGTTATTTGAATCAGTAAATATAGATGGTATGCGGATCTTAGTTAATGCCGCAGAAGAAATGAATGTTTCAAGAATAATCTTTCCTTCAGGTTTAGGAGTACATTTATACGGTGAAAAAGATTGGGCTTCTAATGAATATTTCCGCTCTAAAAGAGAGGCTGAAAAGATCCTAAAAGAAGGAAAAGTCTCCTATGTAATTTTCAGACCTTCTTATATCTTAGGACCCAACGATGAGTTAATTCCAGATTTAATAGAACAAATTGGAGATGGAAAGATAGATATAGCAGGTAATGGTGATATCTCCATGCAACCTCTTTATGTTCAAGACGCAGTAAATGCTTTTTTAGCAGCTGCAGAGGGTAAAGGGGAAAATAATCAAATTTATGATCTTGTTGGTCCTCAAATTATTAATATGCGCAATTTAATTGATATGGTTGTAGAGAATTTGAAAAAGTTAGGCATCAATCTACCTCCTCCAAGAATTCACACTATACCATATAATAAAGCCCCAGAACACTTTGAATTATGTAAAGAAATGATCGATGTTATGCGTTGTGATATCACATCTGATGGGACCATAGCTGCTAAAGCTTTGGGTTATAATCTTTCTGAACTAAATACAGCAATTGAAATGGCAATAAAAGCCAAATTATATCCAAAAATTAATCATTCAAAACAGGGAGCAATATTATTATTATCAGGAGGGATTGATTCAGCAACAACTCTTTATTGGGCAAAAAAGGAAGGTTATCATGTAACTGCTCTTTCTTTCAACTATTATTTACGCCCGAAAAAAGAGAATGATGCCGCATTAAAACTTGCTACCAATTTAGGTGTAAAATTAATTGAAATACCAATAAACTTCTTAAAGGAAGCAGTTGATTTAAGAATAGAAGGATTTCCCGTTCCTAGTGCTATTTATTCTCCAGAAGGTTTTATCCCGATCCGAAATCTTGTTTTCTATTCAATTGCAGCATATTTTGCTGAAGTATATGGAAATAATTTTATTATTGGAGGCCATATTTCAGCAGATATAGAGCAATTTCCAGATACTAATATTAACTTCTTTAAAACCCTTGAACAATTAATAAATAAAAGTAAACACAAACAAGATAATTCAAAAATCAAGATTTTACTACCTTTAATCAATTTGAAGAAAGTTGAGGTTGTAAAGCTAGCTAAGAGTTTAGATGTCCCTTTAGAATTGACTTGGAGTTGCTATAGCGATGGAGATGAACCTTGTGGCCAATGTTCATCTTGCATTAAGAGGAAAAAAGCTTTTAATGAGCTCAAATATATCGAACCAGAATTACCTCCTCAAATCTAGAAATTAATATTGAAAATAAACAAATCAGTATATAAGCAATTAAATTTATTTTATAGTATTAATATTAACCACTAAGAATAACTCAGAGAGTCTTATGCTAAAAACAAATAATACTGAAGAAAAGGATTTATTTGAAATTATAAGGGTGGTCTGCCCTACTTGCAACCAGAGGAAAGAACTAAAAATTCCAAGTAAAATTATTAATCAAAGTAAACAATTAACAACTGTTTCTATACCTTCAGAAGCTGTTTGTAGCCATAGCTTTCAATGCTTCGTAGATAAGAACTTTAAAGTACGTGGGTATCAAAAAGTTGATTTTGAATTTGCTCACATGGAATTTTATGAGGGGGGTGGAGAATCTTCAGAAATCGTAGCAGAAGACCAGATTTCAATATTTACATCAACTCCGTTATTTCAAGAGATAGTTAAAATCCTAAGAAATTATGTAGATGATAAAGAAATCTTAGGAAGCGGTATTTTTACAACTGACGGAAATGTTCTATATTCTTCACTTCCAAGTACAACATTATTTTCAATTATTAAAGAATTTGAAGTCCGTTCAGAGAAGAAGTTGAGTAGTTTAAAAAAGATGTAC
>JBHLNR010000095.1:0-14258 GCA_048941385.1 Promethearchaeota archaeon
AGTTTATGAAATTGATTGGAGAGAGGAGGTAATAAATGCATTAAAGCTAAATTTGAATGATTATTATTACAAAAGTGATATCTTTAGTGGTGCGGTTTTAGGTTTAAGTGGAGGTATCGATTCTGCTTTTACTGCTTATATCTGCGCAGAAGCTCTTGGTTCAGAAAAAGTCACAGCTGTCATGATGCCTACAAGATTCACATCAACGGAAAGTATAGATCTTGCCCGTGAATTATGTGAGAATCTAAATATTAAGTATAAAATTCATCCCATAGACGATCTGTTTTCTGTTTACGAGCAAAATTTAGAGGAAAATCTTGGAAAACTGCACTTTAACATTGCAGATGAGAATCTTCAGGCAAGGATTAGAGCAAATCTTTTAATGTATTATTCTAACAAGTTGAATTGGCTTTTGGTATCAACTGGCAACAAATCTGAGATAGCGGTAGGATATTGTACTTTATATGGAGATACTTGTGGCGGAAAAAATGTTCCTGGAGATCTCTTGAAAGTCCAGATATATGATATTTGCAATTGGATAAATAAAGAAAAGGAGATAATACCAAAAGGTATAATAGAACGTCCCCCTACTGCTGAATTGCGAGAAAACCAGAAAGATAGTGATTCATTACCACCTTATGAAATTTTAGATGTAATATTAGAAGAAATTATTGAAAATGGAATCGATTCTGAACCCAAAGATTTAGTTAACAAAGGATTTGATATTGAGACAATCAAAAAAGTAAGAAAGTTGTATTTAAACTCGGAGTATAAAAGAAGACAGCTTGTTCAAACAATTAGAATAAGTGAAAGTGCCTTTGGGATTGGAAGGAGATATCCAGTATTAAAAAAAATTGATTTATAGAATCATAAAAAAAAATAACATGATTTATCTTGCAGCGAGACTTAACCCCCAAAATTTTAAAAGATTTGGTTTTAGTAATTCTCTTCTTCGATTTTAGAAGGTATTTTCTCAATTTCCTTAGCTAATTTAAAAGCTATTTCTTCTCCTTTTTCTAATTCTTTATCAGAAGGGTATCCACGATAAACTATTGGTTCCTGTATATCCCACTTCATTTTTTCTGAGAGTGTATCAAAATCTTTTTTAGCACCTCCACTCCAACCATATGATCCAAAAAAAAGAACCTTTTTATAATTCATAAATTTTTTCTTTAGTAAATCCATAATATACCTCATTGGAGGAAACATTCCATATTCATAAGTTGGAGCTCCAATTATTAGTCCAGCAGATTTATATGCATTAGAAAGAATAAACGAAGGATCCTCATTAGGCACCCGATGTATATTTATGGGTATTCCTGCTTTTCCAAGACCTTTCAGAATCGCATTCAACATCACTTCTGTATTGCCATACATACTTCCCCATATTACACATATCTCTGGTTCCGCATAATTTTGATTGTAATTTGCTAATCGTTTATACTTTTTTATAATTATTTTGGGAGATTTACGCCAAATCAACCCATGAGAGGGGGCAACCATATTAATTTTTAAATCTGATAGCTTATCAATAGCACGTAACACATTTCCCGAAAACATAGGGATAATATTCGAATAATAACGCAGAATCTCTTCCTCCCAATAGAGTTTTGTTTCCTCTGGAGTTTCATCATCAAAAATCGATCCTTTATGGACTCCATATGCCCCAAATGCATCTCCAGAAAACAAAATTCCTGAACTTTCTTCATAGGTCACCATCGTTTCTGGCCAATGGACATTTGGTATTTCGAAGAATTTTAATTTTTTTTCCTTTCCTAAATCGATTTCATCACCAGTTTTAACGATCCTAACTCTATCATCAATATGGTAAAAGGCATTTACCAAATCAACCCCTTTCTGTGTAGATATGATTTCTGCTTTAGGAGATAAAGACTTTATTAAATAAGTCATTCCTGTATGATCTGGCTCGAGGTGATTTAATATAATGTAATCGATTTCCTCCAATTTAACGGAAATTGATTCGAGATTTTTAAGTAAAGTTTGAGCTGCACCTCCCCATTCGCGAACTAATTCAATTATCGCTATCTTTTCGCCAATAACGATATAAGAATTTAGAGCAACACCATTAGGGATTGGCCATATTCCTTCAAATAAATCCTCTGTGTGTACATTAGCTCCCACCCAGAAAATATCATCTGTTAGCTTTATAGCAACCATTTTTCTCACTTTAAATTTTATTTATAACCAATAATTCATTTAACTTTATTTTATTATTCTCTAGAAGTTATAAATCATAATGTTAAAACCAATATTTCCTACAACAATAGTAGTTTAAATTTGGAATATAATCCATTAATAAACATTTATATAATCTGTTGACACAATATAAAATTGATAAAATTCCAAGTTCAAGGTAATTATTGTGAATAAATTAACAGAAAATAAGAATTATGTATGGTCTTTTCCTTTATTAGCAGGCATTTTGACGATTATTGGACTCCTATCACCTTCTTCAGCTTTTGAAGACATTGAGATCAATTGGATGTGGGGTTTAAGATATTTTAATTTATTACCTATTGATGAGGGTTTTAATTGGATATTTGAATTGGTACCAAATGATTTCGCTCCAATTATTTTTATATGTAAAATTATTCCCTTTATAGTTCTCTTATGTATTTCTATATTATCCATATTTCTTTCAATAAAACTAAGAAGAGAAGGAGCTTTCCAGAGAAGTGAGAAAAAGTGGTTAATATGTGGGATATTTTTTATTGTTTTAGGAATAATATATTTAGTTGAAATTGAAGTTTTAATGCGGTTTTATTATGATGAATATTTCGGATTAGATATTAGTTTTTGGGAAAATCATACACCAGGTTTTGCGGTTATTGCTCCATTTGTAAGCGGAATTGTTGTCCTAATAGGATTTTATCTTAATAAATATATCTTCCCTAAAAAGAAAGATATGATTATAAGAGTCAGGAAACTCTATAGAAATATTATTTTTTCTTTTCTTATTGGATTTTCTATTCTATTTATAGGTGTTTCAATAAGTTTTATTATGTTTAAATCAATGCCAGGTGATCCTGTCGTGAGTTATTTGAGTGCTTATGGTATTTCTATGCCCTCACAGGAGCAATATGATGCCATGGAAAAAGCATTGGGGTTAGATTTACACATTGTTCTTCAATTTTTTAAATTTATTGGTGATTTTTTTATCGGCAATTGGAAAATATCCTTATCTGTTTCTGCTCGTACAAAAGTTACTGAACTTGCTATTTTATCCGCCTCTCGAATGATTGCTTTATTTGTTTTACCATTAATAATCGGGTTAGGAACAGGTATATTGTTTGGTAAATTTACCTACCGATTCAGGGGCAGATGGCTTGATAAGTTGATTCAAGTTTTTGTTATTTTGGGTATTTCTATACCTATTTACTTTTTGGGGATGGTATGCCAATTTTTCTTTTATTTTAAATTACCGCTGTTTTTTAGCTGGGGAAATTATGTTATCCCGATGTATATTATGACCCTTTTTACTTTCGCACTAATAACTTGGCAAACACGTTCATATATGATAAATAAACAATATGAAAGATCTTTAACCCTTAACACTATTAAAATTGCAAATACATTTGGTTTGCTTTTCATGTCTTATTTGTTGTTAGATATTACATTTGGTTTGAATGGTCTAGGTGATTACTTAGTTCGCACACTTCAGCTTTACGATCCTTACTTATTAGCAGGAATTTTAATTGCTTTAGTTATCACTTTAATTCTTGTAATAATGATATCAAATTTGATTTTCAGCTATAATATATTTAGAAAACAGGAAATAGTTTCTACCGATTTATATAAAGAAATAGATGATGTAAGTAGTCAGAATTTAAATACTGATAATAAATATGAAGAAAAAATAACTCATTATTTATTGAGAAGAATTAAATCTCCATACACTATTATTGGGGTTGTATTAATAGCTTTCTTCATCTTTTTATCTATCTTTCCTCAATCCTTAACAGAAATTAGTTTTGAGGATGCTTTTGTTCCATTGGCAGGGTCATGGAGTCCTCCTTCTTCAGATCATCCCTTAGGACAAACAACACTAGGCTGGGATGTACTTACTTGGGTAATTTATGGTATACGAACATCAATGGTCGTTGGTTTCGGAGCAGTTATAATAGGAATGATAATAGGAGGTCATTTTGGGATTTTTACAGGAATACTTAAAAGAAAAACTTATAAATATGTTATGGGATTTATGATTCTGTTTTTTATATTCCCAGGATTGGTGTTTGTTATGCTAATTTTAGCCATTTATGGAGTTTCATTTCTATTAAGTTTAATCATGATAGGCATTTTTTTGATCCCAAATTTTACTAGAGTTGTAGCAAATGCTATCTCTGAAGGTATTAGTATTAAAAGGATAATTAAACAAGTATTAAGTCATATCCCCTTGAATTTCGCAATCGCAATTATGATTTTTGAAGCACTGGGATTTCTTGGATTTGGGGATATAAGTATGATTGAATTAGGAAAAAGTATAAATTCGGCTCGAATAAATTTGTATGATGCACCATGGGCTACTCTATGGCCTGGTCTTGCAATATTTGGATTGGTTTTAAGCTTTCTCGTTCTGCATGTAGGCTTACAGGGGTATGACCCTAATTTAAGAATGTTGAAAGAAATAGAATTAGAATAAGAAAATTAAGAGGTAATATATATTACATTTTTGAGAAATGCTTATATAATTTCTTGACATAACTAGTCTATTAAATAAAGTAGACAA
Organism: Promethearchaeota archaeon; assembly: GCA_048941385.1. Classification (GTDB taxonomy): domain Archaea; phylum Asgardarchaeota; class Lokiarchaeia; order Sigyniarchaeales; family SOKP01; genus Loki-b32. Next base: position 4,751 of record JBHLNR010000095.1, read on the forward strand.
AAGGCGGAAACTTATGCGAGAAATCAAGAGTATTCATAAAAATCTTATATTTACAGCTACTATAGCAATTGTAATATTTTTCATTGGCTTAGTTATAAGTTTTGTATTTTTTAAATTGTTGCCGGATAATCCTGCAATAGCTCTTCTCGAAGCATTGGGTCAACATGATCCGAGTCTAGGAATAATTCGCGCTATGGAACATCAACTAGGATTAGATGATCCGATTTTTATCCAGTTTTTTACATATGTAAGTAAACTAATGATTGGTGATTGGGGGCGATCAGTAAGCGTGGTTCCAGCAGCTCTTGTTATTGATTTGGTTCAGGAATCGTTTCCAGAGATGATAACTATGATTTTTTTCCCTATGACGATTGGTATACTAATGGGGATATCACTTGGAATGATTTCCTCTAGATATCGAAATAAATGGGAAGATACAATAATTCAAATATTCTGTTATTTTATTCTCGCCATCCCTGTATTTTTCATTGGATTGATTTTTATGGTTTTCTATGATACACCAACGAGAATTGGCATTATACCAATTTTTATTTTAACTCTTGCTACTATAGCTATTACTGCACTGCAAGCTCGTTCATATTTGATCAAAAAATCAAATCCGGGTTCAATAATTTCATTTACATCAACAGTAGCAAGAACGTTTGGATTCTTTTTCATGTTCTATATTTTGGTAGACAATACATTTGATATATTAGGATTTGGATACCTTATTGTGAGTGCTTTTATTTTAGTTGATTTCTTCCTAATATTAGCTATTTTATTTATAATGGTAATTATCATTGTTCTAATAATTACTATATCAAATCTTCTCTTCATCTTATATAGACACTTAGTTAGTAAAGGATATACAGAACCTATTTCCGATTTTTCCAAACCCAAATCGGAGATTAGGAATGAGGAGGTGAACAATGAAGAAAAATTAAAAGATTATCTATTAATCAGACTTAAGTCTCCTATATTCATAATTGGAACAGTCTTAGTTGTATTCTGCATTATTCTAGCAATCTTTCCTCAGTTAATTACTCAATACTCTTATGATTATCATTTAGTACCACATGTAGGTTCATGGAATCCGCCATCTCCTGATCATCCTTTAGGACAGACTGCATTAGGGGGGGATGTGCTTGGAAGATGTATGTATGGTATACGTGATGCGATACTTTTTGGGATTGGGGCGGTTATAATTGGTCTGATAGGAGGAGTAAATTTCGGATTTGTGGCCGGAAGATTTAAGCCTTGGGGATACAAACTAATAATGACATTCATGATACTCTTTTATTTATTTCCTTCATTTTTATTTGTAATATTAATAATGATAATATTCAATCGTACCTATTTTATAGGTATGCTATCTATAGGAATTATGCTGATTCCAATATTTACGCGTGTAACCGCAAATGCAGTGCCAGAAGAATTCAATAGAAAAATGATCTATAAAATAGGAAAATCGTTAATTACGTACATTCCAATTAATATAGCGTTCGCGATTCTTCTCTACTGTTCAGTAGAATATTTAGGAATTTATCAGGATGCGGGTCCAAGGTTAGGATATGATATTAATAAGGCCCTACAAAATCCATTTAATGCACCCTGGGCTTGGTTTTGGCCAGGATTGACAGTTTTTATGATGTTATTTAGTTTTTTTATGCTTCATTTAGGACTAAAAGGATTGGGAAGCATAGGCAGGAAAAGAATAAAAATAATAGAATCAGAATAGGTTGGGGTACATTTTTTCGATACTTTCTATTGTTTCGGTGAATAAAGTTAGGAATATCATGTTATCATAAACATACATATTTTCCATAACATAATCCATAATGTCATTGGCTATAATTCTATCTCTTTCAGTATATTTCTCCACTTTAGATTTAAACAAAAGAATAAATTCTTCTTTCAACCATTCTAATTCTTCTATTAAACCTTCTTCTAAAATTTCATGATATTTGACGCTAACTTTCAATATTACACCTCGACTCATTTAATATTTACAAATCTCTTTTTCCTATAAATAAATAGAGTTAAAAGGGCTATTAATAATTTATAGAGACCAATTTTTGAGCGATCTGCATAAATTTAAAAAGGAAGAAAACGCTTAATAATTCTTTAAATTTTTTGACCTTAGTCTTATTTTTAACGAGGATAATTCCTTTTTATACCAATAAGCGTTGTGGTGGCTTCAATCCACTTGCTCAATTCAGCATCTACTCTACAGAATGTAACAATTTTCTCCAAATCTTCGAGATTGTTGAACTTGCATTCAACCATTAAATCCCAACCTCCATAGATAGGGGTGGCATAGGTAATTTCCCAATCTTCATTTTGATTTTTGGATTTTAAACCATTTAATTTTTCTGTAACTTTCCATTGAGTTCCGATGATTTTCAATCGAATTAAAATGTAACCACGATAATAAATTCAAGTAACACCCAAATTAGATCTTTAGAATATTAATGAATTCGTATAAATTTTCAAGGTTTTTCAAGATTTCTATTAATAAGAGAAATAGTAACAAGTCTAAATTTTTTCCTACCAATATACTTCTTTTAATGTGTTATGGTATTCGTTGAGAGATTTAACTTCGACATTTTTCCTCCGAACTTTTTCTATAGCGTCTACAATAGCTCTAGCTAATTGTAAATTTATAATCACCGGTATGTTGTAATCTACAGCCATCCTTCGAATTTTATACTCATCCTCAATTATTTTAGCAAACTTTTCTTCGACTGTGGTTGGTAAGGGGATGTTAATCACTATGTCAATTGCTCCATTTTGAAGGCAACCCATTATATTTGGTTCCATTCCCGCTTCATGAATTTTATAAAGTCTCACAGCAAATATTCCACTCTTTTTTAATGCTAAAGCGGTATCTTCTGTTGCGAATATTGTAAATCCCATTTCCTTTAATTTCTTTGCGAGAGGAATTATCTGTTTTTTTAATTTTTCTCCTCCTACGGATATCAACACGTTCCCTCCTTCCACAGGGATGCGCATTTCGGTAGCTTCTAATGCTTTTATTAAGGCATCTTGAAAATCTTCTCCTATGATGCCAATTTCACCTGTAGATGCCATTTCTACCCCGAGTCGAAAATCTGCTTTGTCCAGCCTTAAAAATGAGAACATTGGTGCTTTAATACCTACATAATTGCCGTATGGAAGATCAAGTAGTCTTTCTGGAATTTTATTACCCATTATCACTTCTGCTGCTAGTCTCATAAGGTTAATACCTCGGGTTTTTGAGACATAGGGCATCGATCTTGAGCTACGTAAATTACATTCAATTACATAAACCTCTTCATTCTCAACTAAATATTGTACATTAAAAGGACCTTGAATTTTTAGGGCAATAGCAATTTTCTTGGTGTATTCCTCGATTTTTCTGATCACATCATCTGAAACAGTATAAAATCCTATTGACATCGTCGCATCTCCACTATGAATTCCCGCATTTTCTATATGCTCTACAATTGCACCTATAAGCACATTGGTACTATCACATATCCCATCACATTCTATCTCTCTGGCATTAGTGAAAAATTTAGAAATCACTACGGGATATTCTCTAGAAACGGAAGCTGCCAGATCAAGCGTATCTCTTAGGGTTTTCTCATCATAACATACTCTCATAGCAGCCCCACTTAATACATATGAGGGTCTAACAAGCACAGGATATCCCACCTTTTTCGTAAATCTCAATGCTTCATCTTTATCTATTAAAGTATTCCATTTTGGTTGCTTGATTTTTAATTGATCTAATAACGCACTAAATTTACTTCTGTCCTCAGCCATATCGATTCTTGAACCATGAGTTCCAAGAATTTTCAAATTTGTTTTTCTAAAGAATTCTGAATATTTTGATATTTTTGCTGCTAAATTGTTAGCAATTTGCCCCCCTGCGGATACTACTATACCCTCTGGTTTCTCGAGTTCACAAATATCCAACACCCTTTCTCCGCTAATTTCCTCGAAGTAAAGCTTATCAGATATATCGTAATCAGTTGAAACTGTCTCAGGATTATAATTAATCATAATTGCTTGATCGATTCCTAGTTTTTTTAAACCCCATAAACAATTAACAGAACCCCAATCAAACTCTACAGAAGCTCCAATACGATAAGTGCCAGAGCCTAGAACAATAACTTTTCTAAGGTTTGATTTACTCTCATGTTCAAAATCTACGTCATGTTCAGAAGCGTTATATGTAAGATATAAGTAGTTAGTGATCGCTGGCCATTCAGCAGCTAACGTATCTATCCTTTTCACATATGGATGAATTCCTATCTTTTTTCTCATTTGCCTGATAAATATAGTATCAACATTCATTATTGTACCAATCTGTCCGTCAGAGAATCCATATCTTTTAGCTCTTTCAAACCAATACCTTTTTTCTGCATCTGGAGATTCCAATAAATCTAGATCTTCTAAATTTTGTTCAACATCAATAATATTCTTCAATTTATTTAGAAACCATTTATCTACTCTTGATAAGCGATAGATTTCATCAAGAGAAATTCCCCTTTTAATTGCTTCAGCAATTCTAAAAACTCTTAAATCTGTAGGATTTCTTAATGCATATTTCAATTCATTTAAATCTTCAATTGGTTCTAAGTCATTTGCTACGAAACCTTTCATTCCTATGTCGAGCATTCTTATAGCTTTTTGTAATACTTCTTCGAATGTTCTACCAATTGCCATTACTTCCCCCACACTTTTCATCTGAGAACCTAATCTTCGATCCACTTTTTGAAATTTCGTAAGATCCCATCTTGGAATCTTAAGCACTAAATAATCTAATGCAGGTTCGAAACATGCTGTAGTAATTCCAGTAATTTTGTTTTTTAATTCTGGTAATGTATACCCTATAGCAAGTTTTGCCGCAATATATGCCAAAGGATAGCCTGTTGCTTTAGAAGCTAATGCTGAAGATCTTGAAAGGCGAGCATTTACTTCTATTGCTCGGAATTCCTTTGAAAAAGGATCTAAACCATACTGAATATTGCACTCTCCAATAATACCAAGGTTACGGATTACTCTAATAGATGCTGAACGGAGCATTTGATACTCTTCATTGGTAAGAGTTTGACTAGGGCTTACTACTAATGATTCTCCTGTGTGAAGTCCTACAGGATCAAAATTTTCCATATTACAGTTGATAAAACAATTATCTTCAATGTCTCTCACCACCTCATATTCAATTTCTTTCCAGCCCCATATGCTTTCTTCAATAAGAATTTGATTGATCCTCGACTGAGCTAAACCTTTCTTCGCCATTCTTTCAAATTCTTTCATATTATTAACTATTCCCGATCCTCTACCACCTAAAGTATATGCTACTCGGATCATACAAGGGAATCCAATCTCTTCGACTGCTTTTAATGCATCTATATAAGAACTTACCGCTTGGCTTTTACATACTTTAACATCAGATTTCTCCATTGCTTTTACAAACAAATCTCGGTCTTCTGTTGCCTCAATAGCCTCTATTGGAGTTCCTAATACTTTTAATTGATACTTTTCTAAAATTCCAGCTTCTTTTAATTCAACACCCATATTCAATGCAGTTTGACCTCCAAAAGAGAGCAAAATTCCATCGGGTTTCTCCTTTTTAATAACCTGCTCGACATATTTTAGAGTAATAGGTAATAAATAAACTCGATCAGATAATTCTGGATCAGTTTGGATCGTGGCAATATTTGGGTTAATTAAAATAGTTGTAATTCCCTCTTCTTTAAGAGCTTTTAAGACTTGGCTTCCAGAGTAATCAAATTCTCCAGCCTGACCAATACGGATCCCTCCAGAACCTAAGACTAATGCCTTTTTTATAGATGTATCCAGGGGCATTTTATCATAACTCCATTAGTTCTATAAATTTATCAAATAAATACAAAGAATCTAAAGGTCCTGGAGAAGCTTCTGGATGAAATTGGACTGCTAGGATCGGTTTACTTTCATGAATTAATCCTTCATTAGTCTTATCATCTACATTTTTTAGAAATTCTTTAAACCCATTCTTTTCAAAGTCTTTTACGCAAAAGCCATGATTCTGTGAGGTAATATAACATCGATTGGTATTGATATTTATTACAGTTTTATTGCCCCCTCTATGTCCATATTTCAATTTATATTTATATCCCCCAGCGGCTATTCCTAGAATTTGATTTCCTAAACAAATTCCAAAAGTTGGGATATTATTCTGAATTAATTGTTTACAAACTTCAATTGCATTTATACACATATCAGGATCTCCAGGGCCATTTGAAATGAAAACACCATCGGGATTATAACTCATTATATTCTCATAATCATAATTATATGGTACTAATACAATTTCCAGTTCTCTTGCTAAGAAATTTCTTAATATGTTAAGTTTTACACCGCAATCCAGCACCACTACTTTTCCTCTTGGATTTGGTGGGGAAAAAGTTTGAGCGTTTTTTGTTGATACTTCACTTACTAAATGTCTTAAATTGGGGTCTTCTGCTTTTTTAACTATCCCCTGCAATTCTTTTATATCTGGATGTTCTCCAGAATCATAAACGGCTAATAGACCAATTTGAACACCTTCTTCTCTTAAAATTGTTGTAATTGCACGAGTATCAATCCATTCGATTCCAGGTACTCCCTCCTCAAGAAGGAATTCATCTAAAGTTTTTACACTTTGGTAATGGCTAGGTTCTTTACAACATTCATTAACTACAAAACCAGTGACTTTTATGGAGTCAGATTCAAAGTATTTAAAGACTCCATATTTATCTTTTTCCCATGCGGGAACGCCATAATTTCCGATGAGAGGATGAGTCATTACTACAATTTGGCCTTGATATGAAGGATCTGTGAGCGTCTCGTTATAACCTGCACCAGTCATTGTATTAAAAACTAGTTCTCCAGTTACAATTTTTGAGGTTCCGAATCCTATTCCTTCGAAATATTTTCCGCTCTTAAGCATTAAAACTGCTGGTCTTTCCTTCTTATACAACATTTACAAATTTGTTATACGCTTCTCATACATTCTTAAAACAAAAATAGACATTGTTCTCTTTTAAGATTGATTATTAATGAGTTAAATAAGCTAGAACACTTATTTCAATTTTAAAATTCTGTGAATTAATTATCATAAAATTTATAAAGATTCACTTTAGTCAATTTACGATCAACTATTTCTCAAGGGGTAAGGTAAGTAAATATTCTGCATGAGTCTTTCTAATTGATTCTAATATCGGTTCAAATTCAAGTGAATCAAAATTATTCCACCATGAGTATTTCGTAATATAATTTTTTTTGAGTTTTTCTGTCCTTTTGGTAATTATAATATTTTTATCAAGAAGATAAGAAGGATCTATAAGCTCTATTTTATTTTCTTTAATTCGTTTTAAATTTTGGAGCATACATTCAAGTAAATCATCATAAAATAGTAATGGGATGTATTTAATGATAGTTGTATTCATACTTCTCATAGTATCAAATCGATTCTCGGTAACTTTTGAAAAACCTATTTTTGAAAGATCATAAATTTCAATATCTATTAGCTCGGGATGATATTCTGTTTCTCTTGATCTTTTCAATTTTTTATAGTATGTCGCTTCTTTTATTTTATACATCTTCTCATTTTTTTGTCCACTCTTTATATCAACGATAATGAGGTTTTGTTCCATTCTTTTTTCACAAACATCTGCAATTAATTGACAATATTCTTTCGCAGCTTCAACAAGATCTAAATCAAGTTTTATAGCTTTAATAAGTGTATGCAAGTATGCTCTTAAAAAGGCGGAAAAATCTTCTTCCAGTGTAGAAAGAATTGCATACTTGAATTGTGTAGCACCCCACCATCGCGAAACTCGATCCATTGATAAAGATAAGAAGAATTGCTCTCGAGATCTCACTTCTGTAAAATACAATAATTTTTCAAATCCACTCTGAAGAAATGGAAGCGGATTGATAATTGCGATTTGATCTTCAGATATAGGAAATGAAACTGGCTCCCTAGGTCGCATCAAAATAGACCTTTCGCCATTGAATACACGATCAACTCTCATTGGAAGTGGCATTATTGGATTATTTCCAATAGAATTGATTAGGTTAGCTAAATTTGGTTTTTCTGCGTTTGGATAATCTGGTGGGAATATATCAATAAAAAAGAAAAATGGAGCTGCGTCAAACTTGTAAGTTTTAAATCTATTAATCGGTTTTATAGTGATCACCAGATAATAAAAAATATACATCTTTGTAATTAATAATTTAAATTACAATAAGAGAAAATATTAATTATATCTTAAGTTAATGATTTTGATTCGTTAATATCGAGAAAACTCAACACATTAGGAGCTAACTAGGTAAGACACTTAGTATAGAATTTGTTATGTAAACTATTTATTCTCCCTTGATTGAATGAAATCTTTATCTTTATTAATGAAATAAACCCATGCATTTCTAGACATAAGACTATAATCTTTTTTACCAATTTTTTCAAGTAATCTAATTCTCATCTTCCTTGCTTCAATATTATCTGGGACAGCTTGAATTAAAATGTCTAAGATTTCCAAGGCAAGTTGTGCTTGGTCTTGATCTTGGAGTTCTTTTGCTTTATTTAGAATTTTATCAGAGTCACCAATAAGGTTGAAAACCTCTTCCATAACTTCTCTCTCTGGTCGTGGTAAGAGATGAGCAGGATTATCGTCAAAATACCCGTGATACCAGCGATACACGTTAAAAACAAAGAACTCTGGTCTAGAATAGCTTGCTTGAAGGTATGGGCTTTTTTTTAAGTGCTCAGGTATTTTTACCTGGTGGATCATTTCAGTTATATGAGTTCCCTTATTTATATGTTCGACGACCTGATCATGGAGAGAACGAATGACTTCGATATTATCACTAATAGCTCTCATGGAATCTTCCCCTTTAATAAAATTCCCCCCTCCACTATAAAAAATATATTCTGGATTCAAGTCCCTTATTCTTTCTAACTCCTTTGCCCAATCCAATGCAAATCGGGTTGGTTTCCAGGGATTGCCAATATTAGGAAAACTTCCAATCATAAGATCTCCTATGAATGCGGCATCAAGTTCAGGAACGTATACCCATACCGCATCATCAGTTTCAGCCCTTGCTGTGTGGAGTTCAAATGTTTTATCACCTAATGTGAATGTCATATCCCCTAGAAATGTTTTAGTTGGGTAAATTATATCATAGACTGGGATATTTTCGGGGGAATTAAATTGTTGTGCCTCTTTTCGACCTTCATAAGGAGCTAACATTTGATATTTATCGAGTCGATCTGGTAAGTACTTACTTGCGATAATTTCAGGATTATCATTTATAAAAACATTAGCTCCTCGAACATGATCTATGTGCCCATGGGTATATATTATGTATTTAATTTTATCTTTGATTCTTTCTCTCACTTGTTTAGCCACTCTTCTAGAGATTAATGTATCAATTAGTACTACTCCTTCAGTTGTCTGAATCCACCCACAACTTGAAAGCGGAGTCCTTA
>JBHLNR010000096.1:0-14176 GCA_048941385.1 Promethearchaeota archaeon
AACAATTATTATTGGAACAGGGTCTCCTACTAATCCAGGAATAGAAGAAACAATAAAGGAATAAAGAAAAAGAGGGAAACTAATAATGATAGCAAATAATATGAAGTAAAAAGATATACTTCTAAATCTTGCTGGAGCCTTATTATATAGCAATATAAATGTAAACCCAGTTAAACTCATTGTTAAGGTAAATGTTAGAATTGGACTGAAACTGATATAAGTCTGGTTATTAAATAATACCGCATATGAAATGAAACTAATAAAATCAAATACAAGTAAAAGTACACAAGGTCTGATAAACCATTTATACAAATCATTTTTCTGGCGATAGAAATAAACACCTATAAGGAACAAGAAAATAAATAAAGATATTGTTATATTATAAAGCAGAAGAATATTAGTGTAAGTGCTTAGCAATATAAATGATAGACAAGAAAAGACACTATATAGGACTAGTTTCTCACCATTATTATTTCTTTTTAAGTTCAACCAGATTGAAACAAGTAAAACGGTCGCTAAAGTAAGCAAGTAATTGCATACTAAAAATCCGAATAGAGTAAAATTAAATCCCCTTAGAATCCCAAAGTCACTAAAAATACTCAAAAGGTCTATAAATAGAACATAACTCATAATAAAATATGAAAAAAACCTGTAAATTAGATTTAGACTTCTCCGATATAGCAGAATTATTAATGTAAATAAAATTGGGACAACATAAATTAATCTATAATCGTAAAGTAAACTTAAAAATAGTAAAAAGGAGGTTAAATAAAAACCGAATATTTTTCCTGTAGAATCTTCTTCTAAAATCGAATTATATCGCAGTATGTAAAAATAGAGATATAAGAATACATTAGCTAAAATGAAACTCATATTTAAAAACAAATTCCTCCTGAAAAACATTACATTAGCTGTAAGATTATAGGAAAGTTCAATGTATAAAATCAAAGTAGAGACGATAAAAGCACCTAACATGAAATTTTTAATAAGAAGTTGATTTTTTTCTGAAAATATGTTTAAATTTTTGAAAAATGTTAGTGTAATCGGCATAAAGAATGTGAATGTCAAGGAAAATGATAATATGAGGGCTAAAATCGAAAAAGAAAAAAGAATTGCTATGAATACACATAGTATTATTTTTAATATTAACCAAGATCCAAGCCCGATTCCATTATTTACCTTAATGAATGTAATCCTTACTTGCAAACTATAGAACTGGAATAAAGGAAGAAAAATCAAGAGAAACAAACCTAAATACCACATAATATTAAAAGTTCTCAAGTTTGATGGTAAATAAGTAAGAATATTACTAAATTGGATAATTGATACGATTAGGAAAGAAAAGGAAAAGATTAAACCATATAATAAAAATTCTTTGAGGAAATTAATGATTTTTAATTCTTTTGAATAAATGATAAGTAACTTCACAGTATAAATATTTAATATGAAAGAAATAAAAATCGAAATACTTATTGAAATATCAATTAAAACAAACGAAATGATAGAAAAAGCAATAAATAAAGATATTGAGATCCATGCAAAAACTTGTAGTAGTTTCAAGATTTTATGCCATTTTTCTTTCATAAGATACCAATTCCCAATCAGAACTAAAAATTTCAAAACAAGAAATAGTAAAATTAACGATGAAGCTATTATAATAAAATAGTTTATCTCTAATCCTAATCGTACAAACTCTAATCCAATTATTGTTGGAATTAAAGTAATCAAACCAGAAAGAAGGATACTATTAACCATCAATGATCTTTTAATAATAATTTCATTGAAGTATCGCTTTCTATAAGAAAATACACTTGGTAGATAGAAAAAGACCAAAGCCGCTATTAAGGGAAAAAGAAAACGATAGAAGCTTTCGCTTAATAAGATATAGGTGTAGTAAAAAACAGTGGTTCCCGCTATAATCAATTCAATAGAAATCTGAGACTCTAAAACTCTTGTACTATACTTTTCTTTCAGATTATATTTCTTTAATAAATAATATGTAAAGGTTAGAATACTGAAGGCTATGTATAAGGTAAAATTAAATGTTGACATAATATCAATAGAAATCTCATTTCGAAGCAACTCCAGATGAACAATTGCGGGAATAAGTGTAACAAAAATGGCTAATAAGATACAATCTATCAATAGAAAACTCCGAATGTGCTTCTTAGAAATAGCTTTGTTTAGTATATAATAGAGAGGGAAGAACAAAATTGAAAAAAGACATAAGGAAGGTATTAGAATTACAAGAAATGTATTAATTGTAAGCAAAAATGAGTAGTAATATGCCATACCCGCGCTAAAAGTCAAGGTTATGACGTTTATTATAATTGTCAAAGATTCTGAAAAAATTCTTGATAAAATATTAATTATGATTGTTAAAATCACAACAGAGAAATATATTGAATATAGGATTTCAAGGGATACTATTGCAAAAAAGAAAAAGAAAGATAATGCAAAGAGTTCTCCCGTAATTATATAGGAATTTATATTCGTATATTTATTTACTATATTATCCCTAATTTTTTCAATTTTTAATCCAAATTTAAAATCGAGTTGACTTGATGTTGATAAAAATAAGAAGCCTAACGTTAAAAAAACTAAATTTGGTATAGAACTTAAAATTATTACGATAAATACATCTATTGTTAAAATCCATACCAAATAATAGCTTAAAGTTATAAACTGTTCTCGAGGCAATAAATTGATAAGATAATTTAAGACACTAAAAAATATACAAATAAATGGAAAAATCAATAATGTATAATTAATAGTTGCTATGATATTGATTGATTGACCTACACGGTATAATTCAAGACTAATAATAGTAGGTATTAATGATATCAAAACTGCCAATAAAGCAGAATTTAGCAATACAGCTTTTTTAATAAAACTCTGATATATTCTCTTTCTGAATAAATAATAAAAAGGAAGATATAAAGTTATGAATAAACTCAGAAGAGGGAATAAAAATACATAATAACTCCCATAACTGTATATAAATAGATAATAAAACGCTAAACCTGAACTTGAAAATAGGAGTATTATATCTATTTTGTTTTTTATTGAATGTGAAAATACAATTTCCACTCTAGATAATAAATTAGCTAAAATTGTCACGATAATAAATGAGAAATAACTTGAAAGGATGATCCTATCAGAAAACGTAAATGCTTTTAATGCGATTGAATAGAAGAAAAAGAAAAATAGCATTATAAATTCGATTGTCATAAAATAGGAATTTATGGTAGTATATTTTTTTACGAATTGGTCCTTAACTTTTGCAATTCTTAATCCAAACTTAAAATTGAGTTGACTAGATATAGATAGAAATAAGAAACCTAACGTTATATAAATTAAATTTGGTATAGCGCTTATGAATATTATAATAAATACGTCTATAGTTAAAATCCATACCAAATAATAACTAAAAGTTACAAATTGTTTACGAGATAATAACTTGATGAAATAATCAAAGGTAATAAAAAATAAACTAATAAATGGGAAAATCAATAAGGTATAATTAATAGTTGCTATGATATTGATTGATTGCCCAATACGGTAAAACTCTAGGCTTATAATTGTAGGTATTAATGATATTAACACTGCCAATAAAGCAGAATTTACCAGTAAAGCTTTTTTAATAAAATTCTGATATATTTTCTTTCTATACATATAAAACGATGGAATATATAAAGTTATAAACAAACTAATAAAGGGCAATAAAAACATAAGATAACTTCCAAAACTGTATATAAATGGGTAATAAAAGGCTAAACCTGAACTCAAAAGTAGGATTATTATATTTATTTTGTTAGTTATTGAGTGTGAAAATATAATTTCATTCTGAGATAAAATATTTGCTAGAAATGTCATGATAATAAATGAGAAATAACTTGAGAGGATGATCCTATCAGAAAGAGTAAATGTTTTTAATGCAATTGAATAAAAGAAAAAGAAAAACAACGTTACAAGTTCGATTGTCATAATATACGAATTTGCTTTGACAAATCGCTTAACAAACGATTCTTTTACATTTTCTATTCTTAAACCATACTTGAGATTAACCTGACTAAAAAAGGAAAGAATGAGGAAATCTAAAGTAATAATAACATAATTATTAAGAAATGTTAGCAGTAGTGAGAGAAAAACGTTCCCTATTAAAATCCACAGTAAGTAATAGCTTAAATTCGAGAAAAACTCGCGGGAAAATACCCCTAGAAGATAGTTCATAAATGCAAACACCAATAAAATGGACGGAAACAACAAACTCGAGAATATTAAAATATCTAATAAGAACAATGAGCGGAAAGTGATCCAAAGAAAAATAAAAAGTATAATAAGAAAATTGTTTATTAAAAAACAGGATCTCAATAGTTTTGAGGTTTTCCTATAAAAATTTCGAATGTATAATATATAAAACGTTATTAAAGAAACAATTGAGATTATTAGACCGTGTACTATTAAATTTGAAATGAAAATTATTAAAAAATCTGAAGTAAATACAGTGAATTCAAAAACTATTATATTATCATAGGTTGTGAATTTCACGAAAAATGAATAGATAATAATGAAAAAACTCGCGAGCGCAAGTACATTTTGAACGATAAGAACATTTTTTTTTGAAAAATAATCAGCTCTAACAAATATTTGCAAAACAAAATATAAAGATATTAGGAAAACTAAGAACTGATAATTCAATCTAATCTCTGATAACTGCCCAAATGATATAGAAATTAAGAAAAGAAGTGAATTCAGTAAATATATATATCTTATATGGTTCTTAGGGCAAATGCCTGCTTTTTGTTCAGAATAAGAAAATATTAAGAAAAGTGGTACCAAGAAGATTACAATTAACGGAATATTTATAAGAAAGGAAAAAGTTGCTACAAAAATAATCAAAACTGCTGATAAATAAGAGTTATACTTTTGATATTTGATACTCTTAACGAGAGGTTTCTCATCAGAACTGCTAGTTCTTATGGAACTAAGATAAACGTCAATTCTATTACTATAATAGAAATTAACATACAATAGTGATTTTAAATATAAAAATGAAAAGATTAGGATTAGAATAGAAATATTTAGTACCTGAGTACCAGGAATACTGAAAAAGAAGATATAAATTAATGGTAATTGAATTAATAGAATAAACACTAGACTTGTAATTGATATTACAAATTTTTGTTTAAATCTAGTTAAACTAAGTAAGATAGGTCTATTCATTTTAACCGTATTTTTTATATTTTTGCAGATCTTACTAGTATAAGCTAATGTAACGAGATAAAGAAACATATTAGTTAACAGAGCAAAAACCCAAGAGAGATTTGTACGGGAAATAAGAGAAAGAAAGATAATATGTATAATGTAGTTAATAAAAATCATGAAATTATGCGGCTGTTTTAAAGCTAGTTTAGTATTAATTCCATGTTTGTATTCTCTCTGAGTGACGTCAAAAAAAGCTATAGGCTTGAAGTTATAGTAGTAGTAGACTATATTATAGAGTAAAGCAAAACTTATTAGTGGAAGTAGTTCAAATGAATCCGCAGGTGAAATAAAGATAAATAGTGGGGTGACAATAAAGGAAAGAATAGATATCAAAAAAGTAATATGAACTCTTGCCATAGGGTTATTTTCTTTATTCAGGAAAAATGAATTATCTCTGTACTTGTCATATGATTTGAGGAAAAAAAGAAAGGCAAACATAAATGAAATAACTGATAGGGAAAAGGCAACGTACGTTCCAAGTTGGAACAGCCGAAAAACCCAGAAACCTACAAATCCAATCGCTATCGGCGATATTACTAAATAGAATGAAAACCACCACAACTTTTGAAGTAATTCTGTGGCTTTCTTAATTCGCTCCTCGGGTTTACCATCGCCTTCTGATTTCATCACTTTATAAATTACATTTGGATTTGAAATAATAATTTTTACTTATAAAATTCTATTAAAACATTTACTTATGTGTCGCTGTTGCTTATAAGTTTTTATAAAATTTGAATAGGTATTTCATAAAAACGTAAAAAATGCAAATCACCATCTTTAACTCTCATAACTAACTCCTTTTCTCCAAATAAAATTCAAATATTGACCCTTAATAAAGATATGTTCATTTCTTACCACTAAACTAATAAATTTACTACTAAACATTGAAAGCTTAACTTTTATTAACAAACCAAACTTTGTCTTTTAATTGAGCCTTACTAAAACTTTCAAATCAGATCAATCAAAATCAGGTAAGTATAATAAGATTGCTTTAAAAATAAACCATAGAAAAAATCTACTTAAATTTTGGCAAATAATCTTTTTGTAATTCATTCATCTCTTTAAAAATTCTTTCTGCCATTTCAAAAGTACCCACATTAGGATCTATTGCCAAACTAGCAATTGCAAGCTCCTTGGATTTACTTAATACTGCATCAACACAAAGATCCTGCACTGAAGCCTCAATACGGAGTACTGCGGCAATATTCTTAGGCATATTGCCAATCCTAATACCGTTAACTCCTTGTTTATTAATCAGAGCTGAACATTCGAGTATTAAATCTTGTGGAAGATTTTCAATAAGGTTATCATTAGCGATATTCACAGCAAATTCATATGAATTTCTATCAGTAATAATTGATTCGATGATAGGAATGGCTCTCTCTCCAGAGCGTCTACCAAATAATATAGTCCTTCTATTGTATCTATCTCTTTTGAATCGCTTATAATTGTATTCAAATCTTTCATATATCGCCTTTCCTATTCGATCCATACGATCGATCCAATCAATCATATCCTGAGTTTCTGTAAATTCGTAACCAATTTGCAGAAATTCTCCAAGATGATTATCACCAACAAAAGGGAAATAGCTAAATCTCTTAAAAAATTCAAAAGTTAGCGAAGAAAATTCAAATCTATTTTCATGCTCCCTGAAATAATTCAACGCTTCTTTATTGAATTTTGGCATTAAATCCTTTCCTGTTGACATGTCCACTAATCCTAAAAGGAATGCAAAGTGGTTGAGCCCTCCTATTTTCATTCTAAGTGAATTTATTGGCTTGTTGAACATCCTAGGTAAATGATGTACCAAAAAGGCAATCTGATGGCATAATCCAATGAATTTTAAATTCTTCACACTTCGTTTTATTGCTAAACATACTCGGGATAAAGGATTTGAAAAATTGATAAAAAACGCACCAGGACAGATTTTTTCAACATCTTTAACAATATCTATTATAGGAGGAATAATCCTCCACGCATGGAAAGTGCCACCTGGGCCCCCACATTCGCCCAATATCTGACGTGATCCGTACTTTCTAGGTATTTCATAATCCTGTCTCCATAACTTATATCGATCGCCAACTTCTATCGAATTGATTATGAAATTCGCATCTTTAAAAGCCAATGATCTATTAGTTGTTCGTTCAAGATTGATTTTATTTTTCAATCGTTCATTTTCTACTTCTAGCAACTCGTAGATCATTTCTAATTTCTCTTTATCTATGTCATGAAGAACAACAGTAGAACCTTCTAAAACATCACTAAGAAATATATCATTCATAGTTGCAGTTCCAAATGAAGTCGAACCAGCACCTACAAGTACAATCTTCTTTTCCAAATTCAAATCCCCGGTTTTAGTTCAGTTTTTATAATCATTTAACTAAAAGCTGATTCAATTAAAAAAATTGTTATTAGTTATTCTCCTTCCTTTCTGTTATACTTTCTTGTCATTTTCGCCAAAAATTCACTGACAAATGGGAAATAGATGGGTAAAGTTTAAATAGGACATTAAACATCTTTTTATTAATGAGTTTTTCACATAATACTATGGATTATTGGTGCGGCTTTACATTATCAGTAAAGCCGGTATTCATCCGTAGTATTATTAAAAGAGAATAAATCTTTTTGACCTCTTTCTTATAATTTTTACTGATTTGTTCTCTTTTAACACTACATCTCGTATAAATTACAAGGAATTGGTCAAGATAAAAGATTATTTTCCTGTGAAAATCCAAATAAATAACGGAGGTGAAAAAAGCTGGAAAAAGATTCAGATAAGATCGATCTAATATTGGATTATTATAAGGACTGGGATTCAGAAAAAACTCCCCTTATGATGATGCTTGATGGATTAGATGGATCTGCTGAAACTCTTCAAGCAGAGGAAGAAAAGAAATTAGGATATCTTAGGAAAAAATATAATAAATCTTCTGGATAAGAGTTTTTGTAAAATAAGTTTAAAATAATGTTTTTTTATTAATTTTAATTTAATAATTTCCTTATTCTTTCTAAGGCTTCTTTTATTCTATCAACAGGTTGTGTTAAAGCAAATCGCACAAAACCTTCTCCATATTTACCAAATCCCGTAC
This sequence comes from Promethearchaeota archaeon, assembly GCA_048941385.1. Lineage (GTDB taxonomy): Archaea > Asgardarchaeota > Lokiarchaeia > Sigyniarchaeales > SOKP01 > Loki-b32. The sequence continues at coordinate 8,358 of JBHLNR010000096.1, forward strand.
CTGGTGTAACAATTACTCCAACTTCAATCAATTTTTTAACAAAGTCCATACATGTTAAATTACAATATTTTTCCGGAATCTTCGTCCAAATATAGAAGGTTGCCCTTGGTGAATCCGTTTTCCAACCCATTTCATTTAATCCATTGACAAGAAGATTTCTTCTTTGTTCATAAATTTTTAAGTTTTTAAGTATAATCTCGGGTTTTTTTTCAGATTGATAAAGCTTTAATCCCTTTACAACCGCTTTTTGGATAAAAATAGGCCCCCCTGAATCGATTTGAGACTTTATTTTTCTTAATCCCTTAATAATCTCAGCATTACCAGCTGCCCAACCACATCGAAATCCAGTCATATTAAACATCTTTGAAGCACTGTTGATTTCAACATGATCATCACTAACTTGCAGTATACTTGGTGCAATATAATCTTCAAATGTAAATTCTGAATAAGGGTTATCATAAATTATAAAGAACTCATAATCCTCTGCATAATCACATACTTCCCGTAAAAACTTCATGGATATAATTGCCCCAGTGGGATTATTTGGGTAGTTTAAGTACATTAATTTAGATTTCTTTAAGTATTTCTTATCAATTGCCTCTAAATCTGGAAGAAAGTCATTTTCTTTTTTTAGTGGCATTAAATATGGTACCCCATCACACAATTTTGCAGCTCCATTTGCATATACGGGATATCCAGGATTAGGACATAATACCACATCTCCGGGATTCACAAAAACTCGTGCTATATTCGCTACTCCCTCTTTACCACCAATGACATGCGAAACTTCAGTTTCAGGATCAAGATTTACTCCATATCTTAATTTATTCCATTCGGCGACTGCTTCTCTATAAAATTCTTCTCCCATACTTGAGGGATAATTCTGATTACGTGGATCCTTAGCTTGTTCACAAATCTCATTGATAATCAGATCTGGAGTAGACAAATCAGGATCCCCTATCCCTAAAGGAATGAAATCAACGCCTTTTTTTCTTCCTTCGGCAATTAATTGTTCAATCTCAACAAAAACATAGATGGGTAATTCTTTAACCCTTTTAGCATATTCTCTTGTAATAAGAAACACCATTACTTTTAACTATGGTTTTGAAATATGAGGATATAAACACAATTAAGAAATTTAAAATTTTTCTGTTTTCTAAAAAAAATTAATACCATATATGAAGAATCATTAGGATTTTAGTGTTATATTTATTTCATACTCATTTAGGATCCATTCCTTTAAAGGGAATAAAATCTTCATGTAATTGAAGTTCTTCTTTATATGATTTAATTCTTTTTTGTATTTTTTCTGTTAAAAAAGCAGTGTTCTCACCCCTTAGTTTTTGTACTATGAATTCTAAAAATTTTACAGAATTTTGCAGGATAATTATTCTTTCTTGAATGACACTCATAGTAGAATTAAACTTCAAATCCTTATTCTTATTGTATTCAATATGATAAATTTATCTTTTATTTCAACAGAGACTCAAAATTTTGTGAGTTTTTGAATCATTAATTTCAAATTATGAAGTATTCTCGAAATTTAATTAAATCATAAACGTTTTTATCAATTAAATTATAAAACCTAATTCAAAAAAAATGACTGAAGATCTATGGAATAAAGTAGCAAGAACAATTGCTAATGCTGGTGTCTTTCCAGTCCCAATAAGTGATAGTCTTATAGAACTCTTGCAAGAACTTATTACTGAGGAACAAGCAGAATTTTTATTAATATTTAAAAAGCCATCAAAAACTCTTGATCAAATTAAAGAACAAATAGATATGGATGAAGAATCCATTCTTAAAATGCTCGATACCTTAATGTATAATGGTATAATTGTTGGTACAAAAAGTAGAAGTACGGGGAAAATGGTCTACCGTCTCATGGGTCCCTACCCAGGTATATTTGAATATACAAATTTGAGAGGAGAAACGGATGAAAAACACGTCAGAATAGCAAAATTGTTCCAAAAACTGAATTCGGAAAGAACCAGATTAGACGAAAAAAGCCTCAAAACAATGATGAAGGTATTAAAGAATTTACCTCCTACTACTAGAACAATCCCTGTAGAAACACAGATAGAGGTAGGAACTGAGGAAGTAATGCCTATTGAAGATATAAAAAGATATGTAGAAGAATATGATGATATTGCTGTCGCACATTGCTATTGCCGTCACCATAAAGATCTTATTGGTGATCCTTGTAAATTAGGTGCTTCGAAGAATAATTGTTTCCTTTTTGATAAAAGTGCTGTATTTGCTATTGAAAAAGAATTTGGACATCGTATTTCTAAAGAAGAGGCTATGAAGATATTCAGAGAAGCAGAAGATCAAGGCTTGGTTCATAAAGTCTTCCATGTTCATTCCGATGTAAATAGGGGGATTGAAGCGATTTGTAATTGTTGTAAGTGTTGTTGTGGGATAATAGGAATGTATCACAAGGGATTTTCTCCTTTACACACCATGTCTTCTTACCTTGCTGAACTAGATGAAGAATTATGTGTAGGATGTGGCACCTGTCTTGAAATGTGCCCAATGGAAACAATATATGCTGAGAATAACAAAGCCATTGTTGATACAGATAATTGCATTGGGTGTGGGGTATGTGCTCACCATTGCCCAGAAGAAGCAATACATCTCAAAAGAACTGGTCCTAGGGAATTGATCATCCCGCCTAAAATTAGTCAATAATACTGAAGAATGTTTTTATTTCAAAATTCTTTAATTTTTTTAATCATTCAATCTGAATTGAAAAAATATGATGAGTGAAAAAAATGAGTGAAAAAAATTATGTTTTAGTTGAAGAAAATAAAGACCAAACCATAACTACTATTAAATTGAACCGATTGGAGAAAAAAAACGCAATAAACTGGGATGTATTAAACAGCTTAGAAAAAGCAATTGAAGATGTAGAACAATCAAAAACCAGAGTTGTTATTATAACTGGTGCAACTGATTTTTTTAGTTCCGGAATTGACTTAAATCTTCTAGCAGGACAGGATGTGTCTTCATCAGAAAGGCCACGAGACACCTCTACCCCTGCCCATTTTAGATATTATCTAAATACCAAATTTCATCCAATAGTAGTAAAAATTGGAAAGGTTGAAAAACCATTTATAGCTAGAATTGAAGGATTCTGTTTAGGCCTAGGTTTTGAGTTAGCACTTGCCTGTGATTTCCGCTTTTCATTGGAGAATGCATTTTTTAGCATGCCAGAGGTAAAAGTTGGAATTATTCCTGATGTATCTGGGACTACAAGGCTAACTAGATTATGTGGAATCTCACACGCAAAAGATATAGCATTAACAGGAAGAACTTTTAATGGAATTGAAGCATATAGAATGGGTGCTGTAAACGGAATAGCAAAAAATAGAGAAGAACTGGATGCCCTGATAAAGGAATATACTGATGAATTAATTGATAGCGCTCCGCTAGCTATTGGTTTAGGTAAAAAGCTAATTGATGATATTTACGGGAAAAACCTTGAATTTGGCTTAGAGATGGAAGGACTTGTAAATTCCCAATTACTACAAACAAAAGATTTTAGAACCGGTGCTCTAGCTAGATTACAAAAGCAGAAACCAGATTGGAAGGGAAAATAATCCAATTTTAATTATTTTTTCTTGATTTTTTATAGGTGATCCCCGACCACATGGTAGTCCGAATAGATTATCACTGTAATAATGAAATAATAGAATGGCAATGGTCAAGTGACAGTGAATTGATGTCCACCCCTTTCTTTACATCATGTTATTTAGTTGATGGTCTTCTTATCGACTCTGGAGCTCCAGGAGGAGTAGATGACTTAAGGAAGTTTGTGAAATCTTTAAATCCTGATGAGATGATTGAAAAATGTTTTATTACTCATACTCACGAAGATCATGCTGGTGGGGCCAATTTGTTAAGTTCGGAATTTGGGATTCCAATCTATGCCGGTAAGAAAGCCGTTGATCTATTGAAATTAGGCAACACTTATCCAGATTACCGTCAGATGGCTTGGGGACCTAAATTATTACCTGTTGAAGCTATAGTGATTGAGGAATCTATAATCACCAAATCAAAAAAGTACAAATTCGAGTTATTTCCTATGAAGGGGCATGCTCCAGAATTAATTGCCCTTGTAGAAAGAGAAAAAAAGTGGGTATTTGTTGCAGATGCAGTCCAACCTAAATATAAGATGATATTTGGTGGACATAGCGATATACAAGAAGATATTTCATTAATTTATCAATCTCTTGGAGAATTATACGACTTTACAAAAGGAATGGATGATCTAATTATATTCTCTGCAGGAAATGGAGTTTTTCATGGCAGAAATACGTTGTTGGAAAGAAGGAGTGAAATAAAAGAATTACATTTAAAAGTACATGAAAAAATTAAAGAGATTCCAAAAGATGGACTAGCTAAAAAACAAATAGTAAGAAAATTATTAAAGAAAGTATTTGGGAAGGAAAGTTTCGTTGGACAAATGACTCGAGGGGCTCTGTCGAAAAAAAATTTGATTATATCTTTGCTTAAATGGCCAATTGATAAAGAAAAAAGCTAGTAATAAGATTAATTTGTCATTTTTAGAAAATTATTAACTATTGATCTATGATATTTTTTTGGTTGGATTTGAAGCTCTTCACTTAACCAGATTTTATTTAAGATTTCATCACGCGAAATCTCTAATCTTATATCATAAGCTATTTCTTTATCCGACACAATTGATTAATGAAATTACTCTTATTTAAATTCATGCTTAATGAAAAATTAGTAAATTTTACGATTATTAATCCATTAATATTTCTAAATAATCCTATTTGGACTGATATCGCACACTTTCTTCAATTTACGTTTATTTATTTAATGATTAATAACTGGATTATAAATTTATATTTTAAAATAGTATTTATAATGGAGTAAATTGTACTATATAGAGAATATAGCTTTACTCAGTTTATATATTAAAACTTTTTGAATCATTAGTTTTCTTGGTATATATGATAGAGTTTGATGAAAAAGAAATTAATAAGTTAAGTATTGATGAATTAACGAAACTTTTTATGGATGTAATTAATGAACAAAACTTAAGGTTAATCCGAGGGATAGAATTTCTTGTTGAAGAAAATTTTGAAATGTTTGAACAAAATTTGCAGTATGTCATAGATGCAAATACAGAGGTCAAAATAAAAAAGAAATTTGAATCCAAAATTTTTAAATCAAAATTAATGTTTTCAAAAGCGGATCGATTAAAACTCTTTAATAAAATAAATGACATTAAAAACATCGGGGAATTCATAGCAAATAAAATGCTTCTTTATAGAGTTGTGTTTCCTGATGAAGAATTTAAATTACAAATTAAAAGTATTCTCAAATCTTTAAAATTAATTTCAAAAGAGATATCTGAAGCTGTTAAATTAATAGGATCTGATTTAAGTACTGCTCATGACATTTGTGAGAAAATAAAAGATGAAAGACGAGAAATGAGAAAAGAAGAATTTCAACTTTTAAACAGATTATATAATTATGATATGGATTATCTCAGTAGAACATTTCTTTATTTAAAAGAACTAATCGAAGATATTATGATGTTAGCAGATCATATTAAAAACTTCTCTGAAAATATCCAATTTTTAGCAACCAAATATCTAATTTTCGATTAACAACCAATTTTTATGATCTGATATGGCTGATGAGCTTAATATAACCTTAATTATAATTCTAGTAACAATGGCTATTGGCCTTGCTTTTTCAATAGGCGCAAATGATGAAACGCTTGCCTCATTGATAGGTGCTGGCGTTCTTAAATTTAAAATAGCTTTAATTTTAGGGGGTAT
>JBHLNR010000097.1:0-14068 GCA_048941385.1 Promethearchaeota archaeon
ATCCAAATCCCCTTTAACTTCTTCAAAGGCATCAATAAGTTCCTCTCCAATGATATAAATTCTTACTTTATTTAATTTCAAGCTATGTCGAAGTGTTGCTGATCGTTGTCTTGTATTGATTAATGAACCAATAGTGCCTATTTTTGACATTGCAGCCATTAAAAACATCAATTCAGGCCTATTTTCTAAAAAGATATTAATTACTTCTCCTTTTTTTACTCCTAAAGAGAGAAAAAAGTTGGCATATCGATTGATCCATTCATTCAATTCTTTATACGTATATTCTTGATCTTCATACAGAAGAGCTTTATTATTTGGAAATTTTACGGCATTACCCTCTAAGCACTTGCCCAGAGATATTTTTTCATCAGGACCTATTTTCTCAAATTCTTCCTCCAATCGAAATGAATCTAAACGCCACACCAATGACATTAGCCCAAAAACATAGTCTTTATATGTTATTTGATAACCAGAAACAGATTTAGAAGATGTAGATGTTTCTTTTTCAATCGGACCTCTAGTTTCCTCAAACAATTTTAAAATATTTGTGGCTTCTATATACTCCAGTAATTTATCTTCACCTTTAGAGGTAATTCGATAATGTATCTCATCATCTGAAATAAACTCTTCTATCAACTGTTCCCCCTTTAATTTAGTTGCCCACTTGAAGAATAACGTTTCATCCATCCTATTTTCAATAGATTCACCGGGATCATTAATAAGTTCCTTCAATTTATGAGATCCAAAAATCCCTAGGGCAAATAAAATAATCTTGTCATAGATACCTTTATCTAAGTTTACTAAAACAACGGCAGGAATTTTATATGGCAACGTGTTTATCATAATTGATAAGAGGCATTGTAGTTATAATAGGAAAAATTTTTCATTTTAATTAAATTTAAGAAATGTAATTAAAACAAAACGTTGGTTTTAATAATTCTTACTGTACAAAAATGGTAAAAAAACAACACTTTATAAGCCCTATAGTATCAAAACTCGATCAGGACATAATTAGTGGAAATAAAGCAGCATTAAATGAATTTTGGGATAAAATTGAACAAAAAGGAACACCCTTAATTGAACCTTTTGAAGAAGATAAGAATTATAAGCTTGTCACTTTTGTTGTAAAGGGAACTAGAGAAACAAAAAATGCTGTAATAATTACAGCCTTAGCAGATCAGGATGATGTACTTACAAATAATGTTTGTGAACGCCTTGAAAACACTAGCCTTTTCTATAAGACTTTTAAAGTGTTAAATGGAACCCGAACAATATATACAATAAGTAAGAATAATAATCTTAGATATAATAGGTTCTTTGATAATATTATTCTTAATTGGCATACTTGTGTACCTGATCCTTTCAATCCCAAAAAATTTTTTCAAAGATATAGAAGGGAAGGTAAAAAGATTGAAATAGAATATTCTGTTTTAGAAATGCCAGATGCAAAACCACGAATATGGACGTTGAAAGATGATAGTACACCTTCAGGTGAAGTAGTTGAAATTGATTTTTATAGTAAAATATTAAAAATGAATCGTAAAATGTGGGTATATACCCCTCCAAATTTTACAAAAACGGGTGAAAAATATTATTTTTTCGTAATATTCGATGGAAAGGCATTTCTTGAATTTACCAATCCCCCAATAATATTTGATAACTTAATAGCTAATAAAAAAATTCCACCATTAGTTGCAATCTTTATCCATAATTACAGTGGTTTTCAAAGAGGAAAAGATTTGGATTGTTATCCTCCGTTTGCAGAGTTTATTGCTAAAGAACTAGTATCATGGGCTAGAGAAAAGTATCATATTTCCTCTGATCCTAATAAAGCAGTATTAATGGGGAGCAGTTCAGGTGCTTTAGGAGCCACATTTATTGCATATAAATATCCAGACACTTTTAGAAGGATTTTATCACAATCAGGTTTTTATGGATGGTTTCCAGGTAATTTATTTTTCCAGCGGTTAAGGTATTACTATGGAAATGATATCGTTAGATGGTGGGAAAAGGAAGATGAACAAGAACCATATTGGTTAATAAGACAGTTTTATAAAAGCAAGAAATTACCCCTGAAGTTTTATGTGAATATAGGAAATCTTGAAACTCGAACCATGCCCTCAGTTCTTAGATTTCATGAAATGCTTGAGGAAAAAGGATATGAGCATTATTATGAGGTGTATCCCGGAGGTCATGAATATGTTGCATGGCGAGAACATCTTCCCGAAGGATTAATTTATCTAATAGGCATTTAAACTTGTTTAATAGTACTAAATATCTATTTTTAAACCGTCATAAGCAAATAATAATCCATGGTTTTGTTCTTCTAATTCTTTACGTTCATTGGGAGTTATGCCTTGTATTAATCTATTTAAGTTCCAACTATGAAATGAAGCATGAGTAATGATACATTTTGGAACATCCAGTGTTTTCCAGAAATCGACAGCGTCAAAAATAGAGAAATTTCTCCATTCTTGAAATGTCATTCCCTTTGGCAGGACTAATTTGTCAACAGTACCTTCTAGTATTATAAAATCTAATTTGATTTCTTTCAATCGGTTGATTGTCCTCTTTGGAGGAATAACTCCATCAACCAAATATGCAAAAGTAGTATTATAAGTTGAAATAATATAGCCAACACTGCCAACTGAATGAGTTGTTTTTACAACTTCAAGAGTGACACCAGGGATTTTGATTATATCTCCTGGTTTTAATGGATGGAGGTTATATCGATTTTTTGCCCATGAAAATCCTACATTTTCAAAGTATTGGGTGAATTCTTCAGGGAGATATAAATCCATTCTTGATATTTTCCAAATTCCTAGTTCAAATAGTAATGGAAAGGCACCGAGACCAAAGCAATGATCATAATGCCAATGAGTTAAAAATATTCTATCAACTGATTTTATCCTTTCTCGATCAAGTTGGAATTCAATATCAGGGCCCGCATCAATCAAAATATTTTCTTGTCCTAATAACATCACTGAAGCTCTAGTGCGTCGTAAGTTAGGATCTTTTCGTGCATCCTCACATGTTTGACAAGTGCAAAGACTTAATGGAACTTGTATTCCTCCGTTAGTGCCAAGAAATATTAAATTAAGACTTTTTTTTTCCATTATTTATTCACCCTATAGGCTATTTGCTATTTCTTGTTTATATTAAAATTCTCGATAATAATTAAAGCAATATCAAATTTATGTGCAAATAATAATTTCTGAAAAATATATTGGTTTAGTCATGAAAGTATTGATTGTGCGACCCTATCTGGCAGAATGGATAGCAAAACAAAAGGATTTATTACCTGAAAAAGTAGAGTTAATCACTCCGGAAAAAGGGACTGAAGAAGAGTTAATAAAACTTGCTCGCGATGTTGAAATTATAGTCTGTACACGATTATCGGTGACCGTGGTAAAGAATGCTAAAAACTTAAAACTTATTCAAAAAACAGGAGCGGGCGTTGATGCTCTACCATTTGATGCAATTAATGAAAATGTTTTTGTAGCAAATACGTCTGGATCAAATCCAGTACCTCTTGCTGAAGGAGCAATAAGTTTACTTCTTTCACTAGCAAAACGTGTAGTTCAACGCCATAATGCATTTCCCGAAATTTATAGAGGTAGAGGTACTGAATTACGTGGAAAAAAAGTTGGTATTATTGGCTTAGGACATATCGGTATCGAAATTGCTAAACGGTTGCAAGCGTTCGAAATGAAAATTCTTGCTTTAAAAAGACGTAAATCTACGGATCTACAATATAAATTAAGCATTGATTTTCTAGGTGGACCTGAAGATCTTGATTTTATTCTTTCCGAATCTGATTTTATTATAGTTATTGTTCCACTTACACCTGCAACTCGAGGTATGATCGGTGAGCGTGAAATACGATTAATGAAGCCCTCAGCCTTTATAATTAATGTTGCAAGAGCTGCAATAATTGAAGAAGAACCATTGTATCGAGCACTTGAAGAAAATAGAATTGCAGGAGCTGCTCTTGATGTTTGGTGGATTCCACATTGGTGGGATCCTTCATGGAAACCTGAATTAGACAAACCATCAAAGTTTCCTTTTTGGGAATTACCTAATGTAATCGCAACACCTCATAATATCGGATATGTCGATTTTACAAAATATTCTGAAAATCCTGTTCGAATTATGGCTGAAAATATACGAAATATAGCTAATGGAAAGCCTCCTATAAATCTGGTTGATAAAGAACACCAATATTAAAAATAAATGTAGCGATCATAATAATTAATCGATAAAAATTAAAGTAATATCAAATTTTTGAGTAATTAACAATTTTGAGAGAATGATTTAATACAATGGGTAAAGATAATATTGAAGAAGAACAAAGGGATATTAAAATAATTAATACTGGCTGTTGTCATGATTGTGGTGGTCGATGTACCCTTAAAGCTCATGTTAAAGATGGCAAAATAATACGTTTTGAAACAGATAATGGAGATGACCCCCAGCTAAGAGCATGCTTACGTGGAAGAGCATATAGACAAAAAGTTTATCATCCTGATAGGTTAAAATACCCCATGCGTCGTATTGGAGAACGAGGTGAGGGTAAATTTGAAAGAATATCTTGGGATGAGGCATTAGATATAGTATCAAACAAATTGAAAGAAATTAAGGAAAAATATGGAAATTCATCCATTTTACTTGTCCCTGGAGCTGGAAATCAAGGTATGCTCCATGGTGTTTTGCCTGTAGGTTTAATGCTTAATCAATTTGGAGGTTTTACTCGAATGTGGGGCATACCTTCTTATGAAGGAGCTCTTTTTGCGTCTATGGCTACTTATGGCACCATGATGACTGGAAATGCTCGTGAAGATTTACTCAACTCCAAACTTATAATCATGTGGGGTTGGAACCCTGCTAACACAATATGGGACCCTGGTACACCTTTAATGTTAGCTAAAGCAAGAGAAAAAGGTATTAAAATTATTAATATTGATCCAATCTTCACTGATTCTGCAGCAGTCTTAGCAGATAAATGGATACCGATTCGACCAGGAACAGACACTGCAATGTTATTAGCTATGGCTAATGTAATTATCACTGAGGAGCTTCAAGATCAAAATTTTATTGATAAATATACAATTGGATTTGATAAGCTTAAAGTCTATGTATTGGGTGAAGAAGATAACACTCCAAAAACCCCCCAATGGGCAGAAGAAATTACTAAAGTACCAGCAGAAACAATAATAAATATAGCAAGAGAATACGCTCAGAATCGACCTGCAGCACTTATGGCAGGCTGGGGTCCAGCAAGAACTGCAATGGGAGAACAATATTCGAGAGCTGCCAATGTACTGTGTGCTATTACAGGAAACATAGGAATTAATGGTGGTTATGCCTCAGGTTTCATGAGAGCATATTATAGTCGAGAGACTGTATTATCAGGAAGGAAAAAAAGTTCAGGTCCGATTAGCGAAGAAGAAAGGAAAGAAATGACAAAGAAGAGGACTCCTAGAGGTAATCCTGTTGACTGGAACGCACCCCCTCGGAAAGATAGCCTTTATAAATTGATGGGAGGGACAAATCCTGCAAGTACACGTATCCATTTTAACGATTACTATGATGCTATATTACAAGGTCGTAAAGGCGGATATCCAGCTGATTTAAAAATGGCATATATAGTTGCAGAAAATCGTTTGAATCAATATTGTAATGTAAATAAAGGAATTGAAGCACTTAAATCTCTTGAATTTATCGTGGTTCATGAGCAGTTTATGACACCAACCGCTAAGTTTGCTGATATTTTATTGCCAGTTAACACATTTATGGAACGTAATGATATTGCCGTTCCTTGGCTCGGTTCACCATATTATATATATTTAAATAAAGCCATTGACTCACTTTATGAGTCAAAATCAGATCCAGAAATTTGTAGAGAGCTTTGCCGAAGACTAGGTATAGATCCAGGACTTCTAAATTTGCCAGAAGATCAGATTCTAAGAATATTCTCGAATCCTCGAAAAGATATCAAGAGTTATGAGCAAATGAAGAGAGATGGATTTTATAAGGTACGAGTAGAAGAACCCTTTGTTGCTTTCAAAGAACAGATCAATGATCCCGAAAATAATCCTTTTCCTACTCTATCAGGGAAAATTGAAATTTATTGTGAACATATCGCTGAATTAAATATCCCGAATATGCCACCAATTCCTAAATATTTAAGTCATGAAGAACATTATGATGCTCCTTTAGCAAAAAAATATCCTTTACAGCTACTTACACCTCATAATAAAAGGAGAACTCATTCAAGTTTAAGTATGATTCCATGGCTTGAGGAAGTAGAACCTCACATGGTATGGATAAATAGTATTGACGCGGAACTAAGAGGTGTTGAATATGGAGACTTAGTTGATATTTATAATGATAGGGGAAGAGTTCGCATTCCTGCTAATGTGACTGAACGTGTGATACCCGGAGTCGTTGTCATTTATCAAGGAGCATGGTATAATCCAAATGAAGAAGGGATTGATATTGGAGGATGTGGAAATGTTCTAACAAAAGACTCTCGTTCTCCTGGAGGAGCTTTTCCAATGAACAGTGCTCTAGTTCAAGTAGAACTATATTCAAAAAAAGAGAGAGAGGGATCCTAATGAAACAGATGGGTATCTTTTTTGATCAGACTAGATGTACCGGATGTTTTACATGCTCTGTTGCCTGCAAAGATTGGTATGATATTGATGCTGGATCTGAGAATTGGATGCGTATAACAGCTATTGAAAATGGAGAGTTTCCTAATTTATCTCTTTTTTATCTAGCAATAGCCTGTAATCATTGTGCTGATCCTCCATGTGTAAAAGCATGCCCCGTGAATGCAATTACCAAAAGAACAGAAGATGGTATCGTAGTTGTAGATCAAAATTTGTGTTTAGGGAAATCAGAGTGCGGCTCGAAATGCCTGAAGGTTTGTCCTTGGGATGCACCTCAATTTACAACAGATAAAAACTCTAAAATAAGGAAATGTAACTTGTGTATAGAAAGATTAGAACAAGGAAAACAGACAATCTGCGTTGAAGCTTGCCCTATGTATGCTTTAGATGTAGATTGGATCGAGAATTTACAAAAAAAATATGGCAATAGTCATGTAGCAGAGGGATTTAAATATCATGAGAAATTTAGACCTTCAATAATTTTTAAATCAAAGAAAAGAAATGACTAAAATGGAAGAAGAATTTATAGTAGAAACCACGAAAGGAAAAGTTCTAGGGTATTTTAATAGAGGAGTAATAAAATTTAAGGGGATTCCATATGCCGCGCCACCAATAGGTAATTTGCGATTTAAACCAACAGTTCCGATAAAACCTTGGGAAGTTATATTTGATGCGACAAAATACGGACCCGTAGCTCCACAACCACCATCAGCTCTAGAAAATATGTTTTCAGATCCATTACCAAGCAGTGAAGCTGACTGTTTAACTCTTAATATATGGACTCAGGGATTAGACAATAATAAGAGACCGGTTATGTTTTGGATCCATGGTGGTGCCTTTGTAACTGGTAGTGGTAGAGCTTTGGACGGTTCACGGTTAGTTCTTAGGGGAGATGTAGTCGTTGTGAGTATTAATTACCGTCTTGGGATTCTTGGATTCCTTTATAGGGAGGATGTACCTGATTTATGTCCAAATGTGGGATTGATTGATATGGTTACAGCGCTTAAATTTGTAAAAGATAATATTTCGAGATTTGGGGGAGATCCTGATAACATTACTATTTTCGGGGAATCAGCAGGAGGTTCAGCAGTAGCTTGTTTACTAGCGATGCCGTCTGCCAAAGGATTATTTCATAGAGCTATTTTACAATCTCAAGCCACGAATAAATATGGTCTTAATCCTTCAAGAGGAAATAGACATTATGAGATTATGATGGAGAAATTGGGACTTGAAAAAGGAGATATAGATTCTTTACGTGAACTGCCTATTGAAAAAATAATTGAAGTTTCAGAAAGGTTTGAAATAATTCAATTTGATAATCCTAGAGCTGGACCCGTTATTGATAAAGAAATATTACAAAAAAATCCCCTCGAAGCTGTGAAAGACGGTTATATAAAAGACATTGATTTGTTTATAGGGTCAAACTTAGATGAAACAAGGCTATGGTCAATGTGGGCTCCTAAAGGAGAGAAGATGACTACTGAAGGGCTTATAAAAAGCATTGATGCCCTTTTGAAATTAATAGGACGGAATGGGACAAAAGCAAGGGAAATTATTGAAATCTATAAGAAACGTCATAAAAATCCAAGCGATATTAATGATGCGATTTTTACTGATTATATGTTTCATGTTCCATCAATTCGTTTAGCCGAAGAACAATCTAAACATCAAAAAAATACTTTTATGTATCTATTTACATGGGAAACTCCTATAGAAGGTGGACGATTTGGGGCAATGCACGCTCTTGAGCTTGCTTTTGTATTTAATATTTTACTCGATAGGGATATAGGGATATTCCCACGTAAAACAGAAGAAACCCAAGGTTTATCTGAAAAGATGATGGATGCTTGGATTGCATTTGCTCGTTCAGGTAACCCAAATCATGACAATATTCCGGAGTTGCTTCCATACGATATACAGAAGAGGGCTACGATAATTTTTGACAAGGAGGTTACAATTCAGTATGATCCTTATGGAAATGAGCGGAAATCTTGGGAAGGTATTTTATAGAATATTTAATTCTGATATTATAAAATGCAAAATAAATTTATTTCTTTATTTAAACAATTATAGAAGATGATGTAAATGGAAGAAGATGTTATAGTAGAAACTACACATGGTAAAGTAAGGGGATATAGTCGAAGAGGTGTAATTAAATTTAAAGGAATCCCATACGCTGCACCACCCATAGGAAGTCTTCGTTTCAAGCCTCCAGCTCCCGTTGAACCTTGGAGTGATGTGCTTGACGCAATAAAATACAGTCCTGTTTCAATTCAACCACCCTCAAACCTCGAATTCGGAGAACCTATGCCCCAAAGTGAAGCCGAATGTTTAACTTTAAACATCTGGACTAAAGGTTTAGATGATGGTAAGAGGCCAGTTATGTTTTGGATTCATGGTGGAGGTTTCACAACAGGGAGTGCTGTTATTTATGATGGAGCGCGGTTAGTTAATAGGGGAGACGTGGTTGTAGTTAGTATCAATTATCGTCTTGGATATCTTGGATTTTTCTATATGCCAGATATGCCTGATACGACTGCTAATGCAGGATTACTTGACATGGTGGCGGCACTTAAATGGGTAAAAGACAATATCTCAAAGTTTGGAGGGGACCCTAATAATGTCACTATTTTTGGGGAATCTGCAGGGGGTATGGCGGTTTCTAGCCTTCTTGCTATGCCTTCAGCTAAGGGATTGTTCCATAGAGCGATCCCCCAATCCGGAGCTGCAAATAAATTCAGTTATAATTCTGTCAATGCGATTAAAGTATATGAAGAATTAATTCAAAAATTAGGTATTGAAAAAGGAGACATAGAGGCATTACGGAAACTTCCAACGGAAAATTTTATTGTACCCCAAATGGAAACAGCGGGATTCCAAGCAAGAGGATTAAGAGTCGGACCTGTTGTAGATAAAATTACATTACCAGATCACCCACTCGAAGCCATATCTAAGGGATTTGCACAAGATATTGATATATTCATAGGGACAAATTTGGATGAAGCTAAATTATTTCTAATGTTTAATCCGAAAGCTTTCGAGCTTACAGAGGACGAATTATATAAAAGAGTAACTACATTTATGCGATATTCTAAGCAGGAAGAAAGCAAAGCTAAGGAGATAATAGATAAGTATCGAGAACTAAGAAAAAGTCCAAGAGATATCATAGATGCAATTTCAACAGATTATACTTTTCGTATACCTGCTATTCGTCTTGCTGAAGCACAATCCAAATACAAAAAGAATGTATATATGTATCTTTTCACTTGGCAGAGCCCTTTAAATGGTGGAAAATACGGAGCAATGCATGCTCTTGAACTTGGTTTTGTATTCAATCTTTTACTCGATAGGGATATAGGCATGTTTCCACGTAAAACAGAAGAAACTCAGAGATTGTCAGAACAAATAATGGATACTTGGATCGCATTTGCTCGTTCAGGTAACCCAAATCATAAGAATATTCCAGAATTACCTCCTTATGATTTAGAGAAAAGAGCTACAATACTTTTTGACAAGGAGGTTACAATTCAGTATGATCCTTATGGAAATGAAAGGGAAACTTGGGAAGGTATTTTATAGAATATTTAATTCTGATAATATAAAATTTAAATTTAATTCTTTTTTTTTTTAAAATCTATTGTGAAAGATAATGCAAATAGAAGAAGATATTATTGTAGAAACTACATATGGTAAAGTAAGGGGATATAGTCGAAGAGGAGTAATCAAATTTAAAGGAATTCCTTATGCGGCACCGCCTATAGGAAAACTTCGTTTCAGACCTCCAGCCCCAGTTAAGCCTTGGAATGATGTGCTTGATGCAACAGAATATAGTCCTATAGCAATTCAGCCACCTTCACGCCTAGAAGCAATGTTCGGGGAACCTTTACCTCAGAATGAAGCTGAATGTTTAACTTTAAATGTATGGACCCAGGGATTAGATAATAATAAGAGACCCGTTATGTTTTGGATCCATGGTGGAGGATTTATTACAGGGACTGGTGCTACTTTGGATGGTTCGCGGCTTGTTCTTAGGGGGGACATAGTTATAGTCAGCATTAATTATCGTCTTGGATATCTTGGCTTTTTGTATATGCCAGATATGCCTGATACGACTGCTAATGCGGGAATACTTGACATGGTCGCAGCACTTGAATGGGTTAAAGAAAACATCTCTAAGTTTGGAGGAGATCCTCATAATATCACTATTTTTGGGGAATCTGCAGGTGGTATGGCTGTTTCTACTCTACTTGCTACACCTTCAGCTAAGGGTTTGTTTCACAGAGCTATCCCCCAATCCGGAGCTGCAAATAAATTCAGTTGTAATCCTGTCAATGCGATTAAAGTATATGAAGAATTAATTCAAAAATTAGGTGTTCAGAGAGGAGATATAGAAGCATTACGGAAATTACCAGCTGAAAGTTTTGTTGTACCGCAAACGGAAACAACTGGATTCCAAGCAAGAGGGATAAGAGTAGGACCAGTCGTAGATAAGAGTACCCTTCCAGTCCACCCACAAGAAGCTATATCTGAGGGATTTGCTAAAGATATCGATGTATTTATCGGAACAAACTTGGATGAAAACAAATTATTTCTAATATGGGACCCGAAGGCTTTTGAGCTTACAGAGGAAGGATTATATAAATATGTAAATTCATTTATGCGAATTGCAAATCAGAAAGAAAGTAAAGGTAAGGAGTTAATAGAGAGGTATCGGGAATTAAGAAAAACCCCAAGGGATATTGCAGATGCGATTTCAACAGATTATACGTTTCGGATTCCTTCTATTCGTCTTGCTGAAGCTCAATCTAAATATCAAAAAAACGTTTTTATGTATCTTTTCACTTGGCAGAGCCCTCTAGGTGGGGGGAAATATGGAGCGATGCATGCTCTTGAACTTGCTTTTGTTTTCGGCCTTTTTGGAGATAAAGATATTGGAATTTCTCCAGCTAGAACTGAAGAAACTCAGAGATTATCAGGACAAATAATGGATGCTTGGATTGCATTTGCTCGTTCAGGTAATCCAAATCATAAAAATATTCCAGAATTACCTCCTTATGATAAAAAAAATAGAGCTACAATACTCTTTGATAAGGAGATTACAATCGAAAATGATCCCTATGGAAATGAGAGAGTAGCATGGGAAGATATTTTTTAACTATCTTTAATATTTAAAATTAAATTCTTATTTTTTTTATTTACTTAATATAACGAAATATGAAAGATTCATTAAATTCCCAGTTTGAGTCAATCAGCCCTTCAGCAAAATCACTGATTTTGACAAAAGCATTAACAAACATTCCTTTTGCAAAAGAAACAGCCGATCTGATTTGGGGTATTAAGAGTATAGAATCTACGCAGGATAAATTATCTTCATTGGGTTTCTTAATGAGACTTCTTCATTTTGAGAAAAGGTATTTATCTATTGATAAGGCGTTATATGCAATGGATGCAAAAAATATCATTGAATTATCGTCTGGTTATTCTTTTCGGGGTTTAACCATATGCGAGGATCCCAGAGTTTTTTATATAGATACAGATCTACCCGAAATTATTGAAAGTAAAAAGGAAATTCTATTGGAACTAATTAATTTTTGTGATTATCCAACAAATAATTTATTCCTACAGGCATTGAATGTATTAGATAGAACTGCTTTTACCGAAACAATTGATCGCTTTCCCGCTGGTCCTGTTGTTATTGTAAATGAAGGATTATTAGTTTATCTTGATGAAGATCAAAAACGAAGAGTATGTACAATTATCCATGATATCTTGAGGGAAAAAAGAGGATATTGGATCACAGCTGATATTTACATAAAGAGAGAAACTCAAGATTCAATAATTAATGGATTTTACGACCAAAAGGGAAAAAGATTTATAGCGGAACACCAAGTAGAGGAAAATAAGTTTGAGGATTTTGAAGCTGCTGAAAACTTCTTTAAAGATTATGGCTTTAACATATTTAGAAAAATTGATATACCTTCTAGTCAATTAAGTTCCAGAAAATTTTTAGGAAATCTTCCACGAGATAAATTGGATGAGTTAAAAAGTCGAAAAAGAAATAGAGAAACTTGGATTTTAAAGCCTAATAATTAACTAGGATGTACTGAAGAACTCTGGATTATAATCCTATTTTTAGTAATTTTTTTTCTTAATAAATCTTTTAAGATTATAACAAAAAATTAAGAAAGTAAAAAAATAGGTGTAAATAATGGCTGATGTAAAGAAATTTGAACATGTAAAGATAGAAAAAGTTGAAGAGGATAATTATGCGGTTGTATCTATTATTCGTCCTGATAAATTAAATGCCCTACAAAATCAGACATTAAGAGAAATCGCTGAAGCGTTGGAGACTGTAGAAACTGATCCAAGTGTTAGATGCGTGGTTTTACGTGGAACAAAAGAATATACTAAAAAACCAGCATTTTCAGCTGGTGCAGATCTTGCCTCTCGAGGAGGACGTGTTCTAGATCCTACTAATATAAGACATCGAGGTCATGCAATGTACTTAAGACATAAATATTATGATTTAATTGAAGAATTTCCAAAACCATTGATTGCTGCAGTTGATGGATATGCTTTAGGAGGCGGTTTAGAGTTAGTCTTAGTATGTGATTTAGTGATCGCATCAAAACGATCACAGTTTGGTTTCCCTGAAATAAAGCGTGGCATTTTTCCAGGTAATGGGGGAACACAACGTATGATAAGACATTTAGGGAAAATGAGAGTTAATAGAATGATGTATTTTGGAGAGCATTTATCCGCAGAGCAAATGGATGAATGGGGTTTTATCTCTTTTTTAGTGGATGATGATAAATTTGAAGATTTTGTACATGAAAAGGCATCTTGGTTAGGAAATGCAGCAACAAACGCCCTCTATGTCATTAAAAAGTGTATTCAATATGGGACTCAAGTACCTTTGAATGTGGGTTTACAATTTGAACATTGGGGATATGCATTGAATACAACTTCACAAGACTCAGCTGAGGGTGTAAGAGCATTTAATGAAAAAAGAGCCCCCAAATTTCAGGGCAAATAAACATTTTTCTGTTTTTTTTTTTATTTATATAGGTATTATAAAACTTTGTTAATGTTGTCTAGAATTTCCTTTAAATATTTCTCTTTTCTAAAATCTAAAGTATGATCTATTAAGTTTCTTTATCCTTTTAGGTGTGTGAAAACCTTTTTTTACGTTATTTAATTTATTGATCCAATTTAGATCATTTATTTTAATTTATAGTATGAAAACACTACGATTACAATTGAAAAGTGAGGAACAAAAATCCCTTATAAATAAAATTTCTCTCACTATTGCTGTTTCCTTTGAAGGGATAGCGGGGTATGCTTATTTTGCTTTCTTACCCAAGTTTCTAGAATCTAAGGGTTTCTCTGATGGA
>JBHLNR010000098.1:0-14052 GCA_048941385.1 Promethearchaeota archaeon
AATTATAAAATTATGATATTTAATAATTTATTTAATTTATTAATACACATTAAATTATAGATTTAATATATTAAAAGTTTAAATATTTTTACATAAATTAAATCTGATTTTAATCATTCTAATCCTAATTTATACATTCTTGTGGCATAAAAATGATTTATTTCATTTTTATGAAAAATGCCTATCTTAGGACATAAAACTATCTCTTTTGAATCTCTCTATATTCTATCAGGGAGGGAAAGTAATCAAGATTCATGTGAGGGAAATACATAGCCTCAGCATACTCTTTTTGAAATTCTTTTTTAATCGCTATTTCAACATATTTAATTTTCTTTAATAAATGTTCTGCTTTTTCTCTCATTTTCATATTCAATAAACAGAATTGTGCCCCTGTTCCTGCTGCATTACCAATCTGATGTATTTTATCATTTGGGATATCCGGAATCATTCCAATAAATTTTGCATTTTGAGAATTGATAAAATTTCCAAAAGCTCCAGCTAAAAATACTTGTTCTACTTTTAAATTGCTAGACTTTAGCGATTTTAAGATAAGTCGAGTACCAGAAAAGAAAGCGGCTTTTGCCATCTGGATTTGTCTAATATCATTTTGGGTGATAGTTATCTCTTTTCCTAAGGAGGTTTCATTTTTCTTCGCAAGAATGAACCCATATGTCTTATCATTATTAACAACTCTCTCATGATTTATAAGTTCTTTATTAAAATTACCGCTCCTCGTGAGAATTTTAGATTTTAACATTTCTGCTACTGCATCTACTAGGCCAGATCCGCAAATTCCTAAGGGTTTTTTATCTTTAATAGTCGTATAGGTTACCTCTAAGGTTTCAGGATCAATTTTTAGTGTATCAATAGCTCCCGCAGCAGCCCTCATTCCACTACTAATATGAGCGCCTTCTAAGGCAGAACCTGCAGCACATGATCCAACCGCTAGAATTTTCTGGTTTCCTACAATGATCTCACCGTTAGTTCCGATATCTATTGCTAATGTGAGAGCCTGTTCATTATATATCTTTGAAGAAAGAATAACACCAATCGTATCAGCTCCAACGAAACCAGATATTACGGGAGAAATATATGCTACTCCATTATTAGAAATGTTAAGGTTCAATTCTTTAGTAGGCACATATAATCCCTTTTGAATTACGGGAACATAGGGACTTAATCCAATATATGTTGGATCTAATCCCAAAAATATATGATGCATAACAGAATTCCCAACAATACTTACTTCATACACGTGAGATGGATCAACATTTGCTTCAGAGCAAGTTTCAATCAGAATATTATTCAAATCATTAATAACAACTGAATTCAATAAATTCAAGTTTTCTTTATTGGTTTTTATAAAAGTTAATCTGGTGATAACATCTTCCCCATAAGCTGTTTGACTATTTAGGCTAGATGCTACAGCATAGATTTTACCATTATTTAGATTTATCAAATAACCTACTACTGTCGTTGTTCCAATATCAAAAGCTATTCCAAAATTATCCTCTACCGTGTTTCCAGATTCGCAAGCTATTATAGTCTTATTTTTCGATACTACAATTGTAATCTTGTTATTGCTCTCTCTTAAAATTTTTGGCAAATCCTTTAATATATCAAAATGGACATTAATTTGAGCATCTTCACTAAATTCATCATTTATAGAAACGAGTTTATCTTTAATTCTCTCAAAGTCAGCTTGAGGATTGAGTAACGTAGGTTTATCAACATTTAAATAATATTTCTTGATTGAAGGAAATAAATCTACTCCTTTATCTATTCCTTTAGTGAGAATTTGAAAATCTTCCAATAATAACTCATTTGGTAAAAATATCCGAATTTGAGGGGATGAAGATTTTTTAAGTAATTGAAGTTTACTCATATCTAATCTTGCCTGACATGCTAAACGCCAACCGTATTCTAAATCTTTTTTATAGATGAATTTTTCCTCTGCACTAGTTGGGATAGTAAAAAATTCCTTACCTTTTTGAATTAACAACCTACATTTCCCACAAGTGCCAGAACCACCACATATAGATCTAATTGGGATCCTTAATTCTGAGAGTAGATCATAGATTGGCTCATGACTTGATAGTACTACCCTTCTTGAAATTGGCTCAAAATCAATAATGATATTTTTATTTTTTAAATCCATCTCTTATTTTTATAATTCTTTTAAATTTTTTTTAAGAATCTGATTTCAAATTTAATGTAATTCTAACAAAAATTGACCTATTCAGTATTTTAGGTACAATAATTATAACAATATAAAAAATTTAATTACTTAGTTGGAATATTTTAAAGTAAGAAAATGAATTGTTATTTTTTAATTCAAATTACGATTAAATAGATTATACTAAAATGCAAAATCCGGAAGAATTAGCTCAAGAAGCTTTAAAATATTTAGAAATTGCCCAAAAGTTTGAAGAAGAACAAAAAGCTGAAGATGCAATCTCGAATTATGAGATGGCTGTTGAATATCTCAAACAAAGTGGATTCTTAATGCATAGAGTTAATGAGATATATGAACGAATAGAAGTATTAAAAGATTTCTTGAAACAGGATAAACTATATCAACATACTCAAATGAAGGCTCAAGTAGGACAACTACAAGACCAAGCATTTGCTCTATTAGAGGGTGCAAAAAAATTAGAATCTGATGGATTTTTCGAAGATGCTATTCAACAATATATGTCAGCTATTAACTTATTAGTTCAATCTGGTTGGTCTGAAACTCAGTTGGAAAACTTAAAATTAAAAATAAAAGATTTATCCGATACACTTAAAAAAGAGCAGATGATTCATCAAAAACAACTACAAGAGCTTACTCCTCCTGAAGAGTTTCTGGGAAAAATTGAAGATAAGAAGCCAGAAGTTATTGGAATGTTTGGGGAAACAGCAAGCAAAGAAAAAACAGATTCTATTGCTCGATATAGAGCTAGGAAAAAACAAGAGGAAGAGACACAAAATCATGCATTCTCTCATATAGATAAAGCAAAAGTTTTTGAAAATGAAAGAAAATTTGATCAAGCTATAGACAATTATGAAAAAGCTGTAGAGTTATTAGATTCAATTGGTTGGAATGAACAGACCCAGAATATTAAAATCATTATTGAGAAACTCAAAAAAGATAAAGAGCAATTTGAAAGGTTTCAAACTCAACAAGAACAAACTAGTCTTGAGATTTTAAGTAGACCTGAGAGAGATATCCAAGTTGACGAGTCAGAATCAGAACTAAAAAAACAAAAATTAAGAGAATTTGAAGAAAAGAAGAAGCAAGAAGAAGATATTCAAGTAAGAGCTTTCCACTTAATAGATCTTGGAAAGAAGCTTGAAAGAGAGGAGAATTACGAGCAGGCTCTGCAGAGATTCGAGCAAGCTATTGATTTATTCAGATCAATTAACTGGGATTCATATATTCAACCTATTTCTAATTTGATAGAAGATATTAAACGAAGACAGCGAGAAAGAGAAAGAGTAGACCAAGTAAGAAGAAGAAGAGAAAAAGATCTTGTGTTTTTACAAGACTCTATATATAAAAAGCAACAGGAAGAAATTCAGCAAACAGCACGTGATTTACAAGCAAAAAAAATAGAATTTGAAACAGAAAAGGCAATGAGGGAAAAAAAAGAACAAGAGTTCTTTATAATATTATCGAATGCTGATAATAAATTACAATCAAAAGATTATGAAGAAGCAATACAACAATATCAAAAAGCTTTACACTTCTTAGAGGGAATGGGATCTGGTTGGGAAGTGTATATTTCCAACATTAATAATACTATTTCAAATGTAAAAAAGATAGAAAAAACTCAACTTAAGAAGGAATATGACATACAACAGAAATTAGAAAGAAGAGAAAAAGAAGAATTAGAGTTCCAAAAACTAATTACAAATCAATTAAACAAGCAACGTGAACAGTTACATCAAAAAGAAGTTGTTTTGCAGGATAAAGAAAAAGAAATTTATCATTTTGAACAACGTAAAAAACAAGCTTTTGAGGCAATAGATTCTGCTATAAAATATATAAATCTAGGGGATTACGAAAATGCCATTATAGCTTATCAAACAACCGCTAATTTATTTGCTGAAATTCAATGGAACGATGAGATCTCTCTAATTGAAAATGCTGTATTGAAAGTTGAAGAGTTAAAAAGAGATCAGAAAATTCTTAAACAAACTAGAATGCAAGGTATGATAAAAAGAGAAAAAGAAGAAGAGGCATTTCAGAGGAAAATTACTCAGCTTTTGAAACAAGAACGTGAAAAAATACAGAAGAGGGAAATAGAATTAAAAGAACGCGAGGAAGAATTAAAATATCGAGAAGAAAGAAGAGAATCGGGATTTAAGTTACTTGAAGAAGCACAGAATGAAGTATCTGAGGGAAATTTTGATAGTGCAATCGAAATACTTCATTATGCCACAAATTTCTTCGCCGAAGCTGATTGGCAGAATGAAATAAGCCTAATTCAAAATTCAATAATCGAAATTGAAAGTAAAAAGAGAGAAGCAGAGTTACAGGAGCAAATAAGAATACAATCGGAATTAGAAAAAGAGAAGCAAGAAAGAGAATTTCAAGAATTAGTAGCTAATGAAATTAGAATACGTCAAGAGAAGATTAAGAAAAAAGAGATAATTACAAGGGCACGTGAGAATGAAATTGCATTTCGCGAGAAGAAAAAGGAAGAGGCCTTTAAATTATTAGATGATGCACAAAAATTAGTAGTATATAATGACTATGATGCTGTACTTGAAATTTATTATAAAGTTCTGAATATTTTCGCTCAAATTCAATGGAAAGATGAAATATCAATATTAAAAGTAGCAATACAAGACATTGAAGAAAAGAAACGAAACGATTTAATTTCTAAACAGAAAGAAATGGAAGATGCAATTAAAAAGGAAATTGAAGAAAAAGCATTTATTGATAAAATTAAACATTATAGACAAAGAGAAAAGCAACAAGCTCTTAGAGATTTAGAATCTATAGAAAAACAACAATTGTTATCATCCCAGAATTTAGCTAAGCAAGAAGAAGCATTTAAATTAATGGAAAGTGGGGAAAATTTTGTTCAAGCTCGGAATTATGAAGAAGCAATAAAGAACTATCAAGAAGCGATTGAGATTTTGAAAGAAATTGGCTGGGAAGCAGGTTATTTGAAACTCTTGAAAGAAACAATTTCTTCTATAGAAAACAAAAATTTAGGGAAAGAAAAAGCAAAACAAATTGAATTTGAAACAAAACTAAAACAACAAAAAGAAGAAGAACAATTTCAAAATAAAATCTCTGAGTCATTAAAATTAGAACAAAATCGAATCATGAAAAAACAAATACAACTACAAGTATATGAAGAAAAGTTAAAAATAGCAGAAGCAAGTAAGGTAGAAGCCTTTAAAATAATGGATAATGCAGAGACTTTATTGAAACAAGGTCAATATGATAAATCGATTCAAAAATATCGAGAAGCGGAATTAATATTAAACGAAATTAGCTATCCGACTGAACTAATTAGAGAAATGATTCAAAAAATCCAAGAAAAAAGAAAAGAAGATGAGATAAATAGACTAAAAGAAGCAGAATTAGCATATAGAAAGGAACAGGAGGATCTGAAATTTCAACAACAGATTTCTGAGAAAGTCAGATATGAACAGGAAAAAATGAAGGAAAAAGAGGAGGAACTAAAGAAACAAGAAGAACTTAGGAAATTGACTGAACAAAAAGAGAAAATCGCATTTAATCTTTTAGAGGATGCCCAAAACATTATCAATAAGGGGGAGTTCGATAATGCAATTGGACTATATGAAGAAGTATTAAACATATTTAAGGAGATTCATTGGGATGATGAGATTTTATTAATTCAGAATTCTATTAAAGCTATTGAAGATAAAAAGAGGGAAGCTGAATTAATTAAACAAAGAGAGTTAGAGGAAAATTTAAAGCAAGAGAGACTCGAAAAAGATTTTCAAACTCAAATCGCTATTGAAATATATAATGAACGGCAAAGGTTCAAACAAAGAGAAATTATTCTCAGAAAGAAGGAGGAGGAACTTGCTTTTCGGGAAAAACAAAAGGAAATTGCTTTTAACTTATTAGATAAAGCTCAAACTCATCTCTCACAAGGAAATTATGATGAGGCTCTTCCTTTGTATTATGATGTAGCGAATATTTTTGCTCAAATACAATGGATTGATGAGATTCCAATGATCCAAGAAGCTATTAATGATATTCAGCAGAAAAAAAGAGATCAAGTTATATTACAACAAAAAGAATTGGAAAAAGCAATTGAAGAAGAAAAAGCGAATTATGTTTTTATTGAGAAATTGAATCTTCAAAAGGAAAGAGAGAAAGCATTAGAAATGAAAGAAGCAGAATCAGCAGAAATCCAAAGAAGAATCTCGGGACAGAACTTAATTAAACAGGAAGATGCCTTTAAACTCATTGATGAAGGAGAAATATTACTGAAACAAAATAGTTTTGAAAATTCTCTCAATAAATTTCATGAAGCTATTAATCTTTTAACCGAAATTGGTTGGACTGGACCTTATCTAAAATTATTGAATGATACTGTAAATAGCATTAGAAGCAGGAAAAGAGATTTAGAAGAACGTAAAAAAGTAAAGCAACAATTAATAGAAAAACAAAAGGAAGAGGAAGAGAAGTTCCAGAAAAGGATTCATGAATCTATCCAGATCGAAAGAGAGAGATTAAGAGAAAAGAAATTTCAAATCCAGAAACGGGCAGATTTGCTCAAAAGTCATGAAAATAAAAAGTCTAATGCTTTTGATCTGATGGAGAAAGCTGAAAATCTTTTAAAACAAGGGCAATATGGACAAGCAATTGAGATTTATAGGCAAGCAGAATTAATTCTACATGAAATCGGTTTTCCCACAGGGGCCGTTAAAGAAATGATAAATAAGATACAATCAAAAAATAAAGAAGAAATGATTAATAAACAGAAAGAGCTTGAGGTTAAATTACTAACAGAAAGGGAAGAAATTGAATTTCAAAGGAAGATATCTGAGAGAATAAAAATTAATGAGATTAAGAGAAAAGCCAAACTAAAAGAATTAGAAAGACAAAAGCAATATCAGAATTACATGGAGAGAAGAAAAGAGGAGGCTTTTGGACTTCTTGAAGAAGCAGAAATTTATATGAATCAAGCTCAATATGATAAATCACTTGAAACTTATCGTTCTGCTGAAATTATACTAAATGAAATTGCTTTCCCTACAGAAAGTATTCGAGAAATGATTCAAAATGTTCAAAACAGGAAATTACAACATCAAATACAAAAACAAAAAGAGTTAGAAAATAAACTGAGAAAAGAACGGGAAGAATGGTTATTCCAACAAAATATTGCAGAAGAATTAAGAAGAAAAACCGAAACTTTGCAAGCAAAGCAAGTACAATTAGAAGAAGTAGAAAAGTTGAAGGCTAAACTCGAATTAAGAAAACAAGACGCATTCAAAATATTAGAAGAAGCTGAGAAATTCGTAAAAGATCTTAAATATGAGAAAGCTATTCAGACTTATAGAAAAGCAGAATTAATTTTAAATGAATTGCATTTTCCAACAGATTTAATAAAAAATATGGTCGTAAAGGTTAAACAGATGAACACTCAAAGGGAGGAAATGCAAGAATTACAATTTCAGCGAGAATTAGAAACAATTCAGGAAGAAAAAGATTTACAGTTACTAGTTGAAGAGAGACAACGGCAAGAAAGGGAAAAGAAAAAAGCCCAACAGCTAGCACTTCAAGAAAGAGAAAGAATTATTCAAGAACAAACAAGTATAAGAGAATCTGCTTATTCCATGTTAGAAGAGGCAGGAAAATTTCTAAAGCAATTAACACCCGATTATAATAGAGCAATTTCATTGTATGTTCAAGCTAGAAATTTACTTGCAGAAAATATAGGATGGGAACCTGAAATAAATAATCTGAATGCATTAATTAGAGATTTACAACAAGAACAGTTTACTTTTCAAGAAAAGAAGCGCTCAGAAGAACAAGCTCTGATTCAGAGACAGAGAGAATATGAGTTGTTTCAAGAAGAAATCAAAGCAAGAAGATTAGAACAAGAAAAGTTAAAGAGAAAGCAAGAAAGACAATACAGGGAATTTATCCTAAGCAAACGACGCATGGAGGAAATAAAGGATGAAGGATTAAAATTAATTGATGAGGGTAAGAAAGGGGCAGCATATCATGATTTTTTAAGAGCATATCAAGCCTTTGAAAAAGCAAAAGAAAATTTTACAGAAATTGGTTGGCTTGAAGAAACAAAATATATCGATACTGAAATTAAAAATACGAAAGAACTTGAGAAGAGAGTTGAAAATGAGGAATTACGGATTCAAACTATTCAAGAACAACTTAACAGGCAGAGAGAAATAGAAATAAGTCGTAGGAAATCTGAAGAAGCAAAATTAAAAGAAACAATAGGAGAAGTTAGTAATTTAGCTGATGAAGTTATTAATTTAATTGAAGAACGGAGAAAACAACAAGAATTATCAGATGCCAGAAAAAGAGAGGAAATAAAACATGATGCAAAGGAATTTAGACGAATGATGGGAGATATGATAAAAATTAAAGAAGAGCTTATTCATGAGTTAAAAACAAAGGAAATTGATAAACAGGAATTCCAGGAAAAGCTGCAAATGGCTAAAGAAAGAGAAGAAGTTGATAATTTAAAAAGAATGATAAAAGAAGCAGGAAAAAAGAAGAAAAAATAACTTCAATTTTTCCACATAAATTTTTGATAAAAACATTTCTTTATGCCTTATTAATCAACTAAAAGAGTTTATATTTTGATGATTAAATTATTATAGTATATTCGAAACAAATGAGGATATTTTTAATGACTGAAAAAGTTGAAGATATTGTTAAAGCACGAATGTATGCTCGACAGCAACTTATCGATGGGTGGGATCAAGAAGTAATTAACAATGGCTGCATAATGATTGTGGGTGTAGGAGCTTTAGGTTGTGAAATTGCTAAAGATTTCGCCCTCATGGGAATAGGAAAATTGATATTAGTCGATCTTGATACAATTGAAACGTCGAATTTGTCTCGTCAAATGTTATTTAGACCAGGGGATGAAGGACGCCCAAAAGCAGAAGTTGCGGCGGAACGTTTGAAAGAAATGAATCCTTACCTTAATATTGATTTCTATTTTGAAAAATTACAAAAATTACCAATGTCAGTTTATGAAGAATCAGATGTGATAATTGCTGCGTTAGATAATTTTAATGCAAGGTTAGACTTAAATAAAATCTGCCTTAGAATGAAGAAACCGATGGTGGAGGGAGGAACAGTAGGTTTTGAAGGACATGTACAAGTAGTAATTCCTGAGGGTGCAGGATTAAAATATAAAAATAGGGATAATGAAATTGAGAATTTAGTTCAAGCAAGGCTTTGGGAGTTAACAGATATAGAATATCCGGATTATTTTAGAGCTCAAAGAGAAATAGAGTTATTAGAGGAAGAAATTGAGAGAATTAAAATTTCTCGAATAAATCCTATTGAAGAGAGAATTAAGAAAGAAATTGAATCGGTTTTTGATTGGAAACATGCTCCTGAAATTTTAGACCAAACTCCGTGTTATCGATGTTTGGTTCCAGTCCCCCCTGCTGATGATAAACTAGTTGCCGCATGCACTTTGAAAGGATTGCCTCGCAACAGAAATCATTGTGTTATCAAAGCGGAAGTTGAATTTGAAAAAAAATATGGTCATAAACCAGATCTTAACTTAAATGATGAAGTACTAAAACTAAAAGATCTTGCCCAAATCGAGTTGGAAAAATTAAGAGAGAGAGTGTTTGAAGAAAATGTTCCTATAGATGAGAGAAATTCTTTATCGAATGAACAAATTGAAGATTGGAAAAAAAATATAAGAGAAACGTTTGGACCAGACTATAAATTTGAAGAAATGGAAAATATTTTAGGAAATAAAATAGCTGCAGTACAAACAGTTAGTTCTGTTATTTCCAGTATTCAATCTCAAGAAGCATTGAAACTTTTGTTTAGGGTTAATGGAAGAAATATTGGGAGCCCTATGGATCCTCCGTATGTTAATTATAATGGCATCTATGGTCAATTTGATCACCTTAATATCCTAAAAAGAGAGGATTGCCTTGCTTGTGGAAAAATAGAAGGAGAAGAAAATGTGCAAATTGTTGTTCCTTTTGATGCAAATGTTGGGTATGTATTTGAAGCAATGAAAATTTCAGGGTACACACTAGATCCAGAATTATGGATGATTACTAATCCTATGACTAAAGAAATCTATTGGAATCCCTATATGCCATCATTAAAAGATCCTGAAATAAAATTAACTACTCTAAAAATTAAAAGTAATGATATAATTACCCTGAGTCCATTAGGAACGGCATTAACAGAATCAGAGATAAAAAAGTTTAATGTTGTTGTTACTTATATGTAGATCCTCTTTCTTTATTCCATTTCAGACTTTTCTTTATTTTTATATCTGTCTATAGTAGAGTACCTTGTAACCGACTTTATGAAAAGGGCATTTCTCTATACAGACAGAGCATCCAGTAGTTTCATAAAAATAATCTTCAAATTCCCTTAATTATTAATGGTTTGAGAAAACTTTAGAACATAAAAAATAAAAGTAGAATATAAAAAAGAGTTAATTTCCTTTAATCCATTGCATATTTCTTTGTCCAATCTGTAGCTTTAGATTCAAATTTCTTCTGAGCTCTAAAGTACTGCTCTCCTGCTTCATGATTAAGAGGATCTCCTGGATTGAAAAAAGGGGGTTCGACATGCATCATCCCTTTAAGCGCTTCGATAATATTTGTTAAAGTTTTACTTGGAGTCCAACCAGATGCGCCCGTACTAGCATCTACTTTCCCTACAAGATCAGGATTAATTAAATCTAAACAAATGTTAAGTTTACCTGGCGGTATAGAACTATCAATATTAGGGTGCCACATTAGGGTGACAGCATAAGCATATGGAGGTGCAAAAGGGTAATTGTCAGGAAATTTGATTTCAAAAATAAATTTGCCATCTGCATAAGGAGTTCCTTTTTTGCCTATGATTGTTAGGCGTAAGTGATCAATACTACGCCCCCATGGTTCTAAAATAACAGTAGGATCATTTTTATATGCTTCGATAGCTTCAGTATAATCTGTTTCTTCTCTGATGATAATCACCTATATTAAAAAATTTCTCTCAAATTGTACTGATTATATTAGTTAATTTTTATAAAAATATTAATTATGACAATAAAAATTTTTCACAACAAAAGTATTTTGCGTTTTTTTATTGGAAAATTTTTTGTTTAATATTCTTATAAAGTAAACATATTTGAAGTTTTCTTAAACAAAAGCTAGATCTTTATGGGTACAAAAATAAATTTCAAGATCTATTATTGGTTTTTCATCTAAATCTAAAAACATAAAAGATAAATTAATTATATTACTAATTAATTTTAACACAAAATCCCTCCCTAACTCAGTGGTCAGAGTGCTCGGCTGTAGATAAAATCGCGTACTAAAGCTTGTAGCTAATGAAGTTACGTCAGCCGAAACCGAGAGTTTTGGTGCATATCGACCAGATCGGGAACGGTCCCCGGCTCGAAATAGGGATCTGCGTCAGATCCAACTAGATTCCGGGGGGAGGGACCATTTTTTTTAATTTTATACTAATGCAATTCTAAAGGGAGAGTATTCTTTCTTCACAAATTTATTATGCTAGCTAGCATTATTCTACTCAAACCCTACATATATTAAGTTTTTTTAAATAATAATTGCTAATTATAAGAACAAAGGAGTTTGTAGCCTAAATGAATGAAACCAATAAAGATTTTGACCAACATGAATTAGATAAGATACGTATGAGAAAAATGAAAGCGATTATGGATGCCAAAAAACAACAAGAACTAGTAAAGGATAGAGTCATCTCGATTTCAGAAAAAGTGGATTATATTCTCAGAGTGGTATTAGCTCCAGAAGCTTATAACTACCTAAATAGTATAAAAAGTAAGGAACCAAATGTATATGGAGCAATTTATAATGAATTAATAAATCCAGAAGTAATACAGAATATTGATTATCTATTAGCAATTATTCGACAAAGAGGAGGTGTTCCAAAACAGATTCCTCTTGATGCGATTATATATCTTGAGCGTAAAGCTAAGGGAATAAGAAGCAAAATCCAGGTCAAACGTGGGGATGATATGATGGATTTAGGATCGTTTTTAACAAAATAATTATCAGATTATTATTGTTCTCTTCCCGAAATTATAGCTACTACTTCACATTCGTTATTAGGAAGAGGATTTGAGGATATATCAAAAAATTGAAAAGCAAATGGTCTCCCAAAAATTGGTTCTACCAAGAAGCTAAATGAACTTATCGCAAAAATAAAAACTCGTTTGAGAATTGATTCCGTGCTGGTATCAATCTTTAATTCTTTCATTACATCTTCAACTACTGTGATTTCTTCAGAATTATACCTATATTTAAAAACCAACTTAAAATCAACAGGAGTGGGTGCTTCTGGATCCTCATATGAAAGACCACGTTTTCGAAAATGAAAAAATGTATTCAAGTAAAAATTAAAAATTTCCTCATAGTGATCTTTTAAGAGATGAGATATACGAGAACGATCTTGATATTGAGGCCAATAATCTTTCATGAGTTTGATTAATCTCGGGTAATTCTTGTATTTATTTTCACTTTCTTTTTTTAAATAATTAAGAAGCTGATTTTTTAGAGGCTTAAATTCAGACTCTTGCCCAACCCGAGTTATAAATTTGCGAAAGATGACACTCATTCTTCAAAGTAAGAAAATAATTTTGTATATACTATGTATTACTAATTTATTTTTACCTATGATATTTTGATAATACAAGTTCTCTTATATATTACTTTATTTTTCAAAATTTTAATGTTTAGATAAATGAATATTACAATTTAGCTTTATAAAATATGTAAAAAAACATTAATAGTAATCCTAATTTTACTTTAAATAATGGTAGATAAGGTAGGGCTTGTTTATACACAGGAGTATCAGAAATATAATTTTGGGAAAGATCATCCTTTAAGACCAATAAGACTAGAATTAACTTATAGCCTTATGGACAAACTAAATTTGTTAAAAAATGAAAGATTAGAACTATTGAGACCTCGTATGGCTTCCAGGGAAGAGTTAGAAAGAGTCCACTCTATACAATACCTGGATGCGGTAAAAAAATTAAGTAGAGATCCTAATGATAAATCAGTCTCTCCATTTATGTTTGGATTAGGTCCAGGCGATACTCCCGTTTTTAAAGGGATGTATGATGTCTCTGCCTTAATATCTGGAGGAAGCATAATTGCGGCTGAAAAAGTGTGGAATGAAGAGGAAGTTAAAATCACTTTTAATCCTGCGGGTGGACTTCACCATGCTATGAGAGATAAAGCTTCAGGTTTTTGTATTTTTAACGATATAGCGGTTGCAATCCACCATTTAAAAACACTGAAAAAAGATATTAAAATCGCCTATGTTGATATTGACTGTCACCATGGTGACGGAGTCCAATGGTTATTTTATAATGATCCAAATGTTTTAACAATATCATACCATGAAGATGGGAGATTTCTGTTTCCAGGAACAGGGTTCATAAATGAAACTGGAGAAGGTGAAGGAAATGGTTATTCTATCAATTTTCCTCTAATTCCCGGAACAAATAATAAATCATTTATAAAACTATTTAGGAAAACGACACCGAATTTATTAGAAGCATATAAACCGGATATTTTAATAACTCAACTAGGAGTTGATACCTATTTTGATGATCCATTGACACAAATGGGATTTTCTTTATCGATCTATAGAGATATCGCCCAAACGATGAAAACATCTGCAAAAGAATATTGTCAAGATAAATGGTTGGCTTTTGGGGGTGGAGGTTATTTAGTAAGTGTCGTGCCAAGGGCATGGAGTATTTTTCTAGGTAAAATGCTTGATGTAGAATTACATAATGAGTTACCAGATGAATGGATTAAAGAGGTAAAACATAGAGCTCCTTTTGAAGAAAC
>JBHLNR010000099.1:0-14021 GCA_048941385.1 Promethearchaeota archaeon
AAATTCAAATAAACAATTATCAATAATTTTTGAAATAGATGAATGATCTAGACTTAAATGAAGAAAATAAAGTAGTCTTTCTAAAGCTAAAAAAAGAGGATGCTCAATATTTTATTGAATTTTTAAAAGAAAACTTTGATAGAGTATCGATAATTGACCAAAGGTACAAAACTGAGCAAGAAAAAAACTACAAACTTTTCCCATTGATAGAAAGAAAAAATATTCATGATATTTTGGTTAAAAAAATACGAAATCATATTTCAGTTGAGTTAATTACTAAAAAAGGGATTCTTAATCCAAATTTCAAATATAGAACCCTTGAAGAAGCATTAAATGGAAAGATCCCTCCTATTTATGTCAATTTAATTCCGAGTTCATATGATGTAATTGGTAGTGTCGCAATTCTCGAGTTTGAGAAACCAGACCAAATAAATAATAAAGATTTTATTGATTATAAATGTCTTGTTGCCAATGCCGTAATCGATGTAAACAAAAATGTTAAATCTGTGTTTGAGAAAAAAAGCGAAATTAAAGGATCTTATCGTTTGAGAGATTTAGTTTATTTAAGCGGTGAAAACAAAACTGAAACCATTCATAGGGAAAATAATTGTGTATTTCACCTGGATATAAAAACAACCTTTTTTTCGCCACGGTTGGTATATGAAAGACGTAGAATTTCAGAAAGTTATATACATGAAAATGAAGTGATTATTGACATGTTTACAGGAGTAGGACCTTTTTCTATACAAATAGCTAAATTAAAACATGTAGAAATTCATGCTTTCGATTTAAATCCTAACGCTATTGAATTTCTTAAAAAAAATATTTACTCAAATCAACTTAAAGGAACTATATTTCCATATAATATGAACATTCGAGACCTTCTTAATCCCACAAATCAAATAGGAAAGAAAATGAAAAATAATATAGACCGTATCATAATGAATTTACCTGAAAAGTCCATAGATTTTATAGATGTTGCTTGCTTCTTAATGAGAAAATCAGGAGGAGTATTACATTTCTATAAAATTTCTGATAAACCAGATCCAGAGAATAGAACTGTAAAGCTTTTAAAAAAGATGTTAAATAAATTCGAATGGGATATCGATAAAGTACTTGACTCCAAAATTGTAAAATCATACTCCCCTAAAGCAGATCTTGTTGCAATTGATTTAGATATTAAATATTTAAGTTAGTGATAACTACTTAATATTGAAAGGATTTTGAGAGAGAACAGAAGTAAAAAATATGTTAAAAGAACTTGATCTCAGCATCTTAGACAACTTGGCAGAAGAATTTTCCCAAGAGAATCTAAATTTAATCGGGAAAAAATTATTAGTGCAAATCAAGAATTATTTAGAATTAGAACCTTATTTTCAGAACCTTGAGTTTATAATTAATAAAGAACCGGATAAAAAACAGAGTTTTATGGACATTTTCAATATAGGAGTCAAAAAATTCGTTGAGAACAAAGATTTGACTCTTGAGTTCTATAATGAATATAAAAATTATCATTCATTTATTCTACTGCGGGAAATATATAAGATTTTTGTCCCATTAGAGATTGTAGATTATGAGTCGGTGCAATTAGTAATTAACCAGATTATTTTAGCTGACTTTGATAAGCATCAACATATAAATGAATGGAGGGCTTTAATACGTGGAAATATTGAACAATATGATCTTTTGTCTACTGGCATAAATCGGCTTACAGCATTTGATCGAATCGCTAATTTTTTTAAGCTTGTAAAATCAAAATTTGATCCAGCATATTTTTTCTTCCATTATATTCGAAGCAATAAATCATTGCTTAGTGAAAAACTTGAGTCAAGAGATTTTGATATCCATGTAATTTTTTTTGAAGAGTTTGAAAAACTAGTAGAAAAAGAAATAATTAATGATGAACTTGTTGAAACAATAAGAGTACTAACAAGAATTTTCTATAAAGTTAAACGTTACCAGAATTTACTTAGTTACAAATCTTTTTTTCAGGAATTCAAAGAAAACAATGAACTTAATACTGATTTAAGTTTAAGAAAGTTCATGAATAATATGGAATGGATTAAGAATAGTGTTATAGCGCCTTCATATCAATTAAATTTCAATGCGTTAAATTTAGTACTTGTTTCAGTATATTTTCAGTTTAATCCTCTTTTATTGAAGAAGAGAATATTAAAAATTATTGAGAACTTCCCTTTTCTAACCAATTTTTTACACTCTAGTAGAAGTTTTGGTCTGGATATTTTTGCAAATTTTGTGATACCTAAATCATATATTAAGGATCTAATTGGTTTCATAAGAAAATTAGAAAATTTTGGTTATATTTTGAATAAATTCTATATTAGATCTTCCAAATCAGACTTTGAAATTAATCTGAATTATTTAAAAGAATATGCACAAAACCAAGTAATCTTAAGCCCAAGACATCCACAATATGAAAAACGAAATGAAATTGAACTGATATTAGATTATAGAGACAGAAGTAAACGTGTAGATCTTAATCTTCTTGATTTTATAATTCTTGATAGAATTCAATGGTATAGTATGACTGGTTTGGGATTTGAAAAACGAAACGATGTTTTACAAAGTATAAAGTTTGATCTCTTAAATGATATCACATCTGAAAGGACATTAATTAAAAATTTAAAGCATAACCTAAATGAAATACAGAATTCGAATGAAATTAAGTCTGAAATATTAGATTTTTTAGAATCAAATAAGCATCTCAGCTTCTTTTACATTAAAGATAGGTTAACTAAATATGTAAATTTAATTGTTCTAATGGAAGATTTACTACATAAAAACCGAAATATAAAAAACCTTTTTATGCTTCAAGATATAATAAGGGAGTCATATTTAATAAATACAATTGAAAAATCTATATTATTAAATGATTATTACGCAACATCTATTATTTTAAAAGAAGTTTTTTCATTTTACTTTAAAGATAAAGATATATATAAACGCCAGGTTGAAAAATATCAATTACTTAACCAATTATTTAATTTATTTTCTAATATCAAGTTGTTCAATCTCGCTTTTATGCGAAAAATAATATTAAATCAAGATTTAATCAATACTATTTTTAAATCAAAAGAAATTAAATTAAAAAATTCCTACGAAAAATACAAGCTTTATCAATTAACAAATCAGAAGATAAATGAAATTTTAAACCAATTTATAGATAATAATCCCCCTGTTATTATTCCAAAGTTACTAAATACAATACCAATTCTCCAATATATAAACGACCACCTGAATTTATTCATTACTAAATCCCCAGAGAATTTAAAGAAACTCAAGAAAATTTCAAAATTATTTCCTTTGGCAAAAATTAATTCAAATCAAATCGAAGGGATTATTTTTATAAATATTTATTTACCATTCCTAACTCTTGTTGAAAAATGGAAGCTCTATTCATTTCTGTATTATAAATTCAAGGGAGATATTATTTTTGCAAATTGTTTTCTTACTTCTGGTTATCTTCCCGCATTTTCTATGAAGCATTTTTATGATTTCCAGAAAAAGCAATTTTTTTATTCTAAAGATCTATTTGAACAATATTTTCTATATACAAAAAACATTTTAGGAGATAAATTAAAAAATATTTCAAACGTTCCCAATAAATTGTATTTGGACTTTTGGTCAAAAGAAAAGGAGATAGCTAACATAATAGAAAATGTTAATAGAAGATCATCAAATGATATCAAAACCCATTCAATAACGCATTTGAGTGAATTGATGCACTTTCACTTGAATATAGAAGATTTTCTAATAAATCACACTAAATTTAAGGAAGTTAAGAAAAAAATTTTTTTTAAAAACTATGTTAAATCAATTAAATTCATCCCAGCGTTTCAAAATTTTGGATTTAGTTGTTATTTCTTGTATCTATACCCCACTAATATAGAAAAACTTGATTTAAAATTACTTCTAATCAATACTTTCCTTAATGTCAAATTTCCCTTATATATTGGAGATTCTAATGCTCTATTGATAAATTATATTATGCCTTATGAATGCCCAAACAAATCTTATTTGAACAGAATTGTGAAATCAGATAAAATTGTACGTGAATATTGTCTGTTTTCTATCAAAAAATTTTATGCTATTCTTCATTTTGATTATAACATTGACTCGAAAGGATGGATTTATAATTCTGATAAATTCAAAGCATACATGCAAAATATCCTCTTTAATCGAACTTATAACATGCCATCCCCAAAAGTTAGAGAATACATTTTAACAAAAGATTCTCTGTCCTCATATTTTGGACCTTCCACTTCCGAGTATAAAGCATTAATTAAGCTGTTTAATAGAAACTCTCTTGATATTAAATCATATATAGGAACTAGGAATTATGATATTGTAAATGCTATTAAATTTCTAATGAATAACAAATTAATATTTCCTTATCTAAAGCTTCAAAATTTAAATCTTCATAATAAGGTAAATATAATTCTGCTAGATCTAAAACCTGGTTTAATTCCAAATATTATCAAAATTTTTTCTTATTTTAATTATGGTTTTATTTATCATATTCAAGGTGAGTATTTTATCAATGGTTTTTCAAAAGAAATAAAATTTGAAAATGGTTTAATGATAACCCTCTACTTACCTATACATGAACATAATGATTTTATCACTTTATTTTATGAATTGTTTGAACATTTAAAGATTGATCGGTATATTATAGTTTATGGATTAATCAATGGATCTATTTTATTAAACTCAATTTTTAACTCCTTAGATTCATATTTTCCCTTAAAAAATTTGATTTGGAGTGAAAAGGATATGATATGGCTAAACCATAAGCTTTTTACAGAAAAATTTGAAAAAATCTATCCAGATATATTTTATAATTTAGGTTCATCGTATTGATTTCGGGGAATTTAAATACTTAACTACAGATGATAATAAGAGAAAATAAATGATTATCTTCGATTTATGTTTTTCAATTTAAAATAATCTTTAACCATTGGATGAGAGAAAAAATGCGAGGAAGTAATGAAACCGTTCCCTAATTGTATACTCAAATAAGAGTATACTCTATTTTTATTTTTCTCAATTTATTCAGATTTAAACTTCAATTAAAATTTTGAATACAAGGATCGAGGAATTTAAATAGTTATTTATTGTAAGATAAGAGCATACTATATTTTTTGTTATCTAGGTGTATTTTAAATTCTTACACTTAAATTAAAGTCTAGTATGAGTTCTATAGAAAAAAAAATTAAAACAGCTCTCGCAGAAAAGGGTTTACAGTTTAAGGGTAAAGAAATACGAGATCTACAAAATAAAGAAGAGGTTTATAAATGGGCAACAGGAAGAATGAAAGATGCGGAACTAGAAATTCAAAACATGAAATTTCTAAAGAAATATTATACACAATTAGCGTCATTGCGTTATTCGAAACAACCTCTGCTCCAAAAATTTAAAGCAGAGCAGTTTTTAGAGGTAGAGAGATTATTTGAAAATTATAATCCTCAGATTGAAATCAAATCCTTAACTCATTATGATAAAGAGAGATGGAATAGACATTTAGACCACCCATTAATAAATCTGGAAAAGATCCGGAACTCAAAAGTTGTTATTTTCGGGCTTGGTGGAATTGGTTCAAATGTTCTTTTGAATTTAGTTTATTCTGGGATTTACAACTACAGACTTTTAGATAATGATACTGTAGAACTTTCTAATTTGAATAGGCAGACTTTATACATACCTAGTGATATTGGTCAATTAAAAGCGGATATAGCTCAAAAAAGATTATTGGAAATCAATCCAAAGTTAGATGTGAAATCGTATAGTTTAAATATTGATTATCCAATAGAAATGAATCTCCTTAAGAAAAAGTATGATGTCTCAAATTACCAAAAGATTGAAAAATTAATAAAATGGGGAGATATCGTTGTTAATGCACTTGACTATTACGGTGCGCCATATTTAATTAATGATTTATGTATAAAATACAAAAAACCTTTTATTTGGGGAAATTCAAGGTACTTCTATGGAGAAATATACAGCTATTTTCCAGAAAAAACAGCTTGCTTTCGGTGTATATTCGGTCAAACTAATTTTTTTGACACTCGTAAAATTCAGAGATACCGAACTAAACAAGATCGCAAGAGTTTAGGTGCTGTGCTTGGATCTACAGCAATTATCACTGGAAATATTATGGGTAGTATAATTATTAATGAATTGTGTGATATAAACGCTGATAATTATGGAAAATATATTATATTAAACACAAATAGGCTTGAAATAAATAAAATACCTCTTTATAGACATAATGAGTGTGAATGCAAAAATCATGACCGTTAATGATATTTTTGGAACGGCTATATCTGAGTTTTCAAAAGATAATTCCATTAAATTGGAATTAATTAAAAAAGATAAAACTAAATTTTCAATTGATCTAGGATATTATTTTAGAGGTTATAATGAACTGTCAAAACTAGAGAAGAGAGCTATTTCTCTTGCTAGAGGAGATATATTAGATGTGGGGTGTGCAACGGGTTATTATATCCCTAGATTAATACTACAAGGAAAAGTGGATGCAATAGATATTTCTGAACAATTAATTAACCTCGCAAACGCGAATGGTATTGAAGAATGCCGTGTAGCAGATATTTTTAAATACAGTCCTAGAAAGAAGTATGACACTATAACTTTATTCGAAAACAATATTGGGCTAGCAGGAACTTATTCCAAAACAAGCAAGATGTTCACAATCCTTACTACGCTCTTGAAAAACAATGGACAGATTATTGCGATTATACGTCATACAGATTATAGACGGAAGTATTATAGTTCAAAATATAAAATATCATGGAAAGGGAAGATCTATAGAAAAGGATTTAGATGGCTCTACTTCAATATAGGTTATTTGCAAAAATTTTGCAACTCATTTAATTTAAAGCTGAAAATTGTGGATGAAGAGGAAGATGAGGGCAGACAAATGTATCTAGTTAGACTACTCCGTCATTAACTGTATATCTTGCTTATCAAGAGTTGTTTGATTTCCCAATCCAATTCTTTTATCAATTGGGAATGTTAAAAGTATTAATATCCCAGAGATCCCAATTAAAATTCCAGAGATTATTATTAGCGTTTCGACGTTTATTATTCCAAAATACAGCGTACCTAAGGGGATAAAGACAATATTTGATATAGAAGTAGATGTTTGCAAAAATTGATATTTGAAGGTTCTATACCTTCCTTTATTAGAAAAATCCGTGACCAGAGAGGTATACGCAGTTGCTATTGAGGATGCAATAACTGAGAGGCCTGAATTTAAAATCATAAAAATTGGAAAATTAGAAATGGTTATTGGTAATAACAGGATTATATAGAGATAGATGAAAATACACATTAATTTTTTTTCGTTATATTTCTTACATAATTGATTTGAGAGATAAAGACCAAGAATCGAACACATAAAGAAAATAAAGTATAGAGAACTATAAAATCTGAATCCCTTTTCAGTAAATTTATTAAAAATCCAAGAGCTTAGAGGATAGGAGACAAGTAAATCGGAGGTAGCCAAGATGTATGAAAAATAAATGATCCCTATTATAAAGAGTTCATATCTAAATAGTCCTAATGAAGATAATTTATTAGGAAATTCCTCTAAGTTAATGGATTCTTTAAGAAATTTAATTTTTCTACTCAAAATAATACCTATAAATATTATTAGAACAGAAGAAAACCACCCAAAAATAAAAAATTTGTCCCAGAATGTAGTCGATGTAATATTCAAAACGTTAAAATTGAAGATCAGGGAAACTACTAGATATCCACCTATAGTAGCTGTATTTACGAATAAAATAATATTTAATTTAAGTTTCTTTGATTCTTCAACGACTTCAAGAAATAAGCGGGTCATAATTGTCCTTATCATTGATTTCGAGAAAAAGTAGATAAATACAAATATCCCGTAGATTAGTATGATTTCCTTATATAAGATAAAAATCAGAAAGCTCCCGGTTAAAGTAACATAACAGATATAAAGAATTGCTTTACTTATTGAAGTTTTATTTACAAATTTATCATAGTACAATCCTAATCCAGGAGTAACGAATAATGTAAGATAAGTTATGCTTTGTATAAAAGCTAGTTCAGTTTGATTAACATCTATTATATTTAAGTAGTACAATGGGATATAAATAATAAAATATGCATCAAAAATACTGATTGTAAAATAGATTACAAAAAATCCACTTAAAATCCTATTGTTATTAATCATAATGATTGTAAATTATTTTCTGTTGAAAATTATTGCAAAATATTCCATATAAAATCCGAAAAAATTAAATTTAGATTCTAAGATTAAATGTAGACTTTAAATACAAGAGTATAAACCTAACTATGCAATGTTTACTGGATTAGAATCCAAAAAAATTATCCAATCTACAGGAAACATTATAGAAGATATAATCAATGGATTGGAGAACTGGTGTATAGCATTCAATGAACTTTTCTTACTCTTTAGCAAATATCTTAAATATATTTTTGTTTTTATGATTCTTTTTATAGGAATTTTTACATTATTACGATTTAGAGGTGTTTACCAGCAATCGAGGCAAGGTGGAGGCATTGATAAAAAAGAAGATGTGTTAACTAAGCCGAGGTTAATTCTTGGTACACTTTATATCGTGTTGGCTTTTGGTATCTTGTTCAATTATCTGACTTACTTCTTTATTTGGATTTTTGAGCCTTTACCTGATAGACTAATATATAATTTTATTGATTTTATTGGAATAGATCCCTTTTATTTGAATGGAATAAAGGATATCTCTGTTACTCAATATCCTCATGAGAAAACTATCTATTATTGCTTTTCATTTGCATCCCTGATGTCAGTTTTAACTATTTTGTTAAGTTTATG
Organism: Promethearchaeota archaeon; assembly: GCA_048941385.1. Taxonomy (GTDB): domain Archaea; phylum Asgardarchaeota; class Lokiarchaeia; order Sigyniarchaeales; family SOKP01; genus Loki-b32. Next base: position 8,888 of record JBHLNR010000099.1, read on the forward strand.
GTATCTAATAAACAATAACCGATTAATCCACAATCCAATGAGAGTTTTTGGTACTCTGGTTTCAGGTATTATGGGAGGGATATTGTTTGGCTTTACAACATATCTTCCATTTTTTTTATAATTATAATATATCATCCTCGTATTCCGACAAATCAATAATATGAAATTTTATATTAATTATTACCGCTTCAAAACACGTAACATCTTCCGAGCGAAACATTTATATAATATTTTTATATATATATTATTTGCATCAGAGATTATATTCGATTTTCAGTCACGTGAAATTTTGAGTAATTTTAACGAATTTCTAAGCGCTATACGGGTTATAATTCAACACAAATAGGGTATAAGGAATTAGTATATTTATAAAAATAGTAATTGGTTATTATTATGGAAATAGAATCAGATTTAAGTAATTTTTCAAACTCATGCCCTGAATGTGGGGGAAAAGTAATTCCACTCCATGAAAGGGGCGAAATTGTTTGTGGGCAATGTGGGTTAGTTATTAGTGAACGAATTGTAGATATTTCACATAGTGGCAAAAGAGCATTTACAAAACAGGAAAAAGAAAGCAGAGAAAGAACAGGCTCTCCTATCTCGATTCTTTTACCAGATATGGGATTAAGCACTATAATTGATAAATCTAATATTAAAAGCCCTGATTTGAAACGAGCTGCTAAATGGAACTCTCGAATGACATGGGATAAGCGAAATATGTTAATCGCAACAACTGAGTTAAAAAGAATCGGAAGTAATTTAAACCTCCCTAATCATGTAAAGAAAGCAGCTATACGACTATATATTGAGGCTTTTAAAAAGAAGCTTCTTAGAGGGAGGTCAATTAATGGTATGGTTGCTGCATGCTTGTATTTTGCTTGTAGAGAGAGGAAAATACCACGAACTCTACAGGAGATCCTTGAGCAAACATCTATAAGTGCGAAAAATGTAAGAAGATGCTATAGAACTTTAATTAGAGAACTAAATTTAAAAGTACCTTCCACTGATCCAATTTCTCTTATTCCACGCTTTATTGCAGAGTTAGAATTGGATGCAGATGCGGAGAATGGAACAATTAAGATCCTACAAACTTTTACATCAAAATTTTCCACTTCCGGGAAGGATCCAAAAGGATTATGTGCGGGAGCATTATACTTGGTTTGTAAAATGAAGGATAAAAGGGTATCACAGAAAGAGATTGCAAATTTAGTTGGGGTAACTGAAGTAACTCTTCGCTCAAGATATAAAGAACTTATTAAAATGTTAAATATTATGGTATGAGTTTAATTTAGAAAATTTATTCTTCTTTTTTAATTATTAATTTCAAGAAGTCAGGTAATGTAAGCATATATCCCTGAGCATTTGGTAGCTGGTCTATAATTTTGATAAATAATTGAGAATAATTTTCTGCCCGATCCTTCTGTTTTAAAACATCATTCCTAGTTTGTTCTCGAATAGATTCTACGGGAATTCCTCTCATTACTCTACGAGCGGGTATCGTTAATCCCGGAGGGACCTGACTTCCATTCATAATAATAACGCCTTCTCCTATTGATGTTTCTTCATATATTAAGGTCCCTTCTTTAATTTGTACGTAATCTTCCATAAAGCAACCTAGTAAAGTTACTCCTGATTCTACAATACAATATCTCCCAATATTGATCGAACTTTTTTGGGTTCGTGTTAACATCATGACACCATCGAAAATAGTAGAATACTCACCTATGATGATTGGAGAGTTCTCTGCTCGAATAATTGACCCAGGCCATATAATTGCATTATCACTTACCTTAACATCGCCAATTAAGGTACTTTGAGGGCTAACATAAGAATTTGGGCTTATTTGAGGTTTTTTCCCATTATATTCAATTAAGGGCATTATAATTTTCCTCTAAACATTCTAACTATAAAAAAAATATCTGTTAAAAACATAGTAACTCTTTAGAAATTTAAACTTTTATTTGAGAAGGAAAGATTCTATTTATTCTGAAAATCGTAATAAGTCTTAAAGGGATCATATGATTCAAATAGAGTAAATTCAACATAAGGAAACTCTAGACTTAAGACATTACATAATTTCTTTAGTGCAAGAATCTCCATTTTATAATGTGATGTCTCAATTAACGTAAGTCCTATATCTCTACTGAAAATTGCACAGAAATAATCAATTCTACCTGTTATAAAACAATCGCAACCGCGAGCTTTTGCTTTCCTTAAGTATGATAGATTTAGAGTATCTCCACCAACAATACAGATTTTATTAATTATTTTTTTAAGATCACCCACATATGAAACATAAGACAAATCTAAGTGAGTTTGAATTCTGTTAATTAAATCCTCTAAATTCAGTAAATGATCATTATTCAGATAATATTTTGGCGTACATATCCGTCCAATCGGAACCTTAATTCCTTTATCGTTTTTTATATCAAAAGTTCTTTCTAATTTCAAATAGAGTGCATTTGCTATTGTTTCGGATACCCCTCCCTCTGCTGCGATGAATGAAGAGTTTAATACAAAAATAGCAACGGGATATTTTGTAAGCAGAGTTAATTTGTTTATTAATTCTCTCCTAAATTTTAATGTAGGATTTTGTAGTAATCCGTGATGTGAAATTATTAGATTAATTTTATTTTTTAGAGCAAAATGTAATGCATCGACGCTTAAATCAATGGTAAGCATTACTCTTTTTATTGCTCTGTCTGTTCTTTTCTGATTAAATTGAAATCCATAAATCTCAGAATTTAGGGTAAATATTTTGGGGGATAATTTGTTTGTTAACATAGATTGAATTTCTCGGAGAAGCATTATAATCAGTGTCCCTAATTCATAATGTGAAAAATTTTTATAATATAATATGATAAAACTCAGTAAAGGTTTTTTAATTTAAATTTATAAATAGGGAGTAATAAAATTACTCAAAGAATTAAATTGAGTCTAAAAAATGAAGAGTGAAGATTGTATTTTTTGCAAAATTACCAGAAAAGAATTACCATCAAAGGTTTTATTTGAAAATGACTTAAATCTTGCTTTTTTAGATATTTCTCCCCTCGCAAAAGGTCATACGATTGTTATCCCTAAGAACCATTATGCTACCATAGAAGATATTCCTGAATTTGCATTAAGTGAACTGTATAAAGATGTGAAGAAAATTGCCATGATAATACATGATAAATTACAAATCGATGGGTATAATATCCTTCAAAATAATTTTACTGCAGCAGGGCAGGTAGTAAAACATTTCCACGTCCATATTATTCCTAGGAATTTAGATGATGATACATTAAGAGTTAAAATCCCAAGAAAACAAGCAACTGAAGAAGAGCTCAACAACGTGGCAAGAAAATTGGGACTCTAAAGTTTAATTTATTAAAATCATTTCTTCATTCCGTTTGGTTTAAAAAGCTAGTTATAAAAATTAAATAGGAATGAAGATTAAAGGCTTTTTTAAGAAAATTGGTTCTACAATTAGGAGTTTCTTATCTGATGAATATGGAGGGAATCTTGTAGAGTATGCTCTACTCATTGGTTTTGCTCTTTTTATCTTCTTTATTATAACGGGAGTTATTACATCTATACTTGATTGGACGGTAGGTTTATCAGACGATTTTTTAAATATTTTTGGATAAAATCTAAATAACATCAATTTAGTCTAGATTTTCCTTTTTTACTTTTACAATTTTATTGTCGATAAACATGAAACCAAATATCTCTGCCCAATCATCAAGTTGACTCACTACAAAGTCAATATCTAAATCTAGATGATCTATAAAAACATTAAAAGGTATCTGGTCTGAAATTTTTAAATAATTCCTAATTTTTTCCATTAATTCCTTTTCTTCAGGTGGATTTTCTTTTCTTTTCCTGGCCCTTAATTTCTCTAGAAGAGGATCATTTTTATTATCGTTAAAGAAGTATTCTACAATATTACTAATAACCTGTGCTCTCGTAGCCCCAAAAACATCTACAAGTTCTTCAATTAACTTCATATAACTATTATTTAAGGTTACCGTAGTCCTTGAAGTTTCAGTCATTTCTACAATTTTATAATTTTAATCCAAGTATATAATATTGAATTTCATTTTTAAATTTTAGTGCTTATTGATGATAATAATGCATAAATAACCATCATTTATATATTATTTGGGATTAATATGATCATAGGAATAAATTCTTACCAATTAAATTAAAAAGTCGAAAAATTGTCGTTTTCGATTTAATAAAAAAAATAAGGAATAAATTATGGCTGAAAGAATTGTTTTCGAAAAATTTACAGAATCAAAAGATTTTTTATCCCCAATTCAATATAATTTACTTAAAACTCTGGATAATATCGGCCCATCCACACGTAAGGATCTAGTAAAACACCTTAATACCCCAAGAACTACAATCTATGATAATTTAGTGAAACTTCAAAAAAGAAGGTTAATAGAAAAATTCTCAAGAACTGATGGTAAAAGAGGAAGACCTTTAGTTTTCTGGAAGATAAAACCTTAGTGAATTTGTAATTTTTTTTATTAATTCTTATTATTTTTTCAATATTTTTACAAATACCCCATAATTTCCACTGCAAATTTTATTTTAGAATTATTGTATTTGGAAAAAAATATTATAAATTTTAGAATAAGCCCCAGTAAAAAATTATTGAATCATATTTAAATAAATTTATTACATCTTTGATAGAACCAATCTTTAGTCAAACTATTTTTGTTTAATTTCTCCAATGGAAATTATGGACTATAAAAAGAATTTTATATAAAATCAATTATAGTTTTATTTTGATTTAGGAATGTAATAAAATTCATTAATTCGTTTCTGATACTCATCTTTTGTACTTCCTATTTTGTTAACACGGGGTCTTTTAGAGATTGAATCTCTTCTGAAAGTAATTCCCATAATTTTTAAGAAGTTGTTAAATCCATCTCTCAGACTTTGAGGTGCCATAGCATTACCTTCTAGCCCAGGAATACCATCAAATACCAAAATAGAGTCGGCAATAAAATCTTGAGTTATAATATCATGTTCTACCACAAATCCTGCTTTTTTCAATTCTTCAATAGATTTTCTTAACAATTGAGCAACCTGTAATCTCATCTCAACGTCTAAGAATGCTGAGGGTTCATCTAAAAGATAT
>JBHLNR010000100.1:0-13960 GCA_048941385.1 Promethearchaeota archaeon
TATTTGAGATATTTCCATTTATCTTATTACGTGCGGAAACACCAATTAAGATCCCAAATATAGAAAAACTCGGGAGTGCAATGTATGATGGAATATTAAATGCTGGTTGAGCTACGATATTAATTACTGCGAGCATAATAATCAATATCAGGTAATTATATTTTTCAAATTGATCTCGGGAAAATGCATAATATGGAATGTTATTCGCAATTTTTTCAATATCCACTAATCTCGCTTCAATATTTTCGACAACATTATTTATATTCGCATTTCCTTGTTTAACCATCTGATCTATATGGTCTAAAGTTTCTTTAAACTTGACTTCAAATTGATTATACGCATCTTTAACCACGGGAAGCGAATTTAAAAGTTTCTTATTCGTAGGCACATCAATATTAAGGCTTTCAATGACATAGTCTTTTGGTAATATATCAGAGGGTTTAAATCCAAAATAAGCCAAAATCGCATTTACGACAACCAGAAGTCCTGAAGGGATAAGAGTGACTAAATCATTTATTTCTAATATGATGTAATAAAGAAATACTATAAAGATAAGTATTATCTGGAACAATCTTACAAGACCTTCTTTAATATAGAGAGGATCGAAATGAGCTTTTCCGTATTCTGGATAAAGAATCTTATCATTGATATTTTTCCAATTAATCCAAACAATAGTAATTAAAAATGCCCAAGGAATTGGAAGTAAAAAGTAAAATATTCGAATAAAATCTAACTGAATCCACCCAATCAATATTGCAACAAGCCACAATACAATCCAAGCAAAGAATAAAGCTGATGTTATTGACGGAATTATATCTTTTCTTGATATCATTAATTTCATTTTAAATTACCTTTTCCGAATTTCGCATAAAAAAAGATTTACAATCTTGTAAATTATATTATCCCATCTTTCTTAATAAATTTTTGTGCTTATCTTAAGAAAAAATAAAAACCTAATTACACATTTATCATTTAAAGATTCTCTAGTAAACCACCATACCTTACCTAATAAAGAGGAGTTAGAAAATAGTTACATAATTTATTATTTCTAAGAAATTACCGTTAGGGACAATGACAAAAAGTACTTAATAGATTCAAAATTCAAAGCTTCCCTATAAACCTTAAAAATACTCGATTAAAACATTGGATTATAGAAAGTTTTCTGCTGAATTACTATGCTTATACAAAAACGTTAAATATAATTACAGTATATTTTTTCTTCGATCCATTGCAATTAAATTAAAAGATTAAATATAATCCGCAGGTGTGATTTAATGTCTGAATTAGAAGTTTTGAAGGAATGGAATTTAGAATTGCTGCCTGATCTTATAAGAAGAATATTCAGGCAAGTATTGGAAAGAGAATATACTCCCTTTGAGTTTATAGACTGGGGTTTCAAACTTAACAGGGGTGAAACATCTATTAAAGCAATGATTCGAGAATTAGCCCTTACAGAGGAACACGAGGACCGCTTCATTAGACCCTTCTCCGAAGATATTGCAGTTAAATATTGCTTTAACCATATATTAGGACGAGATCCTACTTTGGAAGAGACCGAAACTTGGATTGATATATCCTTAAATGAGGGAATAGATGACGTGATTAACCGGTTATTAGACAGTGACGAGTATGATACGAAATTTGGAGAGGATGGTATGGCATTTGAACGACAATTGATTCATGGTGGAGATATAATATATCTTCAAGCTAATAATGACTTGTATGTGTGTGCAGAAAATGGTGGGGGAAAAGAATTAGCTTCTAACCGTTGGAAACCATTAGGATGGGAGACTTTTGTGATCGAAAAGGTAAATGGTGAAGGTGGTGATATTATGGATGGGGAACTGATACGCCTTCGAGCAAGTAATGGAAATTATGTGAATATTAAAAAAGGGGATACAAGAGAAGTTATTGCCACCAGCTGGAATCCTCACGATGCAGAGGGTCTTACGATTGGAAAAATCACCGAGGGAGGTGAAATAGGTGATGGTGAATTTGTATGGCTCCGTTCTCAAGAAGGTCAATATGTTTCTATAAATTCGGACGATCAGCGATTGTTTGCTAATGAAACTGAAATATCAGAAAGAGTGCAATTTATCATAAATATCCAACAATTAAGATGAACTTTTAAGCTATTTTGCTTATAATTAACCTTATTATTCTTTTATTAGCGCTAAATTGAAATTTTGTAGAAAAATGGGAGAACCCAGATTCTCTTTAAATCGAAATATACGTGTCGAAATTAGAGTTAGAATTATATAATTTAACAATAAATCTTTTTTTTCTTTAATTTTTTATACACGATATCCCACTCTTTATGTAGAATTTTTAAAAATATATAAAAAAAGGGATTTAGAATTTAGATCGAATAAAATTTCATCGTAGGGTTGCTTTATATTCAATTAAGACTCCAATATCGAGGATTGCTTCAAGATTCAATCGATAATGATTGATCCCGTTGATTTGTACGACCTCAAATTCGCTATTTGTTTTTTGTCTTAATTTCTCGGGGATTATCATCCTATTGATTTCAATCAACCATTTTCCTAATCTGCCACCGGAGGGAGAATATTCGATGAGCGGTAGATTAGTGGTAGACCCTTGTGGGATTAATAAATCTATAGGATCACTAGAATCCATTCCTGGGGGTGTAATGATAATCTTCAACGCATTTTCATTTTCATATTGAATATCTTCTTTCAGTTTCAGGAAGAAAGTTATCTTATCAATTGAATCGATGGATTTATATCTATGTGGAAAGAAGCTCTTTATTAGGTTCATTTCCAAGACATGGTTTTCTTCGCTTTCCGTTGGATTGAGGAATCGTTGCCATTGTTCTGAGAATACGTATTTGGTGCTTAGCATTCGTAATAGTCCCAGTTTCTGAGTTCCTGATGTCATTTCTCGAGCTTTCATCGCCTCATTCTTTAAAGTTGGTCCACCATCTCTAGCAGTATATCTAATTGTAATAAGGACGTCCGAAATTGTGCTAAAGTCGATATCATTAGATTGTATGGGCATTTCTAAAAGCCAATCCGAGTCAACACCCGCGCCTTCAAATGGCAAATATCGTTCATCAGAAAAGTCGAGTTGGAAAAGTCCGTAATCATCGCTAGCTTGACTGGTTGCTATTGATTGTGCAGCAGCGAAATTGGTTAAGAAACGATCATCACCTTCCCCAGTGCTAAGATATTTTCCTTCGCCGGGTACAGTATCTTTAATGCGGATAGTGTTTCGGGTCATGGATAGGGTACAATTTACATTGGTGTATGATGGTTTGGTGCAGGGAATTGTAAGACTTAGTGTCTTGATTCTTCTCATGTAATGCCCAGGATAATCATGATCGAATAGATCTTCTCCTATAACAAAGGTACAATGTCCGGTTTCCTTAAGTTTTAAGAGTGCTAGAGGATTGGTGAAAGCAAGAGAAATTATTTTTGTTATTTCATATTCCCGTTTGTTTTGATCCACATAAGCCATTTCGAGGCGATTTAAATCATAATGTAATTTTTCTCCAGCTAGTAATCCTTTCTTCAGGCTATCCCAATAACCGAATTGAATAAAGTTTGAGTCTGTGAGGCCTAATTCGTATTGATATGCCTTTTCAGCCCTTTTAGCCATGTCATACGCTAATTGATAACTCTGGAAATAAATTGTTGAGATTTGGGAAACCATCCAGCCATATAATTCTTTGTTAGTGAACTTTCTCCTCATCCATGAGTCGATTTCTTCAGAATTTTTTATTTGTTTCTCATGATTTTTCAATTCATATTCAGCAATCGCTAATTTTATATCTGCGCCAATAATTTGTGCATCTATTTGTTCTATTTCTTTAGCGGCTACTTTTTTTTGCAGGTCCCATTCTTCTTTTCTTCTAAAATAGCCTGCTATTAATCCAGAGAGGGCAGCGCCTGTATCTGAGATTCTACTGCCTTTATCTAAAGCACTAGAAGCAATCTTCAGACTATCAGCAGTCTTAGAACCTCCAGCAGCATGCACAACCAAGACAGGGGAACCAAATACTCCTGCACCTCCTGCATAAATGTCAGGAATCATATTAACACCAGCAGCAATCAAATCACATATTAATCCAGCAACCTGTAGACCAATTGATACCCCCATTAGAGTAACCTGTAATGTTTCTCCTATATTCATAAATTCGAGACCTTTATAATGCTCATAACGTATATTTGTTGCTTCACGACTCTTTTTTAGACTATTTAGCATCTCTTCTGCATCTTCAATTTGTTTCTCCTTAATTAATGTCATTGATTTAAGTAAGTTAGTTGTGTGACCTGCTTGGATCATAGCTAACTCTTCAGTATCCTTTTTTTCTAATGCAGATAGTAGTTGATCTCCCAGAGATTTAACATCGTTACATAGGTCCTTCGCTTTTTGAAGCATAAAATTAAAACGATATTGCGGAATAAGTGCGCTTACATCGCTAAGAATACTGCTAAGATCTATTCCCATCGCTTTAGCTCTGACCAACAGCTCTGGTGGAATTGGAGGAGCAAATAATGGAGGTTGCCTAGCCACCCCTTCGATATCCATGCAATGTCGGATCTTGAATAGACGATCTTCAATGATATTCCAATATTTAAGCATCCCCTCATTCTGAGGGATACAGAAATAAAAGGTGAAAAAATTCAACAGGCTCGCGAACTCATCCGTAAAAGTTACTGTTAGATTCCCCACACTGGGCGGATTCTCGTTTTCAATGAGATTTATAATGTCAGCAGATAGCTCTAATAAACCTGAATAAGTTACTGCAGTGGTTTCCCTTGCTGGTAACCTCTCTGGGCGTTTTCCGAGAATATCAGAAGCTAAAATGTAGAGTTGGGTTGCTTCATTAATAGATTCTGTTTGAAATTGCCTAAATAAGTTATCTCCCCAAGTTATTAGATTATCGAGGTACTTCATGACAACCGTTTTTTGATACGCTCCTATTCTTAACCGAGCAATTAAATGGGGATTAAATGGATCATCCATCCATCGTTCAATCTGATGCAGGAACTCCTCTTTCTTGGTCGAATTACCGGTTGAAAGTTGACCTAATAAATCTTGAATTAAATCTTCATTATTCTCATCATAGAAAGGTCTAAAGTTCCAACAATTATCAACATCTTTCGTAGGATCAAAAATATAGTGAAACCATTTTTGAGCTTCCTCAAACCTTTGATTATTACTAAGACTTGTTGCAATTAGCAGAGGGGCGTGGAAGAAAAGTTCCCAATTATAGAGAGAATAAGCAGATTGAGGACTAAAATCTATGAGCTCGATAGGGAAGGGTCTATCAACAAAATAATCAACACTCTTAATTATCAGCTCATATGGATAAGGAGGGGTAGTGCTACTCTTATCGAATTCGCAGGGTAACCTCAAATAACTGAGATATTTTCCATCGGGAGATATGATTGGAAGCTCATCAATATATGGTCCCCCTGTTAGCTGAGTAATTTCAGTACCGTCTACTTTTATCTTATAAATATGCATATTTCCATCTGAGCGGTTACTTCCTATTAGTAGCGCCTCGCTATCAGTAGGATGATAGTTCAACCATGTATTAATGTATGCGTCGTCAATAACAGTCCTTTCATTGGTTCCATCCAAATTAATAGCATATATGTTGCCATTATCAGACCAAACAACCGTGTTCCCATCTGCTAAAACCGTGACAGAAATTCGCTTATTGAATTTTTTGATAGTAGTCTTACCTGTACCATCCACATTGCACGATTTATGAGTCGTCGGGTACCTGAAGTCAGTCTGGTGACCCCATAAAAGCTTGTTTCCAGTTGGTGATAAAGCAGGTCTCCACGTTAAATTAGGATGAGATATTTTGTACCAATTATCAGTACCGTCCGTATTGCACACATATGTCTCATAATGGCCATTTCCCTGATGAGCATGGAAGTACACAAGGTTTGTTCCGGGAATAAATTTTCCCCATACTGCAGTACCTCTGTTATCATATGCATGATTATCAAAATATGTTCTTATTTTATTAGTTTGAGTAAAAGTAACCTGTGTCATCTCTGTTCCATCTTCTCGTATTTTCCAAAGCTCGTTTCGACCGTAATACGAAGAAGGTTTACCTTGTTCACGTCTTATCCTGATAAGAAGCCAATCATCATACCAATCTAACAGCCCATTAAATTCCACTTGAGAAGATATAAGGACATGATTAATGAGATTTGCTCCACTTCGTTGTGCGACCCATAGTTCACAGTTATATTGTAATCCCTGCGGGCTCTTTAAATACGCTAATTTAGTTCCATCTGGTGACCATATATGTTGATGACATAATTCCATCTGGGGACGGATATCTGTAAGTATGTCACCAGATGTGATGATATATTCTGTAGAGATATAACGAGATGAGAGGTTCATATTGCATTCTAATAACCCACGAATACCACTCTTGTTAAGCTGTTCTATAAATGCACAGACATAGCTGTGATAAAAAGCACTGAACTGAAATTTAAATTCTTGGATCTGGTTTCCGACATTATTTATTTTTGGAATGACAAAAAATGTTCTTTTATCGTCCTGAAAGAAGAATGGTACTTCATAGATGGTTTCAGTTTGTTGAGGGTATGACAAAATGTTATTGTTATATTGATATTGGTGGGAGTAAAGTAGGTTCCAATTACCTAAAGATGGGTTAGGTTTCAGTAATGAGGTAAAAATGGATTTTTGGAATAAATCTCCGGTCCATTGGATTCCCGTAAAAAGATGTAAACCCAATCCAGTTCCAGGTTCAGCCGTTAATGACATATTTTCCAAATTTGTGTCAATTGGTAAAGATAATCTTTCTCCATAAGAATCTATTGACTTGGCTAATGAAAGTTTTCCTTGACAACTTTTTAACATAAATTGCCTTAATTTTACCATTGAAAAATCAACTTCAGGGCAATATATGCCTATGATGAGCTCATTATTTTTGATCCATGCTGAAAGCGTATATTTTTCTTCTTCATAGAGAGAATCTTTTATTGTAAGTTCGGTACTGTCAGTGGAAATTTTTTTAGCTGACCATTTATTATTCCTATATTCGCTCCAAGCAAGCTTAATTTCCCATTTTTCATCAGGATACTCCAGTTTATCTTTGGATGCACTTGTTGGTTTTTCTGTCGATTTGGTAAAAATTGGCCAAAAAATGTAAAGACGATCATTATAAATTATTGGTAATAAATGTTTCCCCTCAATATCTACATCCAGTTTCTGCCACGGTGTCCAGTATCCTCGCTTAATATATGTTAAATTATTGCCTTCTGTTTCAGTTTCAAGGATCTTAAATATACGGTAGTAATATATGTGAGGATTTTCAACTGTTTTTCCAAAGATATAAATTATATTTTTAGATTCATCGACACATTCACCACATACTTCCAAACGGGCGATATCATCAAGTTTTTCTAGATAATTTAAAAAAGCCTTTTTGACCGAATTATCTGTAATTTCGGTTTGCAATAGCTCATTTTCAAGATCCTGAAAGAAAGGACTTTTATTATCTAATAGTTCAAACCTTATGTAATTCTCAGGGTAAAGAAATATTTTGCGATTTGCTTCCCATACACGGTAGTTTTTCATCCACTTCCATCTGGTGCCGTCTATTGCATCCGAGCTTACTCCAATTTCTCCTAGTTGAGGGTCTACTTTTTGTTCTAAATTCATCAAACAACGTTGAATAAATAGTTGTAAGGTAGAAATTGCTTGTACTATACGTGAAGTTAATTTACATGAAGTTGTTTCCACATCCAGTAGAAAGAGTTCGAATAGATCATTAGAATTCCCTAACTTTTCATAATGAAGTAGATAGGTAATCAGTGCATTTTTCTGCTTCTCTCTAAGTTTATTCTTTAAAGGACCTGCGACATCAATCCATGATTCCTCCTCATACTTCGCTTTAACAGTTTTTCTAATTTCCTCTGCCTGGGCTGCTTCTACTGAAATACTGGCCCAATCGTTAGCTTTTGAAACAGAAATTCCTAATTTATTGCTTAGATCAAAACACCTTTTAATTCGATTAAGAAGTATTTCATTCGTGAAATCTTTTGTCTGTATTTCTAGAAAATCAAGATCTTCAATATCCCAATGGGTGAGTGCGATTAAAACCTCCTTAAATTTTTTCGAGATAATCTTTGATAACTGCTCTTTATTTTGTATAATTATGCCTAATTTTTCTTCTTTAGTCAATTCAATGAATACTAAGTTTTCTCTAACTTCCATCGGTAAATACATTAACAGTCTATCCATCTGGTCTTCGCTTAATGCTTTTAATTCTTTTATCTCTTCTGCGTTTGTTGCAGTTATAAATAAATTAATTAGGTCTACATCCCCATATTTGAGATTGTCTCTTAGATTGAAAACGTCATAGAAACGTTCCCATTGTTTGAATGAAAATTCAGCAGAAAAAGTATCTGATTTGAAAGCATTAAGGTCGAAACTCTCAAAGTTCTCACTGTATTCGGTTAGATGTTCAAGTTCTTTCGATGAGATTTCGAATTTTTTTAATAACATGGAGATTTTATGTAAAAGATAAAAAAGTGAAAATTGTTGACTAAAATTGTCAAGATTAATTTCCATTTCATTTTGCTCGCTATTTATGAAACTTTCATTTAAAGAATACGCGGCTTGACATGGGAGGATTCTACTCACCAAAAAATCCATAATCATGGGCTCAATATTTAAAAAATTGCTTAGTTTCTGCTTGAGATAGTTTCCACTTTGAACCTTATATTGCTCACCGTTGAAACCACTTTCATCAGCAATCTTTTTAAGACCATCTCGTAGTTCTGTTAACATCAGGGTAATATTTTCTTCTTGCGGACATATCCCTTCAGAAATTACAAATTGATTCATTATTAAGTAATCTAATTCTTTAACGGTAAATTTAGAATCCATCACCTTTCGAACCTTCTCATTGAATATTAATGTATTCTTAATCTCTTCTGAATCGAAGGGATCTATCCAATAGAGCAAAGCTCTCAGAGATAGATAGTCATCTATGGATAGTTTAAGGCCTCTACAAAGAAGTGTATGTCGATGTAGTGCTAGTATTATTTCAGGGTTCATAGTTGGATCTTCGTAGTTTATATCAAATGCCATACCATCTTCTCCAAACTTTTCTTCATACTCATCACTGTCTATTAACCCGTTAATCACATTATCTATCCCCTCATCAAAGGAGACATCAACCCATTTTTCTATTTCGTCGGGAGAAGGATCTCGTCCTAATAGGTGATTAAAGCAGTATGTAATTGCTTTATCTTCGGAGGAGGGAACGATGAAGTGGTCTTGGTGTTCTTTAGTAAGAGCTAATTCTCGAATCATTTCTTTGAGGGAAATTTTACCTTTATTGAGTTTAGAAACCCGTATTATCATTTCAATAGGTTCAGGATCTCTTTCTAATACTTGCCTAAATATGCTTCTTACAAGAAACCGCACCAATTCATAATTCATCAAAGTTTTCAGTTCAGAATTTGAAATATGAAGCCCAGCTATAAGACTTACTTCATTTTCAGCACTTATAGGGCTTAATTCTAACCAAAAACTTAGTAATGTTGTCAAAGATATATCAAGTTCTTCTTGAATCATCTTGATATAAGAAAGTGTTATAAGGCAATATTCATCAATATCGGAAAAACCTAAACAATTCATTATGGTATCAATTTCTTCCATGCTCCAATCAACTTTACGCCAAAGACGGAGGAACCGATGTATTTTATTAAGAGTTTGAACAGGGAGAGGTGTTAATGTTTCAGCATTATTAGATAACACCATATTATCGATGTCACACTGACTTTCATTTTTATCAATTAAATTCAAGGATGCTTTATCTTGTGATCCTTCAGGATTCACAAATTTTGTGTTTAAAAGTCTTGTTAATTCGCTATATGTAAGCCTCGTCCTTCTGAGAAATTCTGGAACAAAGAAGATTGATTTTTTAAAATTGGTTAGATCATTATAATCGTAGTTTTGAAACTGGTCTTCATCCTTATAGCCATAGTATTGCGAAGTTTTTTCCCAAACTTCATTACTATCTGTATCAACTATTATATTTTTCTCTTCTTGAGTAATTTTGAGATGTTCACAAGCAAGATCTCCTTCTGATATTGGTTCCTTTTTACATATATTATAAGTCTCCAATATTTCATAACGGCTACTTTCAAGATGCTCTAAATAAATACGAGCTTCCTCCACCCATAGGTTAAAGGGCATATTGAATGGATACACATTATCAAGCTTACTAAGAGCATCGTAAACAGCAGTGTTTAGGTTTTCGGGCTCTGCGATCAATTCCTCAGATGAGCCTTTACTTTTAATACTAGAAGGTTCACGTTCGAGTTGTAATATAACTTCTGAAATATACTGTTCAAGGATTTCATTAACTAGATCGATATAAGGTATGGTTTTATTCGTATTTTCACAACTTAGTTCTATATATTGTAGATCAGGTCTTCTATTAAAAAGAATCTCCAGTGGGGTCATTCCAATATCGTTAGGAAGTGATCCAGCTAAAAACTGCATAAGATCAACGAAATACGCAGAAGGACTATATACAGAACTACAATGCCCACAATCACATAAATCTAAGTACCCTTCAAAAAGAGTTTCTAAGTTTGGCATAATAGATATGCCTCCATCAGTATCGGGGCGAGGATATTTCCCATAAGAGCGATAAAGTTTCTCTTTACTGGGAAGTACTCTAGGATTTATAGAATTAAATAAAGGAGCAAATTTAGTGAGCAATGCCATTGAATTAACCGTGGATTGGGTTGCTTTTGAATGGATTTTTTTTGCGTTTTCTTCGCCGTTTAAAACCGTTTCAAACTTTTTTATAAACGTGGATTCAGGTATCCTTGCTATACTGGATGCAGAATGTAATCCCTCACCCGCTAATGATTCTACTTCTTCATATTTTGGGGTAAGTCGAGATAGCCTCTGAAATCTCTTTAACTGTTTTTTTACATTCTCTTGTCTCTTTTTATCGGGTATTCTCGTGAAAGCGGATTCACCCTTCTCTATCAAGTAACGTTCTATATTGGTGTTCTGAAGCGAAAAATCAGACGCATCGGAAAGGAATTTCAAAACATCTTTACGCACTCTATTTTTAAAATCTTTTCTTTCTAATAATGATTTAAAGTCAAATTCCGGATATTCTTTTATTTCTCTTGCTAAATTTTTAAGTGATTCTTTTATTTCTCCCTCTCTTTCCGGTGCTATACCCTCCCAATCTAGTTTTTCATATGTGGGGTTTGTTGGGTCAATTTTTGGATTCTTAATAATGAAGTTCTTCAAATTTTCCCATTTGACTTTTTCTTGGATATTATCTTCAGCCAATCTTTTCCTAAAGGTCTTAGTAGGATAAGTTCTCTCAATAGAATTCATTACTAATTTGAGATATTTTTCTTTTTTATCATCGTCATCCTTACCCTTAATCTCTTCGGGGATATCCTTAATTTCTATGAGCGTTCTTAACTGATCTGAATCAATGGATGCAAGTTCTTCAGGTGTTTTTAAGCCTGCACCTTTCTGTAGTTTTTTAAGATTTACTCCTAATGGAACCTTTTTTTTAGCTTGCGTTATAACTTCTTCACTAAGTTCCTCCATTTCTACAGGTTCCTCAATGGTCGGGTCAAAAGGTGAACTGAACTCTTCAGCACTTTCCTTTATAATCTCTTGAGGTTCTTCTTTCTCTACTTGCATTTCTTTAGAAGGTTCTTTTACAATTTCTGGGATTTGCTCTTTTTCTTCCACCTTTTCATCTTCTTTTGGATTTTCTTCGTTTTGACGTTTATCCTTTTTCGATGATTCCTTTTTATTCTTTTTTTCTTTACTTTCAATTTTATGTTTCTTCAATACATCTTTAAACATTGATTTCACCTAAAATAGGTTGGCTAACGAAATTTTCGTAGAAATTTCGACAGCAATGTATAAGATTACATGTTTGTATTTAAACATTTAGTTACTCTAAAAGCTACTTGTAAGAGCTTATTTTAGGAGGTAAATGAAAATTAGGAAGTAATAATTCTAGGAATTCAATCAATAACAATCCTTGAAGAACTAAAACCATGTATTTCTAGATATAAAAGAAGTACCGAAAATTACTCAAAAAATGTCATTAAGTGGTCTAAACAGGTTTCACAATAATTTGGTGGTTTTATATCAGTATTACGAAGATGATTTGAAAACTGCATAACGCATAGGTGAGAACAATGCCCTAAACCAAAAGTATGACCAAGCTCATGAATTGCTTCCTTTAAAATTCTTAAGTCATATAATGCTAGATCTTCTTTTCTTCTATAGAATTCCTCTTTTAAGCGTGTAAGTGAGATCAATGCGAATAAAGTAATTTTTTTTTCGCGAGGTATATCTGCAATGCCAAAGACGAAATTATAAATGCCAGAAAATATATCTTTATCAATTATTCCTAAAATACGATAATGATTCTGCTCTATTAGATGTTCCTTAAGCCAATCTTTAACTTTAGCTGCATCATATTGATTTCTTTTAGCATTATATTCAGAATTTGGTAATGGTAATTGCTTAGGAACAATTTCAACTCCTATGTTGAATTTATTATAAATTATTTCCAATTTCTTTCTCAAATTTTCTACGACAATTTCGTCTATTAGTCCAATTTTTTGCAAAAAAATTTTTCTTTTCATTAATATCGTTAGTAATTTATTGTCTCCATATATCTATTTGGTCAATCAATCTAAAATTTTTATAGCCTTTATTTTTATTATTTTTTTCTCGAACATACTATAAAAGATATTAGATCTTAAATTTTATTTCAATGGAATTTTCATTGAAATCAGGCATAACATTTGATCTAGATTTTACAGCGAATGCCATTGTTAGTTTTTCTGGTTGGCTTGAGGCTTTAGGTGGGGCAGATTGGTATAACTTTGGATTTAGACTCGATGATCAGGATGTCATACGACTAATATTTATGACGTGGTTAGATAGTAGAGATGTATTCTATAGTCATATATTTTGTAGTATTCAGCCAGGATCTCATAAGATATCGTTCTATTGCATGTCAACAGTAGTAGGAAGAAGTTTAAGTGTGCCAATTGGTCCACGGTACGCGTATCTTAGTATAACAATAACAATATAGTTAAATTCTTTTTTTTTTAATTTTTAATGTTTCTTATGAGAAATTTAAAGTCTGATGTTTTTACCAAGAACCTTACAACGTTGTAAACTCATTGTAAGCTTTTTTGTAAGGTTAGATTGATGGTTTCCAGAGTTCTACTCTTTTTTGTCGAGGGGCTTTTAAATAACCTTACAACGAAGTTCATTTGAGAGGAAAGAAAAAAGATTTAAAAAAAAATAAAAAAAAGTCTACAATATGCCTTACAAACTACCTCACATTAAGTATACAAAAAAGGTTACAAAATACCTTAAAAACTACTCTACAAAAAAAAAATTATATATATATTACTAGAAGAATGCTTCTTCTCCTCTTTTATTACTAGTGTATTTTTTTCGATCAATCCAGGAAGGATTAGAGTAAAAATCATGGTAAAGAAAATAAATCCTGTAGAGATGTAAATTGACCATTCCTTTCTTTTCTGCTCTGAATCTGAAATTGTCATCTGTATCTAGTACTAGAAAAGCATGTAATTAAGCAATCGGAGACTGCATATTTTTATTAATGCTGCATATCTTTAATTTGTGTTATTCCCTTTTTTGATTTTTATCATTTAGATTATCTATGATGGGATTTTTAAAAAAACCCTCATCTTCGAGAGTATTGAGCCAATTTATAAAACAAGACCAAAGTAAATCAGGGAAATCCGCATTGTTCTCATCCATTATCGCTTAAGCTCCTTCTTATTTTAAATATGTGTTGAAAAAATTTAGTGCCATCAACCAGGCATCTTCGGCTGCAGCTTCATTATAAACTGAACTAGTTTCATTAAAGAATGCATGTTGTACACCC
>JBHLNR010000292.1:0-3388 GCA_048941385.1 Promethearchaeota archaeon
GCTGAACTTAGATCTTTGCTTAATCCAGAATGTTTTGCATCAATTTGTTTTTCAACTTCAGCTTTTTTACGTTCTAATTCCCTAATTTTCATTTGTCGCGTCTTTTCTAAATCAGAAATTTCACGTTGTACATTTTTCCTCAGTTGAGCAATTTCATTTTTGTACCGTGTAATTGAATTTCCTAAATCTTGATATTTAATATCAATATCTTTTAAAGCTTCTTCTGTTAGAAAAAGATCTCTTTGATTGAGCGCGTTCCGCATACTATCAACGCTCCCTTTTAATGCACTAATGTTATTATGCAATTCCCCAGTTTTATCGTTCATTTTATATTTCCCGCTCTTTACTAATTCTTCTGGAGTTTTTTCTATCTCTCGTTCTTTTTCTGCTTGTATTTCTTTATTAAGTACTGCTAATTGTTTTTCTTCTTCTCCTGTATCAACCTTAGTATCTCTTATTTTATCGACATCTTTTCCTCCTTTTTCAACCCATCTTTCGCATAATTTTGTAATGGCATCTCCAAAAGTATCAAGGAGTTTAACATCCTTCTGAGATAAATATTCAGGTATATCATTTACAATTTTTGTCTGATTGACGCTTTTTGAAATAGGTCCTCCCTCGAGTAGAAAATACGAAGAGGGATGTGCACTTAAATTATATTGATTTAGGAAAAAATTCTGAAAATAGCCAATTTCATTAGTATTAAAGAGAGCTTCTTGGATAACCACACCCCTTTTAAAATTTTTAGATCTTTTGAGGTATGTGCTATTATATTGTTGTAAGGAATTGAGAAAACTTACTGGATCTGCTCCTTTAATTACTGCTTCTGGTCTGGGGGGCATTTGGGCAAACTTCCCTACATTCAATTTTTCTTGTTTGTTATAGAGATAACTCATTACACAAGCTCGAGTATCAGACAGCGGACTTAATCGAACAGGCCAAAATCCCATTGAAATTTTTGAGATTTTACCTAATTTTTTAAGACTTTTACTATAAATACTCGTACATTCAATTAAAGCCATTGCTAATTCATTTAATATGGTGGCTTGGCTTCTTGCAGGAGTTATTTCATCTAAATTAATTAAAAAAGGACATACTTTATCCATTTTTGATTCACTTGATATTTCTATAATATTTCTTAATTATATTTTAGTAATTAAAGTTTTGGTTTTAACCCAACTTTGAAGGCTCTTTATTAAAATTTTATATAGAGTGAAAGAAAACTAATATAAATAAGATAAAATAAATTTTGATGTTAAAATTAGTGAATAATAATGGATGGAAAATTTCTAAAAGGAAAAGGATGTCTTATAACTGGAGGTGCATCCGGATTTGGTAGGGGTGTAGGCTATGCTTTTAGTGGTCTTGGAGCTGATTTAGTACTCGTTGATATAAACGAAGATTTACTTTATGAAACAAGTAAAAATATAGAAAAAGAAACTAATAAAAAAGTAATTCCTATAGTTTGTGATGTGTCAGATGCCAAACAAGTCAAGAAAATGACAGAGCAAACATTTACAGAATTAGATAATATTTATATCTTATTTAATAATGCAGGGACAGGTACGAGCTATGGCGTAGACATTCTGAAAGTGGGTGAAAAAGCATGGGATTTAACTATGAATACTAATCTTAAAGGTCAATGGTTAATTGATAAATTTATATGCCGTAAGATGAACAGACAGAAATTTGAACCATTGAGAGGAAAGGTTATACACACAACTTCAATTGCTGGCAGTGTAGTAGACCCTCTCCTTCCTATTTATAGTTTAAGTAAGGTAGGTGTGATAGGGTTGACCCAACTTGTAGCTAAAAGTCTCGCTCCTTATATAACTTCCAACGCTATAGCACCAGGGTTCCATGCAACGGGAGTTTATGGGAATAGCGAAGCTATCATGATTCAGACTATGAAGGATGGCAACGTTAAAACTCCATTAAATAGAACAGGAACAGTAGAAGATGTGGTTAATTTAATGATCTTTTTAGCCTCACCTAGTAGTGACTTTATTACTGGCCATGTTTTTCCGATTGATGGAGGTATAGCAGATGTAGGGGTTGCTCCAAATACCTTGAAATCTGATGTTTAATTTTAAAAAATATATTAATTATATTATTCTAAATTAAATTATAAATCAAAATTGGAGAAAAATATGGAATTAATAATAGCTGGTCTAGAAATTTTTATTGCTGTTGGTTTTATGGTTTTTTGGATCTATTTTTTCTTGTTTGAGAACAAAAAACCTGACCAAAGAGAAGGATACCTTGAATTCGAAAGATCCTTTCCTTTACCAGATTTGGGATGGGCTGTTCCATGTTTAATAATAAGTTCCATAGGGCTTATTTTAGATTATAAGATTGGTGAAATTTTTTCAATTGCCGGAGGTAGTGCACTAATTTTTTTAGGATTGCTGGATATTTCACACAACTTACAATATGAAGGGTATAAGGGAAAAAAATTTGACATAGCTTTAAATCTAATAGTTAATCTTTTTTGTATAATATTTGGACCTATTTTTTTAATTTTTGGATGGATGAATATTTAAGATACAAGAGGTTTGTTTATACTGGCAAAGGAGAAATTAATAAAAAAACAACCATTTAAGGAAAAATGGGCATTAGTGTGTGGTGGTTCAAAAGGAATTGGTAAGGCTGTAGCTAAGGAGTTTGTTCAATTGGGTGGAAATGTTTGTATTGTAGCTAGGGATCTAGAGACCTTAAAAAGGGCCGCTGATGAAATTAATGAATTAAAAACTGAAATAGAACAAAAAATTGAATTTATTTCTTGTGATACTACAGATATAGAAAAATTAAAACCTCTAATTTCTGAATTTATTGAAAATCACGGGATACCAGATTACCTTTTAAACTTTGTAGGTATCTCTTTTCCAGATTATGTAGAAAATTTAACTATTGATAATTTCAAAGAGCATATGGATACTAACTTCTATGGACAATTACATCCTATACTCCTATTATTACCTTATTTTAAAGAAAAGAAAGAAGGTTATATTGTAAACGCATCCTCTGTTGCGGGATATATCGGACAAATGGGCTACGCTGCTTACACTCCTACAAAATTCGCAATCTTAGGTCTTTCTGAATCTCTAAGACATGAATTGAAACCTTACAATA
The DNA here is from genome assembly GCA_048941385.1 of Promethearchaeota archaeon. Lineage (GTDB taxonomy): Archaea > Asgardarchaeota > Lokiarchaeia > Sigyniarchaeales > SOKP01 > Loki-b32. The sequence continues at coordinate 3,133 of JBHLNR010000292.1, forward strand.
TCAATGTGTCTGTATTGTGTCCTCCCGATACGGAAACACCAGGTCTTCAAGAAGAATTAGAGACTAGACCTGAGGAGCTGAATATTATTTCAGAGAGTTGGGGTGGTTTGTTAAAACCCAAAGAAGTAGCTGAAAAATATATTAATGATCTATTAAAAAAAGAATTTTATATAATGCCAGGGTCATCTAAATTCTTATGGAGAATTATGAGATTATTTCCAAAATTAATTCATAGAATTAGTGACAGAGATTTGAA
>JBHLNR010000101.1:0-13826 GCA_048941385.1 Promethearchaeota archaeon
AATAGATATGTGTATAATCAAAAGCAACAGATAGGTACATTAATGACCTTTGGATATAAGAAATCGGATATAAGTAAATATTTTCTTCACATCTTTTTGTTAATATCTCTAATAACAATTCCTCTTTCCTTAATCATTGGTTATACTGTAGGTTGGGCGATTCTAGGAGTTGTAATTTCTAACTTAGCCAACCTTTCTATGAATACCTTAAGTTTTATGTTCTTACCTGAAATCATATATATCGGACTAGGATTAGGATGCTTTATTACTTTCGTAAGTCTTTTTCTTCCTGTAATGAGTGTTAAGAAGATGAACGTAGCAGATTTAGTTTATGGTCAATCTAAAACTAAACTCTCTATATTAAGAATTAAAAAATCATCAAAACCTAAAAAAAGAGTATTTCATTATCTGGTCCATAGAAATCTCCTTCGAAACAAAAAGAGATTAATATTTACGACAGTTGCTATGACATTTTCATTATTAATCATTTCAGCGACTCAGACTATAATTGATAGTATGGATTATAATGTTGGGAGGGTGTTTAAGTCAAATAGCAATGATACTAAAGCAAATGAGATTTGGGATTTAAATGTAGATTTCCAAAAAAGCGTAAATATGAGTCATTTTAATAATACCGTTATTCAAATATCCGGAATTGATGGTGTAAATGAGTCTCAAGTTTATGTAAAAGGTTTGGTCACTGCTATAGGAGACGAAGATCAAATGTTTTTATTGAATGGGTTTGATGCTGAGGATACAAAAATGCATCATTTTACTTGGTATGGAGATCAAAATACGATTCCTCTAAATGAAAATGAAATAGTTATTTCACATCAACATTCAGTAAGATTAAACAAAAGATTAGGAGATAATTTAACAATTATTACATCTACTAATAATAATTTTACGATGGAGATTGTTGGTATCCATAATGAGATGATAAGCTCGAGTTATGTTTCTCTGAATGGTGGCCGAATGGTTCTTCATGATTGTGAGGAGATGGTAGATGGCGTATATATTCTTCTTGAGAGTGAGGTTAACAAGGAAAATTATATTAATGAAATCTATGAATTAGATAATATTGAAATTGTCCTCGATTGTGAAGTAATGGCAGATAAATTAGCAGAATTTTATGAAGATTTTGTACCACTTATGCTAATTGTTGTAGCTTATGGCTTGATTGTATCTTTTTTTATAATATTTTATAATTCAGTCATGAATATCTATGATAAAAATTATGAATATGGAATTTTAAGATCATTAGGTTTTGGGAGAAAAAGAAATTTTAGTCTGATTCTGGGAGAGAATATGATTCAAGGGCTAATCGCAATAATTTTGGCGTTGATATTTACTTATCCTTTAAGTCTTCCGCTTGCTACTATTTTTCAGGGAGATGGACCATTTAAGGTGGTAATAGGTCAAAATGCCATTATATATATAATCATACCACCAATAATTCTTATATTTTTAGGCTCTTTTATCAGTTTAAAGACAATCTACAAGACTAATCTCTATGAACAGGTACAAACTAGATTTATAGGATAAGAATGGGAAGCTCTTAAGCCCCAACATAGAACGGAATTTACTGAGAAATAATGATTCTGTACTCCTACCCCCATCTCTCCTGTTTATTTCTATTAAAAGAACAGTGGAGTCAAGATTTTTAATGTATTTATTTAAAAAAAATTAAGGATAAATAAAAGAAAATAAATACTATTAAAATAGCTTATTTTTTTTGCTTTTTATCAGCTGTAAAGAGTTTAGTAAAGTCCTTTCCTATTTCTTTCTTTCCTAATTTAATTAAATCTTTGTTATTAATTTGACGGTTCTTGTATTTATCTAGAGGGCCTTGGAGCTTTTGCCATTCTTCATAATCAAGTTTTTCTTTCAAAAAGGCTTCAACATTGTCAATTTGTTCAAATTTTTGCTTAACTTCTTGCATGAATATCCTCCGCTTTTTAATCGAATGGAAAGTTTGTCTTATGGTAATTCCGACTACTGCACTTATTGAACCTGTTATTATCGGAACTAGCCACCATGGTAAATCAAAACCATTTCCTGCACCCCCTTCCCTATCTACTATAATATTAAATCCAGATGACGAAGATGAATTCCCATATGGATTAAATGCAAAAACTCTGAAATAATATGTGCCACTTGCCCAACCTTCTGCATAAGTGTTGGGAATTGACGTAGCAGTACCATTATATAGTAATTTTACATTTCCGCTTGCATTAAAATTAGGTATGAGTATCTCGGTTGGTGCCCAATAAAGCGTGAAATAATCAGACCTATCTGCTGCACTCCAATTTAATGTAAATATTCCATCAGGATCGGGATTTGGAGCATATAATGCATTTAGAGAAATAGATCCTGGAGGTATTCCAATAGTCGCATTAACTTCTAAAGAACACCAGGTATTATTTTGATAACCACCGTAAGAATTGTACGCAATCACTATAATATACCAAAACTGATTTCCGTAAGAACTTAAATCAACTATTGTTTGATTACTTGTAATCCCAGAAGCATAAAGTGTTGCGCCAGTTGTATCTTTAGTTGCTCTTGTATCTTCAAAAGAGGGTATATCTCGAATATAGATTGAATAATTTTCTGCATGTTCGGAAGTAGTCCAATTTAATCCAAAGATTCCATCGCTATCATGTGGCAATGTAGTATTTGTTGATAAACCGAAAGCTCCTGGCGTTCTACAAACTGTAATAGAATTACAATTTGAAGTAGTATTTCCATATTCATTTCTAGCTTGTATCATATAATAATATGTTCCATCAGGTAAATCCAACACATCATATTCATTAGTAGTAATTCCTTCAATAGAGCCCACACTAGCATTAATTTCAGTAATATAACTTGTATGGTTATAAATTGTATAATTCTTAGCATTTATAGAGTCTGTCCAAGTCAATTTAAATGTCCCATCGAAATCTGGAGTTGTTGCATCAGAATTTAACGTGAACAAACTAGGTTTAAGGGAATATGTTAATGTAACAATGTCATGATTATTATCAGGTTCTAAAGTATGACCAACGACAACCAAAGATCCAGATGGTTCAAACCAAATCCCCGTGCCACTATCAGGAATATTACTGCTCTTTTCATTATTCCAAGTAACATTCAACAGTTTATCTCCTGTACTATTACATTTAATAATAATTATATCATTACCATTACCAGAAACCGTGATTTCTCCTGTTAAGTAAATTTTGCCTGTGGAATTATCTATATCAATATCACGACATTTTGGCATTGCTGCACCATCTGTAATGACTTTATCCCATGCTTTAGTTCCATTTTTATAAAATTTGGTTAAACGATTTTGACGAATTGCACCATCATCATAATTTATAACGTATATGTTATCACTAGAATCTACATCTAATCCTTCTGATTTTTCGGTATCTTCATATGAAAAAGTTTTATTCCACTCTTGAATTAAAGAACTATTGTACTTAACAACTTGCATATCCCAAGGTGCACTACCTGTACTACTATTTTCTCCTACCATAATAATGTTATTTTCAGAATCTATAACGATTTCTTCGCATTGCGTAAATAAACTTGTTTGAAAAGTGGTATTTCCGAGATAATTTCCATTTTTGTCATATTTTACAAGAAGCATTTCTGATTCAGTCAGACCACTTGTATATGCAATTCCACCTACATATATATTATCATCAGTACCAATAGCCAGAGATTTTGCTACAGAATTATAATTGATAGCATATTGAAAGGTCTTATTCCATTGGATAATTCCAGCACTATTATATTTTATAATTTTCATATCACTATATGACGCTCTATCTTGAACACTACCTACGATGTATATAGAATCTTCGTTATCAACCGCAACGCTATATCCAAAATCATATCCTGTCGATAAATTTCCTTGAAATGACTGAGCCCATTCAAATTCACCAGATTGATTGTATTTAATCAATAAAATGTCATAATTTGTGGTCATTGAATCTTCGAATCCCGCTACATAGATATTTTTATTTGAATCTAAGGCAACATCTTCATCTAAAGATGGTCCGGGTGATCCTACAAAAATATCATATGATCGATTCCATTCACGATAAACCGCGATTTTTGGATTTAAACCATCATTTTCAAGATCCTGTATAGGGGTATTAAGGTTAGCTTGATTCAAGGAATTAGATCCAACACCTAAGATTGTTATTGAGATCAGTGTAATAAGGATGTAAATACTATTTTTCTTCTGTTTTTTTCGAAAATTCATTATTAAAAAACCCTGTTAACAATATCGATTGATAATATAATAGTGGTGAGAAAGCTTTTAAATTTGAGTCCCTCAATATAATTGTACCACTATTGATATTTATCTTTTTAAGATCCTTTGTTAGTTTAAAGATAATTTATAAGACTATTTTATATGAACAAGTCCAAACTAGATTTATAGGATAAAAATAGAAATGTCTTAATCCCCTTCTAGTTTTAAAATTACTTTCATGGATTCTTTTGCTTCATGAACTACCCTAAATGCTTCCTGTGCTCTAGACAAAGGAAATCTATGAGTGATTAAGTCTATAACGTTGATTCTTTTAGAGAGAATCCAATTATAAGCTTCATCAAGATCTTGAGGTGCTGCCGCATAAGAGGTCATAATTGAAATTTCATTTCTCCAATATTTATTAATGGGAACCTCAAGGTTAACTCCGGGTTCGGGAACAGCAAAAAAAATGATCTTGCTTCCCGAAGCAGCACATTCTAGAGCTTGTTTGGCAGCTGATACGGCACCTGTACAAACAATTACGATATCCGCTAATCTAAATTTGTTTAAATCTTTAATCTCTTTTGGAAGATCTTCCTTAGCATGAAATACTGCATCAGCTCCAAATTCTTTTGCTTTCTGTAATCTATACTCATTTATATCGGTTGCAAAAACTTTTTTTGCTCCTCTAAGCTTCGCTAATTGAATATGTAATAAACCTGATGTCCCACTGCCTAGAACTAAAACAGTTAATCCCTTCTTCACATTTGCTAACCTTTGTGCACGACAAACACATCCGAGAGGTTCTATAAAAACTGCTTCTTCATAAGATACGCTTTCATCTAATACATAAACTCCTTTTTTTTCAATATTAATATTAGGAATTCTTACATATTCAGCAAAGCCACCAGGATCAAAATTCGTATTATGGAGTAAGTTACAGGCAGTTTGATGCCCTTGCTTACAATAGTGACACTCAAAACAAGGTACATGATGAGTAACAAATACTCTATCTCCTACCTTTAAATGCTTAACTGTCTCACTTTTTTCAACGATATCACCAGCAATTTCATGACCTAAAATTAACGAATCAACACCTAACTTCTTCATTTTAGCAAATCTATAATACTCTAGTATGTCTGAACCACATATCCCAGATTCTTTTACTTTTACTAATATTTCTCCTTCTCTAATTGTGGGTTTAGGGATTTCGTCTTCTCTTATATCATTATTATTATAATATCGTGCGACTTTCAACTATTTCACTTCAATTTTAGTATTTTGTTTAAATCTTCTTCAGTAATATTAAGGACTTCTACTTCAGGAAGTCTTTCTGTGAGAGTGCGCCAATTATTATCTTTTTCGAATATCTCTTTAAATAATGGTAATGCTGCTTCGAGTTTTTTATTATTAGCTAGAGAAATTGCTGTCCAATATTTCATTTCAAGATTATCAGAGACCATTTCGCTTGCTTTGTTGTATACTTTTAGGGCTTCTTTCATGTCACCTTTTTCCATAGCAACATCTCCCTTATCCATATTTTCATAAGCCCTCCAGAGTTTCAATAATCTAGCAAGCTCTTCTAAGGGTTCAGGATGATCTTCAACTCTTATATCAATAAAAGGATCATCCCATTCATTTTCGACTGATTCACCTTTAACAATCAATAGAGCTGCTGATTGTTTTCCTCTTATATCCCCCCCTTCTGCTTCTGCTGCCTCCAATGTTTTTACTATTCTTTCAGGTAAAGGTAAGTTTTTATTATTTTCAAAAGCCTTAGCCATAGCTGGCCAAACTTTATCTGTTAACATCATATTCGCTTGAACTGAAAAATTTTCCCCTTTTACATGTCCTGCATATTTAATACATTTTGATCCTGTATGTACGGCAATGTTCCCATTAGTGTCTAATAAAGCAACTTGTCTTACATCTTTTCCCTCATCGTCTGAAAGTAATATCTTTAAAGCGTCTTCAGGAGATTTTCCTTGCTCTATTAAATCAAGACCTCGTAATCCAAAAGATTTGTTTACAAATGATTGCGTGGCTACTACACCAACTCCAGAACGCCCCCAATCTACAACTGATCCAACCGAGAAATAATGACTCTGCACTCCAACCCCCATCTCCCCCGTTTTTGAATCTCTTGCCACAATAGAATAAGTATGAGCAAGAAAGGAACTTTTATATCTTTTCATATTAATTAACTTCAATCCTTTAGGAATTAATTATTAGAATATGTTTTATTTATGATAAATTTCTCGTAAATTAAAAAATAAAACTAAAAATAAAGAATAAAATAAAATGATTATTTATAGAATTTCTTCTATTTTGCTTTTCTGCGTCGTAGCAACTTAAAAGCAATATCTGTCCCCATACCTTGTTTATAAGCTAACTCGATCCATAGCATAGCGAGGGGTTCTATAAGCCTAGCATTTGTGAGTGACCCCGCATCAATAACGTCAAAACCAAGATCGAGTCCTAATTGTTTTACTTTTGATTTTGCTTCTAAATTATCTCCACAAATAAATAAACTTGCTTGTTGGGAACCAAATTGTAACTTATTTAGACTATCTACTCCAATAGTATGAACTGCTTTTACTACATCCGCTCCCTCAGCCCATTTTGCGACTTTTTCTGCTGCAGATGGGGTAACTTTTATTAAAGGTCCTCCCAGATGAGGTGCAGCAGTAGTAGTAGAATCCACAATAATCTTACCACTTAAATCTCCTGCTTCTTTGATTGATTCTTTTGCTCCTGACCAGGGAACTGCAAGAATAATAATATCCCCAAATTTTACTGTATCTGCATACGATCCACCACTTGTATTAGATCCGATTGATTCAGCTAATTTTTTTGCTTTTTGAGGATCTCGAGAGCCAAACATAATTAAATGACCCTTTTCTGCCCATATTTTTCCTAATACACTCCCTAATCTTCCAGTTCCAATTATTGAAACTTTCATTAAAAAATCCCTTTAAATTGAACTTTATTTAGCAAATTTAATTTCTGAATTTCTCAGTTTTAATTGAAAATATAATAATCTTGTATTTATATCTAAGCAATGTGGCAAGTATTGAAAAATTAAAATTATTCTTTAACCAAAGTATTGAGTATTTGAATTGCTCGTTCAGTATTAAAAATACCACATACACATGGTTGTGTTAACTTTTTTGCGGCTTTTGCGACAGTTAATTTTCCTTGTTGTATTAATTCAACATAATAGGTAATTGACTGTGGTGACACAGTATGATGTCCACACATAGTAGTAATTTCTAGTATTTTCTCTTCTGGTAATAGTTCTTTTCTTCCAAATACTCCAAGTGAGAAATGAATGGTATGTAAATCTATTTCAACTTCTTTAGCAACTTTTTTAATTTCTGATATCAATCCGCTAATTACGATCGAGAGACCCAGATCTTCTTTTTTAAGATCTCGAATGAGTTTCTTTACAATTTTAATATTATTATAAGTAGCTGTAACGGTAGGTGAAGTTCTCCACCCAATTTCAGGCATAATGTTGACTGGTTTATGCATTTTCAAAATTTCGCCTATTCTTATTAATTTTTGCCGAGAGTCATCATATTTATCATTAATACCTGCTGCAAACATTGCTAATACAACATAATCACTTCTTAGATCCTTTTCAATTCCTTTCCTGTGTAATGAATGAGTCATTTGTTTCTACCTCCATTCCTCATGGTCTACCTAAACCTATATTAATTTTTGCATTGGGCCTTACCTCAAATCCGAGCTCCGACATTCTATTCACAATGTCTTCTGGGTTATTATCTTTTATTCTTGAGACTATCCCCACAGAAAAAATAGTATCAATTTCTTTATCTATTTCTCTGACTATTTCTAAAATTTGAGGTAATTTTTTATTAGGGATCTTAAATTCTATAATTGCGGAAAGAACTCGGTGATCCTTTAATTCTTCATTTATATGCCCTTCTTCATCAATCAATAATGCGGTAACTGGGCTCTTTTCTTCATAAAAAACGCCAATCTTGGAAAGTCTTGTTGTGAATAGTTCAATATTTTTAAGACGTGTTCCTACCCCAGGTCTTCCTAACTCAATGGAAACTCCAATTTCCTCGAACTTGAAGCGATTAGTGACATCATTTGTCTTCATTTCTTCAGTTCCACGTCCAGGAACACCTGTGACTTTATGTGTAGTAATTACATTACTGAAGGGGATGCGAATTTCTCTTGGCCATTTTAATCTTTTCATTTTAATGGCATTAACAGGGCAATTAGCGTTTCTATAACAAACAGAACATTCTACACATAATTCTTCATCTATGACAGCTTTTTTTTCAACCATTTTAATTGCTTGAACAGGGCAAACAATAATACATTGTCCACATCCATTACAGATATCTCCCTTAATTTCCATTTAATCTTCCTTTGTATAGTTTTAATTATTTTAATATATTTCTTTTCCAGATTTAATAATATCAATATCTTTTGGCAAATTTTTCAAGATTGGTACTAAGATTAAAGTACAGGTAAGTGTCATTATTGCTAAAATAAAGTATCCAGGACTATAAAAATTATTGAATATTAAAAAGAATTGACTTAGGATCAACAGGCTTATACTTCTACCAAGAGTATACGTTAAATAATTAATACTATAAATGGTTGATCTGATTTGAGGGGGATTGATTTCTCCTAATGTTGCCTGAGTTAAAGGATCAATCCCACCAAATAAAAAAGCACCTACTATAGAGAATAAAAGGAAGAGAATTACAAAAGTAAATATATTAGAGATGAAAAAAAGTGAAAAAGCGATTATATAACAGATTGCTCCCATTAAAAGACATAAAAAAACTACTTTTATTCTTCCATTCTTATCATTTTCAAATTTCTTGTCTCCTATTCTTCCTATTATTGGGCCTGATGGTACTTGACTTCCAAATACTAATATTAAGAAAACTGTAGCTAAAGTTGAACTAATTTCATAATCATTTTTTAACATTGAAATGAAAAAAGATGAGATCGCACCGATTGATATAAACATTGCAAAATTTAAAATTAATATCCAAATTGTTGATTTATTTTTCCAAATATGCTTAAAATCCGTAAATTTAATTTTATATTCCAATCCAATGGCTTTTTCATTATTTATTCTAAAAATCTCATCTTTAGCTCCCCTTCGTGGTTCTTCTACATTAATTAAAAACCCTGTACAAACAAACCCGCTTATAGAAATAATTAAAATTGGTATTTGCCATGAATAATAATCAATTAAGAAACCTGAAAGAATTTGGCCCAAACCATTACCTAATACATAAACAGCACTCAAGCTGCCAAATTGTTTCCCTCGTTTTTGAGGTTCAGCTAGATCAATAGTTAATGAAAAAATGAGAGGTAAAATTGCTCCAAATCCTATTGCTGTAATCATTTGATATACTAACAAGGAAAGAAAATCAATTGAAAAAACTGTAAACAGAGTAAATATAGACCACTCGATGGTTGATACTATCAATAAGTTTTTCCTTGAAAATTTATCTCCTAAAATCGCCCATATCAGAGAACTTAATGCCCCAACTATTAAAAACATTGAATTTATAAAAGCTACTTGGTTTTCATTAAATTCTAAGGCAGCTGAAATTTCTTCGGACATTGGAGTTATTATACTAAATAGAGCACTGCTAAATAATGTTAAAATCGTTAATACCTGTATAGACTTTAACCTTCTCATATAATATACTCCCTTGATTCATGTAATTTAAATTATGATATCTATCTATTTAATATTATAATCTTACTAAAGGTGTGAATATAAAAGATAAAGAAAAGAGATTGAATATTGGTAAGATTTATTTTTTTCTACTTCGGATAAGGATTTTGAAGCTTTCGTCTTCAAGGTCATTATACATTTTAAGCTCTTTCGTAAGAAAATCATGCAAAGCAATCCTTATAGCTTCACTTCGGGAAGGGTAAATCCCCATATCATTTAAAATTTGAATTGCTTGTAAGTATTTTTCAGGTAAGTTAATAGTTATTATCTTCATATAAATTAACCCTTTTGATTAGAAATTTTAATAAACTAGATTAAAGGAATTTTATACTTAATATATTTTGTCGGATGGTTTATAAATTCACTATATTAATCGTTTAATGATATTAACTACTTAAGCTCTGATGAATATTAAAATATTAATTTTCTCATAAATGTAAGAGAGTTTCAAATAAAAATTGATTAAGCAATTAGAATAAAAAAAAGGTCAAATTATGGTTTATTGAAAGATTTAATATGCAATAGCAATGAATAAGCGGATTTATATATATCTGCATGACTAACGTCTTTAATATCTGTAAGATATTTGATAATAAAATTCTCTTCTCGTTTAATGTAAGTAATGTCTTTTGTATTATGATCTTTATCTACGAAAATGTCAATTTTTAGAAGTTTTTGATCAATTCTACTTGGCATCTCTGGCATCATATTAAAGGTAAATAATATATCTGGTTCTTGGGAATTATTTGCCCCAAGGACGAATAGTAAGTTTGGTTCTGCCACCGCCATAAAACTCTCTAAGGAATGAAAAAGATCATCAATTTTGATTGTTATCATTGAGTTCTCTTTACCATTACAAGTACTACAGTCGCTAATTAAAGGTAATAAGAACTTTTCTTTTCCACGAAAAGCAAGGCTCATTTCATTGGAATTTAGAAATTTCTTTATTATTGGATCGTCTTTTTCTAAGATAAACTTTTCAGCAATTGGATCGCTTTTTACATATATTATTAATGAACCGGCTGAGATGAGATTTATTTTTTGATAATAAATCTTAAGAATAGGGTTATATGGTAAGTTAATTACTTCTTTACTGCCACCTAAACCCATTTGAGCTAGGATATTAGTGGGTACTTGACTAGTGAGAGTAAATAATAGAAAAGATCTAAAATCGGGAAGTTCGATAAAATTAGAAAAATTTTCAAAATGCTGTTGCACAAAATCAACTTTTTGTTTTAATTCTTCTGACATCTTAATTCATAATGAAAGAATTTAAATTGTTGTTTGTTTCAAGGAATTATTGATATCACTTAAACTTATCCATCTAAGTATTTTGAGAGGAATTCTTCCAAGGAAATCTTAACATCGTGAGTAATATGATGCTCTATTTCGCAAGATAAACTTTCTATAACATCTTTATCTGCAATTTTTAACACTTTTGCGAAAAATTGGTATAGTAGACTGTGGACTTCATCTAATTGTTTGGCAATTTTTTTCCCTCTTTCAGTTAATCTAATGGATTTTCTGGGTTCCCATTTAATTAATCCTTTTTTTTTTAATTTCTCTAGCATTCCACTTACAGAAGGAGGTTCTATTTGTAAATTTTCTGCAATCTCTTTATTGGTAACCCATCCACCCTTCTTTTTTCTCGAAATATTGTAAATTTCATCTAAATATCTCTGGTAACTCTCAGGTATTTCTGATATTTCTTGATTACTTTTTTTTGCCATTTTCAAATTTTCGCAGATCAATAAAAAAATAATTTATTAGTAAGATTGATAACATCAATTATACTTTAATTTTTTTCGCTTATGAATGAAAAGTTATTATTAGAGCCTTTATATTCAACCTTATCTTACTTATCAAAGAGAGGATAATTAGTGAAAACCTTTAAAGGGACATTGTTTTTGGTTGTAGGTAACTCTGGTTCTGGAAAAGATTCAATAATTTCTGGGGTAATCAATAAATATCCCTCAAATTTAAAGCAATTATATGCACCTAAACGCTATATTACTAGAGAACCATCAGAGTTCGAAGACAATATAGCAATCACCCCAGAAGAATTTAGAAAAATGGAAATGAATGGAAAATTTGCTTTAAAATGGCAAATTTATGGTTTGAATTATGGAATACCTATAGAAATAGAGAGTCAGCTTGAAAAAGGACACTCTGTAATTATAAATGTTAGTCGTACTATAGTAAAAGAAGCCAGAGAGAAATATAAAAATGTTAAAGTTATATTCGTGGAAGTACCTTTTGAAATCACTTATCAACGAATTAAAGATCGAAAGAGAGAGGAAAAAAAATTACTTCAAGAAAGAATTGAACGAGCCCGGAATAATCAACAGTTTCCAGAAGCCGATATTACCATCGATAATACAGGTGAACTAGATGATGCAGTTAATAAATTCTTAATATATCTTTTAAATCTAGTAGAAAAGAAGAAAACTTAAAATTTTTTTAGAAGCAAATATTATAATTACTACGTAAAACTCTAATGGCTCGGGTAGTTTAATGGTAGAATTGAGGACTGTGAATCCTTAGACGGGGGATCGATACCCCCTCCGAGCCCTCTTTTATTCAACCTATTATTTGTGGTATAAGGGGATACGAGATAATGGTGAATTTAGACAAAGATAAGCTTCGCGATTTACCTGGCTGGGAAAAAAACGCACCTGTTCCAATTTGCATGGGTGGTGATTACAGAGCCTTAACTTTCTGTTGTAAGCCAGGATTTTCTCTAACCTTTGGATTTAAGTGCAGGAGAGATAATATACTTTTAGAAATAGGTATTACTCCCGAAGAATTTATAAATATAAAGGAGAAGTTCTCAAAAGAGAATGGTTGGGATTCGGATATTCCTTGTTTCGGTTCAATTTCTTATTGTTGTATGAGAGCTGGAGGGTGTCCTCGACGAGATGTTGCTTTAGCTGAACGATATCCCGGTATGCCCGAAAATAAGATCATGAAATTATATTTCCAAAAGAAGAAAGAATTAGCTAAAAAAATCTTAACAAGTGTTACAGATCCTGAGAAAAAGGAGAAGGTTAAACCTTATTTAGACCTATTATAGAGGGAATGATTTTATAAAACTTTGTAATTTTATCATTAAGTATTAAAATATTGATTACTTGAATCATCCTATTAAAAATGTCGATTTTTTTTTGTTAAAAAACTTCTCTTTTTTGTCGACTTAAAAATAGGAAATTTTATATACCAGTACCCGCTTTTTTTAGTTAAGATGATATTAGAAGAAGTACTTAGCCATCCCACTCGTGAGGATATTTATATAAATCAGATTATTACTCCTCATACAGAAGTAAGAGAAAGCGACAAAATTATAATAAATCGGATTCTTTTAAAAGAAGTCGCTAGGGAAAGTATTGAGATATCCAATTAAATTCTATTCTTTCGATTTAAGAATAAGAAAAAAAAAAGATAGTTTATTTATTAATTTTTACACATATTAATGGGATAATATAGCTTATAATAAATGCCAGCAGTGCATATCTAAAGAACCTGTAAAAAGTGCTATTAATTTCCAATAAATACTCAAGAGGTATGAAAATTATTAACGAAATTACTAGGCCTAATAATATATTCATAAGTTTTTTTTTGTTAGTTAATGATGAAGAATCATACTTAACATATTCTTGTTCTAAAGCATATCCTACCCCAAAACCTAATATAACACCCCCTACTAAACCAAAAGCTCCCCCATCTGCGTAAGGAGGAGGAAGAGGTGAAGGCTGAGGAGTAACATACGCAACTGCTCCGAAACCCGCTTCTGGAAATAATAAAGTCGGCAGTAAAAATACACAAATAGCAATA
>JBHLNR010000102.1:0-13739 GCA_048941385.1 Promethearchaeota archaeon
ATGGTGTTATTTTGATAGTGGTGTTTACATCATTGAAAATGTAACTATTGATGCGAGTAGTTCACCTACAGGAAGCGGTATCTGGATTGAGAACTCTAATGTGGAATTTATTATTCGGAATTGCACGGTCTATAATGCAGGATCGAATCCCACGGAAGCAGGAATTAAACTCTATAATACACAGCAGGGAACTATATATAATAATACTTGTTTAAATAATGGTTATTATGGAATAATGGTATATTGGTATAGTACAGACAATACTATTTCCGGAAATCGAGCATATAATGAGGGTACTAATAATCAAGACTATGGATTACATCTGTCTCAGTATTGTACAGATAACCTAGTAAAGGATAATATTTTTTATAATAATACTCAATTCGGATTATCTCTCTATAGTGAATGTAATAGTAATAATATCACAGGAAACGTTGTATATGAGAATGGTGGCATGGGGATAGTTTTATCGGATACCTGTGATTCTAACAACATCTCGGGAAATGAAGCATATGGGAATAATTATGGGATATACTTAAATGATAATTGCCATAATAACAATATTACTGGAAATACACTTAATTATAACATAATAAGCGGTTTAGAATTACGATATTCTGATAATACAACTATAAAGGGAAACATTGCTAATTTTAATGTAAAGTATGGCATATATCTTTATTGGTCTGAAAATAATAATGTAACTGAAAATACTGTTAATGATAATACATTGGTTGGGGTATTTTTAGATTATTTCTCTATAAACAATATTATTCGCAATAATACCATCAATAGAAATGATTTAGGTATAATGCTTGATCAGAGCAATAATAATAACCTCTCTGAAAATATTCTGACTAATAACAATTACTGTATTTATGAACTTTTTAGTTCAGGAAATATAATTTCAGGAACGAACATTTGTACGGCACCCATTGTGCAGACACCAATATCTATTGATGCTGAAGCTACTGGTGTTGGGGCAAACAATTGGACGTGGGCAGAAAGTCAAGCCTGGTGTTCTGGATCAGGAACCTGGGAGGAACCATATATAATCGAAGATCTCATAATAAGTGGGTTTGGAGTTTTTTCTTATGGCATCGAAGTTCAAAACTCAGATGCCTTTTTTGAGATTAAAAATTGCACTATTTTCCACGCAATTGAAGATGGTATCTATTTAGATTCTGTGAATAATTCACGATTAATCGATAGCAACTGTTCTAATAATGGTTATGCCGGAATAGCTTTAATATATCAGTGTTCGAATAATACAATTTCAGGGAATACAGTAAATAATAATAGATATAATGGAATTTATGTCTATGATGAAACATACAATAATACGATCTTCGGAAATTTTGTGATGTTTAATGGTGAAACAGGGATTTCATTACATTGGAATTCAAATGATACTATCATCAAGCAAAATATCGTGAATAATAATGGTGACTATGGGATAGAATTATATGATTATTGTAGATATAACAAGATCTTGGACAATACTATAAACAATAACGGTGAACGAGGAATCAATCTTGAATACCAGAGCAGTAATAATATCATCTCGGATAATTCAATAGAGAATAATACATTTTTTGGAGTATATTTAGATACTCAATGCAATAATAATAAAATCAGGTTGAATACTATAGAGGATAATTCTGATGGAGTACGTCTTAACGATAATTGTGATTTCAATAATATTTCAGGAAATACAATCAGTGGTAATTCGAAATATGGAATCCATTTCACGGGTGGTGGAGAAGGGGATGAAAATGCGTTTAATTTAATTACAGGAAATCTCATATATAATAATAATTTCGGGGTGGGTCTTAATTCAGATTCTGATAACAATACTCTCTATATGAACTACTTTATAGAAAACATAAAACATGCAGTTGATAACGGAACCGATAATAAATGGAACACATCGATAATCGGTAATTACTGGGATAATCATACAGGTCCAGATGCAAATAAAGATGGAATTGTCGATACGCCATATCTCTACATAGGGGGTACGGCAGGGAGTATTGATTATCTACCAATAGCCGAAAGAGTTAAAACAGATGGATTAGATCCGGGAGTTATTGCGGTAATAGTTGTTGTATCAATTCTTGGTGGGTTAGTGATTATTAGTGCTATTTTGGTATTTCTTGATAAGAAAGGAAGGATATCATTAGATAAAATTAAAAACCTATTATCTAGGAAGAAATAACAATTATTTATAATCCATAGGAAACTTTTATTTACTTTTTTTTAAACTCCAACCATAATCATTCCTGAGCAGGGTCTCAATAACTTAATCCTATCAGTAAATACACTTTTATACAAAGCTGTCTAATACAATAATAGATTCTGCAAAATAAACTAAATTTAAATTTTACTAGGATTAATTTGAAAGACTTAGAAAAAGAGATTGATCAGTTAATAGGATGGTATTTTATAAAGAGGAAATACACTTCTGGTTTAGTTTTAACTTTAATTGGCTCTTTTGTCTTGATAATAAAAGTAATTTTGTTGCTTGAGTTCTTTCCAAACTATATTGCTTATTCTCAGGATATAATTGTTTATAATGGACCTTTGGTTAGGTTATACATAGGATTTATTATGGGAATCATAGGGACTTTTCTTTTGTTGATTGGATTGCCCTTTTTTATAATTAACATTAAGAAGAAGAAAAATCTTTAAGATTATAGGATATAAAGGCAGATATAGATAATAATACCATTATTAAAAGTAATACATAAAATTTTTAATCAAAACAAATAATAATTAAAATCTATCTATTAAAGAGAAGATTTTGCTTTATATGTGGAATATAAGACTTTTATAATTGAATTAAATGCTTCTATTACTCCTTGTCCTGTTTTTGCAGAGGTAATATAAAATTCAAGAAAATTAAATTCTTCAACAGCTTTTTGAATTTTCATGTTATCAATTTTATTATCCTCTACCAAATCTACTTTATTCGCAAATAATACAACAGGAATATTACCACAATATTTTTTCATTTCGTTATACCAGTTCTTTATATGTGCAAAGCTGTCTTTACCTAAATCGTTTTCTTCAAGGCTATATACTATGATACCAGCTCTACTTTCTTTATAAAACAAGGGATGGAGAAAATTAAAGTCGTCTTGCCCAGCGATATCCCAAAAAATTAGATTAATTACATCACCATTAATTTTTTTATCATATCTTGAAAATTGGGCGCCTATTGTTTTAATATAATCTTTTTCAAACGTACCTTTTGTAAATTTCTTAATTAGGGATGTTTTACCGACTCCACCATCTCCAATTATAGATATCTTAAATCCAAATTCTTGAGAATTAATCATAAATTGATTATTAGTTTCTCTAATTATTTAGTATTTCTAATGAAAAATTAGATGTTGTTTAATATAAAATTTTAGATAAGAGAATTTTGATATAGGGTTCTAGTGGTAAAGGTTTCATTTATTAAAGATTCAAGTGAAGGGATATCTTTTAGACGAACAGACTTACTTAATTCAAAAGATTTAAGTAAATTTTTCCATATATCCCCTTCCTTCTGGATCTGATCAATAAAATAATCTGTTTTTTGAAGAGCGTAGTATGAATCACCTTTAAATATATATGAAATAAAAAAAGGTGGAATTGATTTCATAACCAGAGTATAATCACCAAAAACCGCACGGTCTAATCCCTCAGAAAACATTTCCTTAATAAAATAGTCAATTGTTGTCAAAAAACCACCAAAAATTTCCGAATCAACAGATTTTTCCTTAGTGAATGAATGGGAAAATAAAGGCAAACCTCCTTCTGATAAAATTAAAAGAAGCATAGGCATCTCCTCTGAAAGTTCTGGAGCTTTAATCATTTGTTTTCTTACCATGAATTCCACTTGTTCTTTCAAACCGGTAAGCTTTAAACGTTCAGATAAGGACATTTCCGAAATTTTCAAATTCTCCCACATTTTAGTTTGTCTGAGTAATTCATCATGCTCATATGAAATTTTCATTGCCAATCGTTTTATACCATAGGATTCTGCTATTTTTTGAGCTTGAGTTAAAAATCGTTTAGCTTCTTTTGTATCTAAAGTTAATAACGAAAGTTTTGCTTGCAATAGGTAAGTTTCGGCTAGATATAAATATAAATGTTGATCTTCAGCAATATTTAATAACTTCTGAATATATGGACGTATATCGTTTATTATTTCAGGATCATTTGTTATTTGAAGTTCAGTTAGATATAAATCGCATAAGTGTATAATTGCATAAATTCGTGGTTCACTTACCAATGTGTCGTCTAAAGCGAATTCTTTAAATATATCTTCTGCTTTAATACGATCTCTTGCGCGTAAACTTGATTTTAAAATCGAAGCCTTTAGGCTTAGGTACATATTTCTATGTATTTGAGTACCAAATTTCTCTGAATGATAACGCAATTGATCAAGGTAAATTTTCGCCTCCTTAATATCTCCCTTACTAATATAAATATCAATTAATGTTCCTAAAGCAACTAGTAATGAAGGTTCAATCTTGATAGCCTTTTTAGCATATTTTATAGCTTTATCATATTCTTTCATATGCCAATATTGATCAGCGATATTATTAAGGCTCGTATAAATTAAATGATTATTCCATGTACCTTTTGCAAGATCATAAGCTCTTTTATTCAGTTCTAGAGAAGTTTGAAGTTCTCCTTTGCAATGATGAATACCAGCTTTTATTCTTACTAAAAAAGATTCTCTCTCTTTTAAATCTATTAAATATTTTTCTTTAATAATATTAAATAAATCATCTGCTTGCTTAATTATATATTCGCTCTTACTTATATTTACTGTCATCATATAGGAAAAAGCTTGAATGAGTAAAGCATCAAAAGCTGAAAGGATGTCTCCTTGTTTTTGAAATTCTTGAAAAATTTCATCAGAAATTTTAATTGCATCTAAATAGTTATCTAACCTTCTTAATAGTTCAGCCTTAAGAAGTCTGTATGAAAGAAGTTCTTGAGGAATAAGATCACCACTTTGTTCTAATTCCAAAACAATTAATAAGGCTTCCTTAATTTTGCCTTCTTCTATAAGTTGATTTACTTGATTCAATTCTTTAATTTCAGAAGGAGTCATTTATTCAAAAAAATTGCTAAATCGAAACAATATTGGATATATTTACTAATATAAGTTAAATTGTGTTTTAAATATAATTGTAATTATCAATCACAAGTATTAGAATCTTAAAGTAGGTTCTACACTGCTTTTAGTGATAAAAATTTCTGTTATTAAGGACTCAAGCAAAGGGATATCTTTTAAATGAATAATCTGATTCACTTGAAAAGATTTACACAAATTTTGCCAGATCTTCTCTTCCTTTTGGATGTGCTCTATAAATTTTTTTGTTTTTTGAAGAGCGTTGTAGGAATCACCTTTAAATATATAGGATATAAAGAAAGGCGGAATTGATTTCATGAGAAGAGTATATTCACCGAATATTGCTCTGTCCAATCCCTCAGAAAACATTTCTCTAATAAAATAATCAATAGTGGTAAGGAAACCACCAAAAATCTGCGAATCAATAGATGTTTCCTCTACAAATGGGTGAGAGAATAAAAGACTACCACCTTCTGATATAATTAAAAGAAGCATAGGTTCCTCATCTGAAAGTTCTGGTATATCAATTGCTCGCCTTCTCACCATTTTTTTTATTTGATCATTCACTCCCGCGAACTTCCAACGTTCAGTTAAAGGTGCTTCCGATTCTTTTAACTTCTCCCATAATTTTAATTGTTTAAGTAATTCATCATGTTCAAGGGATATTTTCATTGCTAGGCGTTTCATATTGTAAGATTCTGCTATCTTTTGTGCTTGAGTCAAAAACAGTCTGGCTGATTTTACATCAAAATTTAGTAGAGCCAATTTAGCTTGAAGTATGAAAGTCTCACAAAAAACTAAATATGAACGTTGTTTTTCTGCCATAGTTAATAATTTGGCGATATAATGATTTAATTCAGCCAAAATCTCACTATCATTATCAATACGATATTCCATGAGAAGTAGGTCACAAAGATGAATATGAGCATCGATAATAAGACCAAAAGCTATAGTATCAGTTTCTATAATCTCTTTAAGTAATTCTTCTGCTTTTGCTTTATCTCTGATTCTAGAACTTGTTTTCAAAATTAGGGCTTTTGCAAATTTGTAATTAAGTTTAATTCCTACGCCTCTTTTCTGATTATAAAGATCTTCTAACCATTGAAAATATTTTTGAGTGCGCTCGTTATCTCCATGTTCAACAGCTAAGATTACTAGACTTCCAATAACACCTTCAATAGAAACAAAACCTTGAGGAAGTTGTTGTAAAAGATTTATACTCTCCTCTAAATGTTCCACAGCAAGTTCATATTCACCCATTTCACTATACATACCGCCCATATTACTTAATAGAATTGCGACATTAAAGCTACTTTTTATTTTTTTAAATAATTCTAAACTTTTTAGGTTATATTTCAAGCTTTTATCCATTTCACCAATAGTTCCATAATATCCTCCAAAATACAGTTGACACAGAGCAATCCAGTAATGATTAAATTTAATTTCCTTTGCTAGAGATAATGCTTTTTTGATGTGCTCCCTAGTAAGATTAAAATTGGTTTTTACTCTAAAAAAATAGCTCGCCATTATCAGATTAGCCCAGAGGATTTCGAATGATTTTTCGAATTTTTCTTGTGAATCTAAGATCCACACTAAAGACTTCTCGACCAAATCTACTTTACCACCACGCAATCCAACAAAAGCTTTTGTTACACTTAAACGAGCTTTTCTTTGAGTTATAATTTCTTTAGTCACATCTGAAATGGATTTTAATACTGATTCTGCTTTTTCAAAAAGTTTGAACGCCTCCTCATATTTACCAGCTAAAGCTAAGCCGGTTAAAATAAAATATAATCCATCAAAATATTGGAGATTATCATTACGATTCTGACCTTCTTTATAAATTTCCTCGCCTAAATTAACGAGATCATCCCCTCTATTAAAGTAGAATAGAATTAACCCCTTAAGAAACTGAAGATAACTTTTTTGTTGAAGATCAAGACCTTCATATTGACTTTGATCGTTTAATATTGCAAGAGCCCCTTCAAGGTTACCATCATCAAAAAGTTCCTCGGCTCTTGTTAATTGATCTAGCTTTGACAGAGACATCTATCCGTATAGTTTGGATTATAACTCTATAAATAGATTAAGCTAATCATAATTTTAAATCTAATGTTTGAGTTGTAATAATTTGTAAATGAATGAGAAAATTAGGTAATAATTCCTTAAATTTAGTTGAGATTTAATGCAATTTATAAAAAAAAAAAGATTTTAGAATTGATTTAGCGTTAAGGGTCTCATCTTTCTATATATATTGTCAAACTAGATATTGGACCAATCGGTAATTCCATGTCGGGGCCAATCATAATACCGCATAATACCGCGGCAAGAACCCATCCTTTTTCCAGAGTTTCAGTTGGTTGTCCCCAGGGGATTTTTGCGGGATTTAAGGGATCTGTTGGATCAGGTTCATAATATTCACCTGTAGGGCTTAGTAACATTACCATCGTTTCTGATACGTATTTACCTTCAGTGTTTGGCATGGTAATTGGAAACCAATTTCGATATATTAGATCTAAATCGGTATCAGTAGTCTTATACTTTCCCTCACCTATGACCTGCCAAACGTTAATAAACCAGACATTAAAGACTGGGCAATAAAAATAATAATCAGTCCGTAAAAGTGATCCCTTGAACATTCCCTTCATCACATATACTTTTTCACCTGATTCATCATAGATTTTTGAATGGAATAGTACTTGTGCCGATCCACTGGATTTAATCTTCCCAATAATAAAATTATTCGCATTGATATCCAAATCATCTCCTTTTGCCATGAAGAAAACTCGATTAGAGCCACAAGCATTCACTGTTGTAACAATTCCGATGATACTTATTAAAAATAAAACTGCGAATAGTACTTTGGTCTCTCTTAATTTCCTTTTCACTATTATTTTCACCTTAAATTTTTTTATTCAAATCTTTTCTTTTAAATTAATCATCTTTAGGATGATTGATGAAATCTTGAGATATATCACATTTATAATTGTAGTTCCGATAGTTCTATAATAGTTCCAATATATTGCGGAAGTTCTATAAATTAAATATAAATAGAAAAGTAACTGATTTATAACTTAGAAAAAATAATTCAGTTTAATTAAGATATGGGAATCGTAAATTACCCTCCGGAAAAGATAATTAAACCTTCTAAGCTGAATAAGCCAGATTATGACCACATTATTCTCTGGATGTTAAAAAATAATGATATATGTAAATGGGCTGATTTTCATCAAGAACCAGTAGAAATTCCTACGGGTACCTTATCAAGACATCTAGAAAAGTTAAAGCGTAAAGGTTTAGTTGAAAACTTTGCGAGAGGATATTATAGAATTACTTCAGAGGGAAAAAAGAAATTTAATGAATTATCATCTGTGGAGAAAAAAGGGCGTAAAATCAATTACCCTCCTAAACTAATTATAAGAAGTGGGAGAAATTATTCGCACTGGATTCTTTGGATGGTTTATAATAATAATTATTGCAAAAGGTCTGACTTTCTTAGTGATCCAATATCCATCAATCAATCTTCCTTGTCAAAGAATTTGGGATTACTAATCGAAAAAGGACTTATAATAAAAGAAGATGGTAAATATATAATTACGAAAGTAGGGAAATCAGAGTATTCAAGGATGCTTCAAAATTATGATTTAGATAGACAAACAATTTTAGAGGAGGAGGGTAAACGAATTGAAGAATTCACTAAAAAAACTATTATATTTTTCGAAAATTGCACTATTAAGGATGAGAATATACATTTTAGGTTCCTTAACCTTACTTTAAGGTTAGATTATGAAAAAGTAAAACCAATACTAAAAGATGAGGAAATTTTTCATAAAATTCTACTCTATCTTTCAATTAATCATCCTAACAATTATCCAAACTATATTTCCTCTGAAAATTTTTCAAAAACCTATCAAATTAAGAAAACAACACTTGACTTTTTTATTGAAGAAATTTCAGAAGGCAAGATATATCCAATAAGGTTTTTTAAATTAAGAAAACCACCGGATGAACAATATTTCTTTCAATCAGATGGAACACTTGAGAAGATGCTTCGAATAATTACTGAGAATGAGATAACTAAAGCTTCTTATTTGAACAGATTTTATTCAGAATCTACTACAACTATACCTACAATAGATATGGATTCTATAATTAGAAATATTCTTGACAAAAGCTGTGAATTCTTATTTAATATAGACTTAAGCTTGTCGTTAAAAGAGTTATTACCTGATTATATTAAATTTTTGGCTTATAAAATCGAGTCCAAAAGGAAATTAAAGGCAACTTATGATAAATTAGAAGGTATTATTTGGCAAAACATAACACATGTAATTCAATCACAGACCAGTGAAGATCTCGGCACTCAGTACGGAGAACAAGTAAAGGAAATTGATAAAAGACTTGAGAAAGATCCAGAAAATCTTGATTTATACTATTTAAAGATTAGAATTTTGATTTATTTTAACCAATACCGTGAAGCAATAAAATTATTAGATTCTTTACTTGAAATTTTTCGTGAAGATGAAAAAGATGTTCTAATATTAAAAGCAGCTGTTCTTAAAAGAGCACAAGAAATTGAAGCAGGATTAGAAATAATAAATGGTCTTATTCAAAAATTTCCCGACGATAATGATCTCTTATGCTATAAAGCCTATTGGATGCAATATCTTGATGATAAAGAAGAATCGGTAAAAATTGTTCAAAAACTTATCGAAAAAGAACCAGAAAATGGGCTTTATCAAGATACATTTGGTGAGATTTTAATGTATTTTGAAGAATATGAGGAAGCAGCGAAAAAATTTTTAAAAGCAATCATGATTGAAGATAGCGGTTGGTATATTTACCAAACATATATTAAATTAGGAATTTGTTACAAAGCACTTGAAAAGTACGATTTAGCACTCAAAAACTTTAAAAAAGGGAGGGAATTGGCAGAAAAAACAACATCTGACCCTGAGATAAAGAAAAAATGGCTTAATATTATAGATCTGTTTCTTGCTGAAATAAACTCTTCATAAATTAAAAGAAGAAAAAGATAAAAAGCTAAAGATCTAATTGCTCAAAGCAATTTTGACAATAATATATCTCATCCACTCGCCATGCCTCAGCAAGATTAATTTCCACCCCGCATGACCCACACGTTCCCATTTCTTGAGTTACTTCTGTCATAATTATAGTAAATTTTCTTCCCTTTAATTAATTTTTATATATCTCAGCACTTCCTTTAATCAAATCTTTTTTTCTAATAATACGAAAAAAAAAAATAACATCTAGGTAATATAGAACTGATTAAAACAGGCTGTCTTCCAAATACTTAGGATAAATTTATATAAATAGACATTTATGTGATCGTCATAAGAGTATATTTTTCTTAATTTGTGATTGATAAGGGGATTTTGATTTTCATTTTTTTTATCAAGATTAAAGGATGAGTTCTATGATGAGAAAATATTATTTTAAAAGAAAGAAAAAATCATTTTCATTAAATTTTATAATTCTTCTAGTTATCATAATTTCAATAATTTTGTTTCCGATTAGGACTAATTTGTATGATAAATATGAAATACTTGATGATACAAATGAAGATCCATCTTTCATTATTCAAACCTCTTCAAGTAATCCTCCCAATAAAACATATTTTAAATACTTTAAACCAATAACTATAAAAAATGAAATGGTCTCTGGTTTTGGTAGCTACCAAAATTTTCCTGTTCTAATCTCGATTTTGGACTCAGATTTGCATGAACATGTTAGCCAGTCAAATGGTAATGATATTGCATTTGCTAACGATACTGGTTGGTTAGATCATGAAATAGAGTTATTCAATCAAAACTACAATGGTACACATGCAAAATTAGTTGCCTGGGTTCTCATTCCGAGCTTATCCACTTCAGTTGATACTACTATATATTTGTATTACGGGAATTCTACAATGAGTTCTCAGCAAAATCCTACTGGAGTATGGAGTAATAATTATAGGGGAGTCTGGCATCTATCAGAATCTGCTGGGAATGCTTTAGATTCCACATCTTATAGCACATCTGGTACTGTCACAGGCACAGTGACAAGAGAATCTCCAGGAAAAGCTGATGGAGCATACAATTTTGGAAATAATGGTCAGATTAATTTTGGTGATCCAGTTGATGGACATTTAGATTTCGGGACAGGAAGTTTTACTATTAGTTTTTGGTTAAATATTACCTATGATAATAATGATTATCAATTACCTTTACACAAGGGTGCTACTACCATCTATGATGTTGGATATGATTTTGAAACAAATCAACAGGTAGAGACACTCACCTTTCGGATTTGTGATGACAGCGAAAATATCGGGGAATCACCTAATATAGATATTTCTGGTGATATCGGTGATTGGATTTATATAACTGGAATCGTTGATAGGGCATCAGACCGTATCCGTATCTTTAAAAATGGTTTACAAGAAGGTACTGGAGGTAATATAGCGAGTATAGGTAATATAAATAACAATAATCCCCTTTTAACACCTACTTCAGCTTATGATTTATATGGATCATTAGATGAAATAAGAATATGTAATATCCAACGCTCTGCAGGCTGGATAGCTACTGAATATACTAATCAAAATGATCCAAGTTCTTTTTATTCAATTGGAATAGAAATTGGTGTATCAGGTCATCCGCCTAATGCTCATTATTTTGCATATTATAAAGAATTAGTAATAGATCATACAAAAGTAAGTGGTCCAGATGATCTTCTTAATTTTCCTGTTTTAATTTCTATTATTGATTCAGATTTGCATGATCATGTTCAATCAAATGGGAATGATATTGCTTTTGCTAACCAAAAATCTTGGTTAGATCATGAAATAGAGCTCTTCAATCAATCTTATAGCAGCACTCATGCACAGTTAATTGCTTGGGTTCGGGTTCCGAAACTTTCTACCTCAACTGATACAATGATTCGCATGTACTATGGAAATTCAACAATTGAATCACAGGAAAATCCAGAAGGGGTTTGGGATGGTAATTATAAAGGTGTTTGGCATTTATCTGAGGATCCTACTGGAACACTTTATGATTCGACTTCCAATGATTATGATGGAACACCTCAAGGAAGTATTACTTCAGCTGATAAGATAGATGGTCAAATTGACGGAAGTTTGGAACTTGATGGAAATGATGAATATGTTGATTGTGGAAATCCTAGTGGATTACAAATAACTGGATCTATGACAGTTGAAGCATGGTTTAAGGCTAATTATTTTGGGAATACTTATCTAATATCCAAAAATGGACCATCAGGACAAAGATGTTGGGATCTTAGTTTTGATCCTATAAATTCAACTCACGGTTATACAATTTTTCGTTATGCAATGAATGGAGAATCTCATGCAGATGATGTAGGTAATACAACTGTTCCAATAAACGAATGGATTCATGCTGTTGGTGTTTTTAATGCAGCTACTTATTCAAGATTATTTATTAATGGTCAAATGGTCGATGAAAATACAACAAGCATTATATCTTCACATTATGATGCTCCAAATAATGTAAGATTTGGAGCGAGAGGTGATTATCCACCCCCTAATTATTTTAATGGAACCATTGATGAAGTTCGTATTTCAAATATAGCTCGTTCAGCAGGATGGATCAATACAGAATATAATAATCAATATGATCCAAATTCCTTTTATTCAATTGGAAAAACACATGCCATGTCAGGTCTTCTTCCTAATGAAAATTATTTCAATTTTTACAAAGAAATTATAATAACAGATTCACTGATAAGTGGTTCACATGATCTTTATAATTTTCCATTGCTGATTTCAATATTCGACGATGATCTTTCAAATAAAACTCAAATGAATGGGGATGATATCGCATTTGCTTTCAATGGTGCGTGGTTAGACTATGAAATTGAACTTTTTAATCAGAATTTTAATACTACACATGCTCAATTGATAGCCTGGGTTTCTGTTCCAATTCTTTCACCATTCAAGGATAATATAATTCGAATGTATTATGGAAATTCCACCATGGGTTCACAAGAAAACCCAATGGGAGCTTGGGATTCTAATTATGCTGCAGTGTGGCATCTGAAAGAAGATCCATCAGGTTCTCTTCCTGTATTTAAAGATAGTACCAGTAATAACAACAATGGTTCGGCTCAAGGAGGTATGAACTTAGCTGATCAAGTCCCTGGACAAATAGATGGTTCAATAGATTTTGATGGTATAAATGATGAAATAACAGTTCCAGACCACTCAAGTTTGGACATTACTGAGAGCATTACCATTTCAGCATGGGCTTATTACCACGGTAGAACATCCAGCGATCAGACATGGGCTAAACTCGTATTTAAGCCAGCAGTTGCGACAGTAACCGATCCATGGAATATGTATTCTTTAGGATTAGATGATGAATCTGCAAACCAACAAGAAGTTAGATTTGAAATATCTACAGGAGTCGCTGGTAGTCAACAAACTGTCGAATCAACCAGTATTATGCCAACTAATACTCCGACTTATATAGTCGCTACTTATGATGGTTCACTTATGCGTATTTATATCAATGGAGTGGATGAGAATCAAACATCAACTAGTATAACAATTGGTACAAGC
>JBHLNR010000103.1:0-13609 GCA_048941385.1 Promethearchaeota archaeon
AGGAAAATTCTAATAACAGGCAAAATAGGTATAGGGAAAACAGCGACAATCAAATTTTTTGGAAGAATCCTTCAAAAAATTTCAAAAGAACGACATGTAGCAATAAAATATGTTCATGTTAATTGTCGAAAAGAAAGAACTAGCTACAAAGTCTTAATAAAGATTATTCGGTTATTAAATGAGAGTTTTCCTAAAAGAGGATATTCTCCGCAAGATTTGTTAGAAATTCTTTCTGATTTTCTGAACCAAAAGAATGTACACATTCTAATTGTTTTAGATGAATTGAATTATCTCATAAATAAAGGAGAGGACTTGATATATTCTCTCACACGAATCAATGATGATTCGATAAATACTCAAGAGAGAATCTCAATAATCGGAATTGTAAGAGATATTTCATGTTTAAATAATTTAGATTACAGTACTGTAAGTTCATTACAGAGAAATATTATTAAATTTAGTAATTATTCTAAAGAACAGATATTTGATATCTTAAAATATAGGGCTTATCTAAGTTTAAAAGAAAATGTTATTTCTGATGATTTAATTGAAATAATTGCCGAAACAACCCATATGAACGGGGACATCAGAAATGGTTTGAATGTATTATGGAAAGCAGCGAAAATTGCTGAAAGTAGAAATCTAAAACATATAAACTCAGAATGTATTAGACTTGGAAGTCAAGAGTTAGTACCATTTTCAACTTTAGACATTTTAAAGTATATGTCTTCACAGAAACTTTTTTTCTTGCTCGCAATTATTAAGGGATTAAAAAATTGCTATGGAACTAATATCTCATTTATAGAAGTTTTAAGAAGATATCAAGTTATCTGTGAAAATTATGCTTTACATCCTAGATCTAATTCCCAACTGTGGAATTATCTCCAAGAGTTCAAAAGAGAAAGTATTGTTATAATTGAAATATTAGGAGAGAAAATTAGGGGAAGGAGAGCGTTAATTCAAATTCCAGAGATAGACCTAAAAAAATTAGAAAAAATTGTCACTAATATCCTTCAATCAAAAGGGTTTGGTATTTAGGTATGATCATATCAGAAAATAAATTTTTAATTGAAAATCTCTTTGGATCTAAAGCTAGAATTAAGATCTTAAAAATTTTAGCTCAGAACGAAGAGTTAACTATTTCTTTAATTATTAATCAAACTAAGTTAAATTACTCTAATGTAGTAAAACATCTTGACCACCTTAAAAACCTAGATTTAATTCAAGAAAAAAAATTTGGTAGAATTAAGATATTTAGATACAAAATTGAAAATATAAAAGCACGTAGTTTAAAGAAATTCATAGAAATCTGGGAAGGAGATTTTTATTGATATGACTCATTTTTATCTTTTTATTAGTTTTATCTTTATAAATTGTTTTTTTCTTATATTTCTCTTTTTTGATTTAAAATACAGGAAGGTGCCATTACATTTTTCTAAATTATGCTTAGTTATCGCAATTGTTTTAAATATTTTTGAGTATATTCTGTTTTTTAAGCACTTTTATTTATTTTTTTTTAATAAAATCTCTATTGTTTTAATTGTTCTCGTTTTGTCTCTAATCCTATATATATTGAAGATCTTGGGGGGTAGCGATGGTAAATTACTCCTTTTTATTTTTATTATAACGCCTCTTCTATTTTTGAATATAATCATTATTTTCACATTTTATTTTATTTTTTCCCTGCTTTTTATCTTGCTTTTCATGTTAAATCTAATTAATAATCGTAGTCCTCAAAGAAATTTTTCATTTCTCATCTATTATTACTCCAACTTAAAAATCTCAGGTAACAAGAGATTTTTCATCCAAACATTTTATAGGTTTATTAATTACTCAGAATTAGGGTCGTATGATGAAGATAAATCTCTTATAAAATCATTAGATCTAGTATATAATGTCGAATTAAACAAAATTCAACTCATGTGTCAAATTCGACCTCCCTTAATAATAGTTATAATGCTCTCTTACTACGTCATATTCTATTTGATACTAATAATTTAACCAATTATTGCGAATTAATTTTAAATTTAATGATTTTTACTAGAATATTGATTTTTAATAATTTTGCAATGTGAAAAAATAACTATGGAAATTGAAAAAACAAGAGAAACATCATGGAGAATTCAGTTAAAAAATAAAAATGAAAGTATAGAAATAACTTCTGTAGAGATAAGTGGTGAAGTTAGGATTATTAAACTTGCGCTTTTAAATGATGAAAATACTTTAAGGGTTGAAATGAATAAAGAAGAATTTTTCAATTTTCTCTCGTTGATCTCTGCTTTCAAAGATGTTGTAATTGGAGATGAAACAGGTTTAATAGATGAGGAACCGGCTTTGCATTCCCCAGAATCCCAAAAAATAGAAAGAATACCTGAAGCCAGTGATGATGTCTATCCTATTAATCTTGAACCTTCTGATAAGCCTTATGAAGAAAATGAAAAGGATGAATTAAATCCAGAAGAATGGGATCCTTGGTAATAAAATTTTATTTGTTCTTTGTTTCAATTCTGAATTCGCAGTGATCTTTATTTAAATCTTCAAGAGAACATTGCAACTCACTAACATTTACCCTATAAAGTGCAAATTCTCCAAATCCAGTTAGTAACCCAGTAATGAAATAACAAAAATATTTCGATTTGTTTTCCAATTCTGAGGAAATATTATGATAGAGATCAATGAGGATTAAATCGTCAGATATAATTTTAGGAACAAATCTACCCCATCCATGATTGCTTAAAATATTGGCGAATTGATTTACTAAATCATCTAAAGATTTAGGTTTTAAATTTTCTTCCCACGATTGAATTAACCTCCATCCTGTTTTTTTACCTAACCATACTAATAAGGATTTTACGCCCTCTCCATAAATAGAGGCTAAAATATCAATAATTTGGGGCGGGAAAAAAGCAAAACGATCATTAAATAGCTGATATTTACCTTTAGTAAATTTCAAACCTTTTAATTTTAAATTTTTCATAATTATTATCAGCTTTTTTTATTATATAATATTTTCTAACGAGAGCTAATTCATTAAAACCTATTTATGAAAAAGATTTTTTAGAACTCATATGTAATCTAATAAGGTGTTGACTTTAAATAATTGATTAGAAATGAATTTAATGCATGTTTGAGGTAAATATTCTGGTTTTAGAAATTTTCATTTTTTTAAGCATTAATATTCTAATCTTTTTATATTCAATAATCTCAACTGATATGTTGATTACCTCTTTTGCTTTATTGCTTTATTTAGTTCTATTAATCCCTATTTATATATTATTAGCGAAATTAGAGTTAATAACAACTATAAACAATTTAGAGGATTCTTTATTTTACAAATTAATTATCTTTTATTCGTGGTTAATCAATTCCTTCATTGGAGTTTCCCTATTCATTGAAATGATCTACCTCTTTTTTCATTGTTAGAATTTAGGAGATTTCCAATTTACTAATTTAAATGAAACTTGTGATATTTATAAAAGAAACCAAAAAAATTAAGGTAAACAGTAAATTTGACCCTAAAATTAAAGGTAACCTTCGGATGTTATTAATAAGTTTTAAAAAATAATTTGAGGTAATGGAGATACATGACATTAATAATACCAATATTATAACAATACTAACTACATTTGGGGGATTTTGAAAAAAAACATTAACTATATTCCCCCCTATATCAAGATTATTAGTAATGATTGTGAAGAAAGGGAAAAATCCAGATATCGCACCCGTAATTATTGGCAGGAGAAAAAGGAATAAAAAAATCTTAAATTTCTCACCTTTCATAATGACTCCTAGTTTATTTTCAAGTTTTTGATGTTTATAAATAACAGTTAAAATCTCGGTTATCTTTTCAGAAGAGACATAAGCATTTCTGTCAACAAAATTATTTATTGCATCTAAAACTATAATATAACGCCAAGAATTTAATTCTGATTTTAACATTTCTATTATTTCACTAAAACCATATGAAAAATTTAGAAGATAAGAGATGTGATTCCTAAGGGGTGTTAGTAATACTGAAATTGAGTTTTTATTCTGGTTATATGATTCAATTAGGGCTTTTTCCGGAGATATGTTATTTTTTAAATTGTTTGCAAAACTTCTTAGAATTGTTAAGAATTCCTCAAATTTTTTTCTTTCAAAACCAGAACTATCATTTATTAATCCTATAAGATAATTTTGATTTCGTATAAACTTATTAAACCATAGGTTTAAAGCAATTAGAAATAGAGGAATGAAGAATAGCAAGAAAATTACGTTTATTAATTGGAATAAAATTAAAAAACATAATCCTATAGGAAAAAATAATCCAATGAAAAAGAGAATACTTATCTTTGATTGAATTTGTTTTAAATAGATTTTAAATTGGCTCTCTAAGGAATTTTCAGGAAAAATGTCAAAATCATGATTATCAAATTTATTACTTAGTAGATATTTAGTAAAGGTATCAAAATCATTAGATGGTGTATTTAATTTATATAATTCTTCTTCAGGAACCTTCCCTTCATGAATTCTCTTTAAAACATTCTTGAAAGAGGTTAAAATCGGAATTTTATATCGAATAATTAATTCTATGAAGCTTAAACATTTATCAGAATTTATATCCGTAGTTTTTTGAATTAGTGAAAAATCAATTTTGATTAGATAGAGAATTGAATTTAAAAGGGATTCATTATATAAAATGACCTTAAAAAGAATCAAATTAAACTTATATGATATAATCAATGATAGAATTGATGAATAAAGAATTATTATTAAAAGATTAAAAGAAGTTAGAAGGAAAGAAAGCGATACTGAAAAGAAAAAACAAGATAAAAAAACAAAAAAACTTGCTTTATTGATATCCGTTTCATTAATATTGTATAAATTTCTGTAAAGATTTTGATATCTCTCACCCAATTCCTTAAATTTCAGTTTTGGTATATTATACTTATGAAATTTCTTACAAAATCTAATATATTTTTCAATATCTATCATAAAACTTAAGAATCCTAGTTTTGCTTTAAAAAATCAATTAGAATATAGGATGATGCGTAGGAAACATTTAATAGATATACCTGTGGTGGAAAATTATGAAAATAGCAATTAACAAAACTTACATTATAAACTAAAACATGACTAAAATTATCATCTCTAAATTGAAATTCAAATACAATAAAACAATTGAAAATAGTCGTATTAAGATCTTTTGGATAATAAATATCATTTTGATAAAATTTTGTTGGATTATTTATGACAAAACCAACAGCTAAATCCATCTCGTCAAAAAAATCCTGATAACTATCTAAATCAGGTTTATCACTTTTATTAAAATCATGTATTACATTAAGAAAAGGAATCAAGATAGAAGAAAAAATAGTTAATAAAAAGATGCTAAATCCGAGAAGTAGTGATTTTTCTATAAGATTTGTCACAACCATACATTATAACCTATGGATATAAACTCCTCTAATTTTTCCATTTATTCCAAAATTGCTTAACAGATTTGGGAGAAATAAAGGAAAAATAAGAAATTTTGTGAAAGAAGTCTATTAATTCATTTTTATTTAGTTTATCCTTTTTCAAGATATATTCAAAGATCTCTGTGTATACTTCCATAAAGGAATTAAATTTTTCTTGTGATAGATCTTCATATTTTGCTATTTCTGTTATTATTTTTGTCTCGTATAGAGAATTTAATAATTTCCAGTTTTTTAATAATGGATCAAATCTAATTATGGGTTTATTTATCATTTTATCCTTACCTTTAATATCATTGATTTCAGAAACAGAAATAACTCTTCTCGTATTAAATTCCTTTTTCATTAATATTAGTATGTCCAAATCAGATAGACAGGATTGGTTTATATCAAAATGATAAAGAAAACGATTGATTAATGACTCTATATTATTTGCATGTATTGTTTGAAATCCCTTTAATCCTGCAGCTAAGCAATGGAACATAGCTTCTGCCTCTTCTTTTGTTAATATTTCTCCTAAATATATTAAATCTGGAGTCCTATGTAATAGTGTTTTAATAAGATTGCTTTTTGAATATTTCTTTAAGGGATGATCTTCTAAAGAATCCACTCGATATTTTAACTGGTGTTTACCTAATTCAAATTGGTTTAATGATTCAGTAACATTTTCCACGTAAATCTTTCTAAACTCTTTTGGAGCTAACAAATCTAGCGCATTGATTAAAGTAGTCTTACCCGTATCTGTCTCTCCTGTAATAGTTATGTTTCTTTTTCGCAAAAGAATAAAATATAAGAAAGCTGCTATTATGGGGTTTAGCGTTTCATTTTTTAATAAATCCTGTATCGTAAATATATTTTTATTTAATTTCCGTATATCTAAAGCGAAAGATTCTATTTGAATAGGGGCAATGTCGATTGCAAATCTACAGTAGAAATATTGATTTTTAATTACTAATTTTATGCTTGGATTCATATAATCAAGCCTTTTTCCACTATATAATCTGAAAAAAGTCTTTAATCGATCTATTTCCTCTGCAACCAATTTTATTTTGGTTCTACATCGTCCATATCTTTGATGATTTACATATACTTCATTGTTTGGAGAATCTAAAAAGATTTCTTCTATTTCATCATCAATTAGCAATGGAAAGATCTTAAATAAGCTCAATTTTGTTAGGGCAATTGCAAATCCAAATTTTGCCAATTTGGATTCTAAAAGCCTGTATTTTGACTTCAATAACGCTACAGATTCATTTTTATAAAGCTCGATTAATTCTTCTAAAGGGATCACTTGATCAAGCTCAATAATTTCAGCATTTAGGGCAATATCTTTTATAATCAGGCTAAAATAGTTCTCATCTTCATCATTTTCAAAAAATAATTTGACTTTATAGCATTTTTCATTCTCGTAAGGAGGTTGATATATCTTTACTTGAAACTCACTATAATCTCCAATTTTATAGACATCTAATAAATTAAGTTTTCTTTTTGGTGTGACTTCTGATAATTTTAGTTCTTTCTTAGTTAGAAAGGGTGGCTTACCAAATATTGATTCATAAAATTCAATATCCTTGTCTTTAAAACTATTATAATTACTAATTAATTTCAAATTATTAAAAATTTGTAAAATATATTCTATTAGATTGGTAAGATATATTTGACATTTCCGACATATTGGATTCTTTAATTTTATTGCTTTAAATTCAGAATCTAATTCTAATACAATATTATATAATAAAATTGGATCATTATACTCAAAATCACGAATCTTAGAGATCTCTGAAAAGCCTTGGAAAAAATCGCATCTAAATTCCTCATAACTGCATTTTTTTTTCCTTACATTTATTAACTTATTAAGAAGTTTATATATTTTTTTTGATTCTTTATAATAATCTAAAATATCACCAAATTGATGGGATTCAATTAAAAGATTATTATTAAATAATGAAATTAAATTAAATTTCTTCTCTTTGTTAAGATACAGATTGTATAACAAACAAGATAGACATCGATTACTCCTAATGAAATTCTTTTCAGTTTGAAAGCAGTTGTTACAATCTATCGTCAAAATTGTATCTTTTTTTCCAGTGACATTTTCTTTTTCTTGGAAGTGGCTTACATTCTTTAAAACCATTTAAACTTTTTTTTGAAAATAAAAATTTAAATAACCCTCTTTTATTTTTCAGTGAAAACCAGCAGAAATAAAATAGAATGAAAAAATTTATTTATTTTAAAAAATTCATTACTAAAAATTAGTGATTTTTATGGCTCATCGTAAAAAACATGCACCAAGGCATGGATCATTAGCATTTCTTCCCAGGAAAAGAGCTGCTTCAGAAAAGGCTCGTGTGAGGCACTGGTTAGATAATTCTGAAGAGATTAATTTCCTTGGGTTTGCTGGATTCAAAGCAGGAATGACTCATATAATCTATATTGAAGATCAACCGAATAGTCCGTACTACGGAAAGGAATTAATGAAACCAGTAACTGTGATTGAAGTTCCCCCATTAATTCTTATCGGTATAAGAGTTTATAATGAAGATGAGTATGGTAAGTATGTAGTAGGGGAATTATTTACGAGTGAACTTAATAATTTTATAACTCGTAAAGTAAGCCCTCCAAATTTAGAAAATTATGATATAAAAAAAAAGAAAAAAGAAATTTTAAAAGAATTAAACCATACCAGTGATATTAGAGGTGTTTTTCAAACTCAACCTTATAAAACTTCTTTACCTAGAAAAAAACCAGATATTATTGAAATAAAAATTAATTCATTAGAACAACCTGAGGAAGAATTTAACTTTGCATTTAAGAATTTAGGTAATGAAATTAGGGCTAGAGATGTCTTAAAAGAGGGTGAATTAATTGATACTGTTTCTATATCTAAAGGTAAAGGCTTTCAAGGGCCGGTTAAACGATATGGTATTAAAATATTATCTAGAAAAAATAGTAAAATAAGGAGAGCAGTAGCTTGTATAGGTCCTTGGCATCCTGCTAGAGTTTTGTATACTGTACCTCGCGCAGGGCAGATGGGATATCACCAAAGAACAGAATATCATAAAAGAATAATGGTAATTGGTGAAAATGAGGAGGAAATTAATCCCAAAGGAGGTTATATTCGATATGGTAAAATTCAAGGTGATTATATTTTAGTTTTAGGATCTATACCCGGTCCTAAGAAAAGATTAATAAGAATTAGAAAAACAATTAGACCAATAGCATCTTACTTAGTTAAATCTCCGGATATAACATTTATAAGCCGAGAGAGCCACCAGAGAAAATAAAATTTGAAGGAGGGCGTCTAGATGGAAAAGATTAATGTTTATGATTTAGATGGAAAAAAAAAAGGAATGATTGATAAACCAGTAATCTTTAGTATCAAACCTAGACAAGATCTAATCCAAATGTCCAATAATGTCTCTCAGAGTAGAAGTAAACAGCCCCAAGGGAGAGATATCAATGCTGGTTTAAAGAATATTTCAGAAGGATGGGGTACTGGTTATGGAATGTCTAGGGCACCTAGAAGAAAAGGATCAGGTTTCCCAACTGCGAGAAATGTAGGGAGGGTTCCTTATGCTAAAGGGGGCCGCCGTACTCACCCAACCAAATCTGAGAAAGTTATAACAAAAAAAATCAATAAAAAAACCAAAAAATTGGCGATTATTTCAGCAATTGCTGCTTCTGGTGATAAAAATTGGGTCTTAAAGCGAGGTTATAATCTCGATAATATCACAGAATTACCCCTAGTTATTGATGACAAAATTCAGACAATAAAAAAAACAGAGAATATGTACTCGATTCTAAGTAATTTGGGACTTGAAAAGGAATTATTTAAAATAAAAAAAAGTAAAAAGGTAAGAAGTGGAAAGGGTAAAGCAAGGGGTCGAAAATATAAAACTAGAAAAGGGATACTTATTATAATAAAAGAAGACTTTGGAATTGTAAAAGCCTCAAGAAACATTCCAGGAACAGATATTATTAAGTTTGAAAATCTCTCTATTAATAATTTAGCACCGGGTGGTGTTTCAGGTAGGTTAATTTTATGGTCACAATCTGCTTTAAATGAATTAAATAATTTTGAGGTGTAATTTCACGTGGAGAAATTCTATACAATAATTAAAAGACCCTTAATTACTGAAAAAACATTTGATTTAATAGAAAGGGAAAATAAATTGGTATTTATAGTTGACCGGTTAGCGAATAAAAATCAAATTAAAAGAGCAATTGAAAAGATCCATAATGTAAAAGTAATAAAAGTCAATACAATGATAACACCTAAAGGAGAAAAAAAAGCATTCATTAAACTTCATCCAGATAATTCAGCTCAAGATATTGCTATAGAATTAGGGATATTCTAATTATTTATTATTTCTAAATACATCAAAATTAAATTCTAATATCTGTTTTGAATTTAAAATCTTTAAATTATATAAAGATTGGAATTCTGGAATTTCTCGTAATTTATTAATTCCCTTTTCATCCAAAATCGTAATGTAGATGACGTATTTTGAGTAATATTTTTCAATTATTTTATAGATATATTTTGATTTTAATTCTGGTAGACATATAAATAGAAATTTATCCTCAATTAACAATAGGTTTTTCCCTAGCCTCATATACTTTATTTGATTTATTGTTAACCTTTGTTCAAAGCCTTTATTAAACTTTAATAGATTTGTTATTTTATCTTGATTCTTTTCTATAAACAATTTGTCGAAATAATTCATAGATAAATGATTGTCAAACAGCCCCAATCTCCATAAGAGATTAAAGATTTGTTTAATCTTTATAACTTGTTTTTTTAATATACTATAATTGAAGAAATTATTAATGCGATTTTCTGTATTAAACGGTTCATCATCCATTTTACATTTCTCAGCAAAAAAAGGATGAATTATAATTTCATTATTATTATCTATCCTAAAATTAAAAATTAAATAACCATTTCTGCTAAAACTATTAACTATGTTTAAAAAACTTTTAATAAAAGACTCAAGGCTGTCAAGGTAATCCAAATTAACGCTATAAATATTCAATAAAAACGAGTCACTACTGTTTTGGAATAATATTGAATTGCTCTGTCTCATGAGAGAAACCCTAGAACTCGATTTCTTGAGAATTGGTTCTAAAAATTTCCATTCTAGTTTGGAATTCTTGAAAAATTTAAGGTGATAATTTTTTTCAACTAAATCTTTCTCAACCTCATGAAAAATCTTTACTATCGAATCTCTTCTATTCTCTTCAAAATTTAAGATGAATATTTTTTTGTCGATCTCCAGTGTGTTCAATTGAATGGTGTAATATTCGATAAGTCTTTTTTTTAGAAACTGGTTTAAGGTTGAAATAATTTCGAGTAAGTGAATACTTGTAGTTTCGAACATAGCAAAAGCTACAATTTTTTTGTTTTTATTCAAACTCTTATAATATATTAAATTTTCATCAATCACATATGATAATAACTGAAATTTACCCTTTCTGTTCATACATTAAATTTTTTGTTTATAATTATAAAAACTTAAATGATTTATAATGAATGATTTATTAACAGGATCAGGACTTAAATTGGCTCAAAATTCAATCATCCAAATTATTAAAGTAAATAAATTCTGATTTTGGGTTATCCTAATTATAAAAAACTTAACTTTTTTCCCATTATTATTAATTTTGTTAAAGCATAGTTTAGGTCATAGCTTTGTTAAATGGAATTAAAATTTTTTTTTCTAGGTTAAAACCAGATATCATCATCCAAGGTCTATCAAGAATCAATTTAAAAATTCCTTTAGAGGTGGTAGAAGGAGATTTCTAGATAGTATTAATAGTGATCGAGGGTGAATATAATCTGTAGATGGAGTGAAAAAATTATAATCTATTGGATATTTTATACTTAAAACTACAGGAGAAAAACTTTGAGTAAATTCGAAAGATATAAAAAAAAGGTAGAACCTTATATCGATCCACATAAACATTGTAAGAATTGCGGGGAAATGATCTCTGAAGCTCATACCTATTGTTCTATATGTTATAAGAAATTAAAAGAAAAGAAAAAAAGAAAATTTTTCAGAAGAAAAAAGAATTAGCTTTCTTTAAATACATAGAGATAGAGAATCATACTTGAAATTCAGTATCTTTTAATATAATTAATTTATAAAACTATTTTTGATTTTTAATATTAGTGATTTAATTAATGAGAATTGCTGTTTTAAATAAGGATTTTTGTAAGCCTAATAAATGTAGCCCTTATGGAGAAAAACCTTGTATAAAATATTGCCCAAGGGTGAGAACAGGAGACCAAACCATAGTTTTAAGCCCTGATGAGAAATTTGTGATAATAACAGAAAGCCTTTGTTCCGGTGAGGGTATTTGTATTAAAAAGTGCCCATTTAAGGCTATAAATATAGTTAATTTACCTGATCCATTAGAAAATCAAATCTCATATCGTTACGGACCAGATCAATTTTCTCTTTTTCGAATGGCCATCCCTAAAAAGGGAAAGGTTTTAGGATTAATTGGTCAAAATGGAATTGGGAAAAGTACCATGTTAAAGATATTATCAAATGAACTTAAATTAAATCTTGGTAGATTTGGTGAAAATACCCCTGATTGGTCACAAATAATTGATCATTTTAAAGGTTCAGAATTGCATCAATACTTTTTAGATCTCAAAAAAGATGAATTAAAAATTGTTTATAAACCTCAAAATATAACTATAATCCCAAAATATGTATCTGGAAGAGTAATTGATTTATTAAGTAAAAATGATGAATCAAATAAGCTAAATCAAATAACTGAGAATCTAAATCTAACAAAAATCTTAGAAAGAGATATTTCAGTATTATCTGGGGGTGAACTCCAAAGAGTGGCTATTGCTGCTGCTTATCTTAAGGATGGAGATGTTTATTTGTTTGATGAACCAAGTTCATATTTGGATGTTAGTGAAAGGATTAATATGGCGAAATTAATAAGAAAATTATCAACTGATAATAAAACAATAATAGTTGTTGAACATGATTTAGCAATATTAGATTATCTTAGTGATTATGTTTCAATTTTATATGGTGAACCTGGAGTATATGGTATTATATCTCATCCTCAAGGAGTAAGAGTTGGTATAAATATTTATTTAAATGGATATATTAAAGATGAAAATGTAAGATTTAGAGAAGAGTCAATTATTTTTCATGAGCGTCCCCCGCAAGAATCTCTTTTTAGCTCAGGTGATATCATTTTTTCTTATGATGATATTCATGTTTCTTTAGGGAGCTTTAAATTATCCACTTCTGGAAGTGAAATTCACTCTGGGGAAATTATAGGGATTTTAGGCCCAAATGGAATAGGAAAGACAACATTTATAAATTCATTAGCAAATATGGTTAACACTGAAAAAAAGGGTTTAATGGGTAATAATGAAAAATTAAAGGTATCGGTTAAACCTCAATATATAAAAATGGAGGAAGATAAATTAGTTTCTGATCTTATTACTCAAATAAGAATGGCCCCTCATCTTAGTCAATCTTTTAAAAAGAGGTTAGTAAATAGTTTAAATTTAGAAAATATTAGGGAGCGTAATATTTCAGAATTAAGTGGTGGAGAATTACAGAGAGTAGCGATAGCAAAATGTTTATCAACTGAAGCAGACATATATCTTTTAGATGAGCCTTCAGCCTTTTTAGATGTCGAAATGAGATTACAGGTTGCTCAGTTGTTAAGAAAATCTATTGAGGAATTGAAAAGAGCAGGATTTGTAGTGGAGCATGATATTATAACACAAGATTTTATTGCTGATTCAATCTTAGTATTTGATGGTGTTCCTGGGCTTGAGGGTAATGCTACAGCACCTCAGGGTTTGAGAGATGGATTTAATTTGTTTCTAAAGATCATGGGAATTACTTTCAGAAGAGATTCTATAACTAAAAGACCTCGAGTAAACAAAATAGGAAGTACAAAGGATGAATACCAAAAAGGAATAAATGAGTTCTATTACATTCCAAAATCAAAATGAAGAAAGCAATTTTACAGACAATATTATATTCTTTTATAAACTCCATAATTTCCATTGGAAAAAATTAATCAAGAATTATTTAAGAAAAAGTTGATTATGTTAAAATTTTAATAAATTTATTTAAATATGATTAAATAATTTTTTACTGGGGCCC
>JBHLNR010000104.1:0-6809 GCA_048941385.1 Promethearchaeota archaeon
AACATGAAATCAAAAGCTTTCCGAGCTCAAGAACAAGTAGATTCCTATATTACATTTATGATTGATGGATTCTTAACGAAATATTTTGATAGTATAAGAATTAAATATTACCAATATCCTCAAGTATACTATAATGGTCAAAAAGCACTTAATGGTTGGATATTAAATGATACAAAGTTTTTGCAACACCGATTAACAAATCCAAAAAATGGATTAGAATTAATTCGAGAGCTAGGGTTATATCCAGATAACTTATCTCACATAACAGCGCTACAGTTCGTTTATACCAGTGATTTATCATACAATTCAATTGTTGATATCTGTCAAAAAAATAAAAATCCAAACATAATTATTTTAATAGTAGGAATAATTTGGCCGTCAACATTCCAAGATCAGCGCTCTTTTGCTATACCTGAAGATATCAAAATTGTAAATCGAGAAAATTTTAGAATTATTAATAATAGCTTATTTGCTGATTTAATTGGTTTCGAGGGAGATAGTAAAGAAGTTTTTTCTAAAATTTTCAAAACTAATTTATTAAATAAATACCAATAAACTTATTTTTCTAATTTTTGTCTTATTTTATTAATTTTTTATTTAACTAGAAATACTTCTATCAAAAAATTTAAATTTATATTTATCCAAATATATAATGTGACTTTCGAGTCGCAAAAGAATTTTAAAAAAGAAATTCAAAGGTGATGATAGAAAAGTAAAAGATGAAAGTCAATGAAAATAGACAACAGCAATAAGAGATATTTAATCGTTATCGCTGGGATTCTAATAATATCGTTGATATCTATTTTCTTGGCTTATGCATTGGGGGATTGGGACCACAATGCTTTTCCCAACAATAACCCTCCTCCGAATGGTGGGTTATTGCTAACAAATAGGGAAAATAACATTGTGGAGAATAATATTCTCACGGAAGTAGGTTTCCTACCTATAGCTGAGAAAGCTCAGAAAAGCGGCATCGACACATCCTCAGGTGTTATTTATATAGCTGATCATAATATTCCTGATACCTTACCTCTATGCATAAACCAAATAGATGTTGATACTTGGTATGCCACTATTTATACACATGGTGGTTATACATTTGAAGAAGGCAAAGTAAAAGTATATCAAGGTAAGTCAGATGATCCATGGTGGGATAAATATGTTGGAGAGATTACTATTTTAGGAGCTGGACCTACTGCAATTGATGTTCCTGCCGATCTCCCATTTGACACTTGTGGAGCTTTACAAGTTATGCAATGGGATATAACTTTTGATATGGTTGTTGATCCAATCATGTTAGATAGTAACCATGTACCTACTGTATATGGTGATG
Organism: Promethearchaeota archaeon; assembly: GCA_048941385.1. Classification (GTDB taxonomy): domain Archaea; phylum Asgardarchaeota; class Lokiarchaeia; order Sigyniarchaeales; family SOKP01; genus Loki-b32. The sequence goes on from JBHLNR010000104.1 coordinate 1,334, forward strand.
GATTATTTGCAAGTTGTTGGGATCCACTCCCACAAGATCTTGATAAATATGTCACATTAAAGTTCTATATGACCTGGAAGGGATGTGATGATGAAGAGCAAGAATTTCAGATAATATGGGCATACTTTTGTATGTTTCTGGAGTCCCCAACTCCCGATTAAAAAATTTCATCGCCAGTTGAATGAGATATAGTTTTTAAATATACTCTCAAGTTTGCTGTGTGATCGACCTTGACCTTTGGAGGATTAACCTCGATCATCGGTCTATCATAATACCTCTTTTTTTTTTTTTATATCTAATGAATTAAATTATATTAATTAAAGAGAGTCCTAAATCGAATGTTCTTATTTAATAAATTTATTAATAAAAAGTTATATTTGAACTTGTTTTAAATGAAAAAAGATAATAATAATAGGCTTATTAGGGTTAAAGCAAGATAAAATATTATGTTAACCTTCCTTTGTTGCTCTTTTTCCATCCTTTTAAATTTTTTATTAGTATTTATGGTGATTGTTGTTATGCCTAAAACAACTCCTAAAGTTCCAGTGAATATTAAGCTTGTTAACCTATTTAATTCAAATCGAGTAATTGGTTTTTTTACTATAATTATTACTTCTTCAAATCCAATGTGGGTTAGAGTATCATTAGCGTAAAATCTAATTGTAATCAAATCACCATTAGAACAAGAATTCCAGGCTTTATCCCATATTTCTTGATCAATTTGTTCAATATTGGTACTAATGGTAATATTTGTAAGTCCATTGTCTAAAGTATACCAATAAGAGTCTAAGTTATCATCTGTGATTATTATATCAAAATAAGGAGCAGTCTCTCCAATTTCTTGGTAATTAACTGGTAACTTTATAAAAATATTTGGAGCTAATGTGTCTTTATATAATATTAAATAATAGGAATCGTTAGTATTTCCAGCTGAATCATTAGCATAGATATAAAGCTGGAATTCTCCTTGAGGTAAATTCTCCCATATTATATAATTTATTTGTTGTTCAATATGATTATTAAGATTGGAAAATATTGTTCCTATCTTAAACCATATACTATCCAAATTTGGATCAGAAACAGACACACTTATAATCGGAGAAAAATCCCAAACTGTTTTATTAATTGGTAGATTTATTTTAACTATTGGTGTGTATACATCCTTTCTAAAATTTAGTTCCTTTATTCCAATTTTACCTAAAGTATCATTTGCATAAAATCTGATTATAACAGTTCCATTTCCAAAATCGTTCCAGGCTGTTTGGTCAATCGTTCCACTAAAATCTGAAAGTGTAAAAATTTCTGAATAACCTACTAAAATATACCATACTTTATCTAAATTTGCTTCAGTTATAGATAACTCATAGTTTGGAGCATTAATGCCACCAAAGTAGGGTGAATATGGATAATAAATAGTAATCTCTGGTGCTAATGTATCTTTGTATAAAATTAATTTGTATGTATTATTAATTTGACCAAAATAATCATTAGCATATATTTCAACAACAAATTTTCCTTCCTGTAAATTAGACCAAATATCGTCCGATATAAGAGTTTCAGTATTATTTTCAAGCCATACATATTCTGTTCCTATTTTATACCATATTTTATCTAGATTAGGATCATAAACAGTTACATTTATACTTGGTCTCGAATCCCAATAAGTTTGATTATTAGGTAAATTTATTAAAACTCTTGGAGCTAATGTATCTTTATATAATATTAAGCTAAGAGTATTATTTAAATCACCAAAACTATCATTAGCATAAATAAATAATTGGAATCTTCCTTGTGGCAGATTTTTCCATATTGATTGATCTAATTCTTGTCCTATATGATTCTGTAAAACTCCTGTAAAGTCTCCTATCTCATACCATAAGGTGTGCAGATTTGGATCAACAGCATAAATATGTATAATTGGAGGTTGATTATGGAATGTGCTATTATTTGGAGAATAAATAGTAATTTCTGGCGCACTTGTATCTTTGTATAAGTTTAATATGAAAAGATCATTAAGATGCCCGAAGGTATCATTTGCATATACAAATAATTGATATAATCCATCAGTTAAATTATCCCAAATTTCCCAATCAAGGGTTTGAATAGTATTATTACTAAGTAAAACATTGGAATTACCAATTCTGTACCATAGAGTATCGAAATTTGGATCAAAACATGTAATATTCAATGTTGGGGGAATATTACTATAGCTATTATTTATTGGTAATTTTACATTGATTAACGGTGCAATTGTGTCCTTATATAGTGTGTAACTATAAGTATTATTAATATTTCCGGCAGTATCATTAGCAAAAATATAAATTTGAAACTGGCCTTGTTCTAAATTATTCCATATTAAAGGATCAATTGTTTGTTCTGTATGATTTATTAAGGCAATATTCCTATTTCCTATTCTATACCAAAGTGCGTCATAATTAGGATCAAAAAACGAGATACTCAGTGTCGGAGGATAATTATAGTAGCTTTCATAGAGTGGGATATTTACTTTAACCTTTGGGGCAAAAATATCTTTTCTTAGTTTGATGATATCTAGTCCAATATTACCAACAGAGTCATTTACATAGAATTCTATAATTACTGTTCCATTTCCAAATTCGTCCCATTTCGTTTGATTTATTCTAATAATAGTAATTCCATCAGATTTTGTGAAAAAATACTTATTTTCACTTAAAATATACCAACTATTATGGATATCACTACCACTAATGTAAATCCTAAATTCAGGTGAATTTATTCCGAAAATTTCAAAATTTTCAGGTTCTATAATACTAATAATTGGAGCGCTAAGATCTTTTAGGATGGTAATTTCTGCATAACCAAGATTACCGACTAAATCATTAGCATAAAAAATGATTTTCACGGTACCATTTCCCATTTCATCCCAGACATTTTGTTCTAATGTTCCTGTCCATGTATAATTCAGAGTGATTAAACTTTCATTTTTCATTTGATACCAGGTTGTATTTAAATTCTTATCATCAATGAATATACTAAGATCTGGAGCAGATTCTCCGAATATGTCATAAGGAAAAGGATATTCAATAAGTATTTTAGGAGCTATGATATCTTTATGAATTCTTAAGGATCCAATTCCAAGATTCCCCAAGGAATCGTTGGCATAAATTATAATTACAACACTCCCATTTCCAAATTGGTCCCAAATACTTTGCTCTATTATTCCCGTCCATACATGATAAATCGTGATTAATGTCCCGTTTCTTAACTGATACCAAATATTGGATAAATGAGGATCATAAAACTCAACATTAATAATAGGTGGTGCGTCTCCAAATATATTATATGGTTCTGGTTTTTCTATTACTATTTTAGGTGCAATAATGTCTTTTCTTATCGTCAAAACAATAGAACCAAAATTACCAACAGTATCATTTGAATACAAAAATATGGAGATTGTTCCATTCCCTACCTCGTCCCATATAATTTGTTCTATTGTACTTATCCATGAGTAATTTCCTGTCGTTGTAGTTCCATTACTAATTTGATACCATATATAATCTAAGTTCGGCTCATCCAGATTAATAACGATATTTGGAGGAGAATTACCAAATAATGAATAGTTTGATGGATAAGTAATAAAAATGGACGGTGCAATAATATCTTTTCTAATGAATAATGATTTGGTTGCAAGATTTGAGAGTGTATCATTTGCATAAAATGAAATTTTGACCGTACCATTTCCTATCTCTCCCCACACCTCCTCAGAGATAATTCCGTACCAAGTATAATTTTTTGTAGATATTAATTCATTTGATAATTGATACCAAACATCATCCAGATTATCATCGTATATAAGAAGATCCAAAATAGGAGGATTTACTCCAAACATATCATACTGATTTGGTTTATAGAATATAAGATCTGGAGGAGTTATGTCTTTTATAATAGTAATATCCAAGAATCTGGTATTTCCTAATGTATCATTAGCGTGAAATCTTATTATTAATATACCTGAATTAAATTCATCCCATATAGATTGTTTAATAGAACCTGTCCAACTATAATCAATAAGCGATTGAGTGCTGTTAAATAATTTATACCAAATAGTATCTAAGTTCTGATCCTCTACCTCAATATCTACATAGGGTATTTTTTTTCCAAATAAATCATATGGAGTAGGTTCTATAATCAAAATATCGGGGGCAGTTATGTCTTTATTAACTGTTATTGAAGCAGTACCTAAATTTCCCATTGAGTCATTAGCGTAAAATCTAATTGTAACTCGTCCAGAGTCAAATAGATTCCATAAATTCTGGTCTATAATGCCAGTCCAACTATAGTTTCCAGTAGAAATAATTCCAATCATTTGATACCATGTGGAATCTAGATTATTATCAATAAATTCGATATTTATTTCAGGAGCCGTGATCCCAAATTGATCATATGGATTTGGTTCATATATCATAATTTCTGGAGGAAAATTATCTATTACTTCAATTGAATCAATAAATGAGTTCCAATTGCTATTCATATCCTCCATATAGATGCTATAAGGATAGGTCCCTGTACTCACTGGAGTCCAAGCATCATATTGCCATGTATCCCCTCCAATATTAGTCATCGAATAATTGACCCCTTCAATTTCAATGAGAACTTGATTAACTCCCGAAAGATCATATACGTTTATCCTTATTACCTCAGTAGCTCCTAATTCTAATGGATCAGCACTTTCATCCAAATCTGAATATAAAGGAGGAACATTGTCTACTACTTCAATAGAATCAGTAACCGAGTTCCAATTGCCGTCAATATCCTCCATATAAATGGTATAAGGATATGTCCCTGTACTCACTGGAGTCCAAGCATCATATTGCCATGTATCTCCTCCTATATTAGTCATCGAATAATTGACCCCTTCAATTTCAATGAGAACTTGATTGATTCCACTACTATCATATACACTAATACTAATTATCTCAGTAGCTCCTAATTCTAATGGATCAGCGCTTTCATCCAAATCTGAATATGAAGGAGGAACATTGTCTACTACTTCAATAGAATCAGTAACCGAGTTCCAATTGTTATTTATATCCTCTATATAGATGGTATAAGGATAGGTCCCTGTACTCACTGGAGTCCAAGCATCATATTGCCATGTATCCCCTCCAATATTAGTCATCGAATAATTGACCCCTTCAATTTCAATGAGAACTTGATTAACTCCCGAAAGATCATATACGTTTATCCTTATTACCTCAGTAGCACCTAATTCTAATGGATCAGCACTTTCATCCAAATCTGAATATGAAGGAGGAGCATTGTCTACTACTTCAATGGAATCAGTAACCGAGTTCCAATTGTCATTTATATCCTCTATATAGATGGTATATTGATGAATTCCTGTACTCACTGGAGTCCAGGCATCATATTGCCATGTATCCCCTCCAATATTAGTCATCGAATAATTGACCCCTTCAATTTCAATGAGAACTTGATT
>JBHLNR010000104.1:6909-13538 GCA_048941385.1 Promethearchaeota archaeon
CCTCCAATATTAGTCATCGAATAATTGACCCCTTCAATTTCAATGAGAACTTGATTAACTCCCGAAAGATCATATACCTTTATCCTAACTACCTCAGTAGCACCTAATTCTAACGGATCAGCACTTTCAACTAAATTCGAGTATGAAGGGGGTGTAGTATCTATAACTGTAATAAAACCTATAATAGAGCTCCACTTTAAGTTGACATTTTGACTATATATTTTATAAATATGATTACCTATATCTAATGGAATCCAAGAATCATATTGCCATAAATTCATTCCAATATAACTCATAGGATGAATGAATCCATCTATTTCTATCAATGTCTGTTGAATACCAGCAAGATCTGTGATGTTAACAGTAATAATTTCAGTATTACCCAATTCCAAAGGATCCAAAAATTCCGTAATATAGTTGAATTGAGGTCTATAAGTTTCTTCATTTCCAATTGTTAAAACTGGAGGATTCGAAACTAATAATTTAATCTTTAAATTATCAAAATATGATGCTGCACTCGTCGTCCATGTCATAAACCCAATTTTCCCCATAGAAATATGAGTGGTATCTATTATAATATTTTTCAACTCTCCATCAAGATATACTAAATAACGAGAACCTAGGACTTTAATTCTTAAGTTATACCATTGATTATCAATTAGGACGCTCTCTCCAGCAGTTGTATTATAAAGAATTGATGGTTCGTTATTATACCACTTACCAATTGCTACTTCATACTCCCAATATCCTATTCCAGCGGTATAAAAATTATTTTCATCAATATATCGGAACATTACCCCAGCTCCAAAATTTCCTCCTGAACTCTTAAGATTTACTTCTATTGAAGCATTTTCTACGTTATATAGGTTTAATATACTTCTTCGATCAACAATATATTCATTTTCTCGATATTCATCATTTATAACAGTCCAAAATGACCCCTTTGTATTAATCCAACCTTCAGCAGGTCCATCAGGTTGAGTAAAATCATCAAAATAGTCATAGACTTTACTTTTATTCATTGGGGGGTCCTCAGCATCCTCATAACCATAATAAAAAAAATAATTAGAATCTATAGTTTTAGGATAAATAGATTTTTGGGTTTTAAACCAAATTTGAGTATTATTCGAGTAAAAATCTGTCTCATTTATTCGATCAAGTTCTAACCAACTATCATTAGATGAATTATACCATACGATACGAAGATCTTTTCCATCAGCTCGTAGCTTTCCAATTGAAATTAATTTTATTGTATTTATTGAAAAATTTATTGAATATCCTTTTGGAATGGAACTTGAGTAGTTATTAATTATATAAATAGGTTTTCGATAGATATATGAAATATCCCACCAATTATCTGTTGAAATTGGATGAGCTTCTTCAATGCCAAGAACTATACTAGGCGCTTCAGACACCAATAACTTAATCTTTAGATTATCAAAATAGGATGTGGAACTAGCTGTATAAGTTATGAACCCAATTTGCCCAGGATTAAGATGATCTGCATCAGTTGTATTAATTTTTAAAGTACCATCCAAATATATTAAATATTGAGAACCTAAGACGTCCACCTTAAGAGTATACCAATTATCATAAATTAATGCATTTTCACCAGTTAAAGTAATAGCAATTTGTATCAGATTTCCGTTTACCCATTTACCAAATCCAACTTCCCGCTGCCAACCGCCTAAAGCAATAGCATAAAGATTATCGTTATTTAAATAACGAAATAACATTCCTAAACCTATATCTGTTCCCCCACTGCTTTTAAGGTTAACTTCTATTGAAGCATTTTCCACTGTGTAAGAATTCAATATGGTTCTTCTGTTAGTTATTCCCTCATCTTCTCTATATTCATTATTTATAACAGTCCAAGAAGAACCACTCGTAATAGTCCAATTTTCAGCAGGTCCATCAGGTTGGGTAAAATCATCATAAAAATCATAAATTTTACTTTTATTAGCAGGAGGATTATTAGCATTCTCATTACCATAGTAAAGGAAATAATTAGAATCCTCAGTCATGGGATTAATTGGCATTTGTGTTTTAAACCAGATTTGAGTATTAACACTATTGAATTCTGTCTCATTTATTCGATCAAGCTCTAACCAATTATCATTCGATGAATTATACCATACAACACGAAGATCCTTCCCATCTGCTCTTAATCGTCCTATAGAAATTAAATTAAATGTATTTAATGTTAAGTTAATCGAATAACCTTTGGGAAGAGGTAAGGTATCTCTATTGATTATATTAATGGAAATTCGAAACTTATAAGATTTGTTCCACCAATTATTCATAATTGGTTTGGCCTCCTCCATTCCAATAGTTAGAATAGGTGGTTTAGCTACTATTAATTTAATCTTAATATCATCAAAAAATGATGTAGAACTAGTTGTCCAAGTTATTAATCCAATCTGACCAGTATTAAGATGATCAATATCAGTTGTATTAATTTTTAATATTCCATCTAAATAAATCAAATATTGAGAACCTAAAGCTTCTAGTTTAAAATCATACCATCGATCATAAATCAATACACTTTCGTCATCAGAAGTTACGGCAACTTGACTTATACCTCCATCTACCCATTTACCAAATCCAACTTCATGTTCCCAACCACCTAGAGCAATTCCATAAAAATTATTGTAATCTAAATACCGAAATATTATCCCCAAACCAATATCAGTCCCACCACTACTTTTAAGGCGAACTTCAAATGAAATATTTTCCATTGTATATGAATTTAGTATAGTTCTTCTGTTAGCTATTCCCTCATTTTCTCTATATTCATTATTTATGACCGTCCAAGAAGAACCACTTGTAATAGTCCAACCTTCAGCAGGTCCATCAGGTTGAGTAAAATTATCACAAAAATCATAAATCTTATTTTTATCAGCTGGCGGTTTGTTGGCATCCTCATAACCATAGTAAATATAATAACTACTGTCAATTTCACCAGGATAGATTAAAGATTGTGTTTTAAACCAGATTTGAGTATCAATGCGGTTGAATTTTGTCTCATTTATTCGATCAAGTTCTAGCCAACTATCATTAGATGAATTATACCATACGATACGAAGATCATTTCCATCAGCTCTTAATCGTCCAGTAGAAATTAAATTAATCGTATTAACGGAAACATTTATTGAATAACCTATTGGAACTGGATATCTATCTCTATTAGTTATACTTATGGGTGTTCTAAATTGATAAGAAATATTCCACCAATTATCTCCATCTTGTAATGAGTAATTTTCACTGCTTCTTAACTCTCCTAAAAAATCTGGAAAAGGATTAAAATTAAACTTCTGATTTGCATTAAAACTACAGAACAAAGAAAAAAAGATAACTAAAATTATATAACAAGAAACAATCCTATTTTTTTTTTGAAGATTCAATTTATTCAAGAATTTCATTTCAAAGAAAGTTAATTGGAAATCTGCTCAAAATTTTATCAAGGTTTCGACAATAATCTTTTATGATAATGAAATATAAAACTTTTATCTTCACTGATCAAAGTGATCTAAAATTATCAATTTCCATAAAAGTATTTTAATCCAAATCTCGTTCTATTTAGATTAAAATAAAGAAGTTAGCAGAAATAAACCTGATAAAAGCAATGAGAGATATAATATTGTGTTAATCTTCTTCTTCTGTTTTTTATTCATTCTTTTAAATTTTTTAGTTTTGTTTGCACCAATTGTAATAATTCCTAAAATTCCTCCTATTGTTCCAGAAGTTGTGATTCCTATAGGATTCTTTATTTTAAACACCTCATGGGTTCTTCTTAGTTTTATATCAACATCTTCATATCCAAGATGATCTAAGGTATCTTTAGCATAAAATCTAATTGTAATTAGGTCACCATCATTATGCGTCTCCCAAATTTCATCCCAAATCTGTTGATCGATCTGTCCAAAATTAGTAGTGAATGTTATATTTGTTAAGCCTCCATCTAAAGTATACCAACGATAAGCCAAATTATCCTCAATTATTGTAAGATTATATTGAGGTGCTAGTTCTCCAACTTCTTGGTTTTGATAAGGTGAATTAATAATGATATTAGGAGTTAAAGTATCTTTATATAAAGTCAAATAATAGGAATCATTAATGTTGCCAATTGAATCATTTGCAGAAATATATAAGTAGAATACACCTTGCGCTATAGTCTCCCAAATAAAATTATCTAATTCTTTTTCAATATTGTTGCTAAGACTTGAAGACATTGTTCCTATTCTATACCAGATTTTATCCAGGTTATCATCAGAAATCGATACGTTTATGGTTGGGGGTAAGTCGAAAACTTGTCCATTAATTGGCTGATTTATCTTTATTTTAGGTGCAGTTATATCCTTTCTGACAATAACATCCTCTGTTTTGATGTTGCCCGTAGTATCATTTGCATAAAATCTAATGGTGACTAAACCATCTCCAAAACTTTCCCAAGCTATTTGGTTTATTGTTCCAGTAGTTTCACTCAACATATATTTTTTAGGATTACCAAGCAAAATATACCAAATATCTTGAAGATTAAATTTACTAACAGTGATATTAAAATCTGGAGCATCATTCGCAAATAGAGCATTCGCAATTGGATTAGCCACAGTGATGGTTGGGGGTGTAGTATCTTTAAATAAGGTTAAAGTAAAAGAATCATTTATCTGATCAAAGGAATCTCTAGCAAAAACATGAAGTTTAAATTCTCCTTCTTCTAAATTTTGCCACATAAAGAGTGGAAGAAAAGTCTCTGTATTATTAGTTAAAAATGAATATGTTTCACCAACAAAAATATAAATACTTTCCAAATTTGGATCAATAGCAGATATATTTAAAATTGGTCTACTATTCCAAAAGGATTGGTTTAAAGGAGAATTAATTACAACTTTTGGTGCTAAGGTATCTTTATATAATGTCAATGAAAATTCTGAATTTATATGCCCAAAAGTATCATTAGCAAAAAGTTCAACTTGAAATTTGCCTTGATCTAAACTATTCCATATAAAAGTATCAAAATCTTGAAAATTCGTAGTTAATTCTATCTCAGAATTTCCAACTTTATACCAGAGAGTATCTATATTTGGATCTGATGCTGTTATAAAGAAAGTAGGTGGATTATTATAATATGTATTATTATTAGGTAAGTTAATTGTAATGTTAGGTGCCTTTGTGTCTTTATAAAGAGTTAATACATGGATGTCATTAAGATGACCAAAAGTATCATTCGCATAAATATAAATATTATATGTTCCTTCTGGTAGATCATTCCATATTCCCCAATCAAGAGTTTGATCAGTTTGATTCACTAAAACAATGTTTGAAATACCCTTTCTATACCAAAGAGTATCAAAATTTGGATCAAAGCAAGTAATATTAAATATTGGAGGTGAATTGCTTGTTGATTCATCTAAAGGTGAATTTATAATGATTATTGGAGCTAATGTGTCTTTGTAAACAGTGTACACATAAGTATCATTAACATTTCCAGCAGTATCATTTGCAAATATAAAAAGTTGATGTTTACCTTGCTCCAAGCTGTCCCATATTATAGGATCAATGCTTTGTTCAATGTTTTTCGCCAAGCTACCATAATATGACCCAATTTCATACCAAAGACTATCTGGATTTAGATCAAAATAAGTTATATTGAGTACAGGGGGATCACTCAAATAACCTTCATAAATTGGGAGATTTATTGTAACCGTTGGAGCATAAATATCCTTTCTTAATTCAATAATGGTAAAACCAATATTACCAACGGAATCATTGACATAGAATTCAATAGTCACTGTACCATTTCCAAATTCATCCCAGGCGGTTTGGTTTATACTTATAATGGTAACTCCATCAGTTTTTGTAAAGAAATGTTTATATGGTTCACCGATTAAAACATACCAACAATTATAGATATCAGTACCACTAATATATATTCTAAAATCTGGTGCTTTATAACTAAAAATTGCATAATTTTCTGGCTCTATAGTACTAATAATTGGGGCACTTAGATCTTTTATGACTGTAATCTCTGAGAAACCAAAATTACTCATTGTATCATTTGCGTAAAAGGAAATTGTTAGTGTACCATTTCCTATTTCATCCCAAACGGTTTGTTCTAGAGTTCCTGTCCATGTGTAATTTAGAGTTGTAATAGTTTCGTTTTTTAGTTTATACCATGCAGTATGTAAATTATTATCATCAAAGAGAATATCGATATCTGGAGCAGTGTCTCCAAATACATCATAAGGATTCGGATAATTGATAATTATTTTAGGAGCAATTATATCTTTATGAAGTGGTAGATATTTAACTCCAAGGTTCCCCAATGAATCATTAGCATATAAGATTATCAGAATAGTTCCATTTCCTACTTGATCCCAAACACTTTGTGCTATAATTCCCGTCCAAGTATAATTCAAAGTTGTTATAGTTCCATTGTCTAGCTGATACCATTTGTCAGATAAGTGCGGATCAAAGAATTCTGCGGTAATAGCGGGAGCTACTTTCCCAAACAAACTAAATGGATTTGGCTCTTCGATGTTTATTTCTGGAGCAATAATATCTTTTCTAACTATAAGAGTTTTAGATGCTATATTACCTACAGTATCATTTACATAGAAAATTATATT
>JBHLNR010000293.1:0-3284 GCA_048941385.1 Promethearchaeota archaeon
TTCGTAGCTAATTCAATTTCATTGGCTATTTCAGATATAGGTACATAGAAATCAGGATTTTTCTCTGGATTTTCCATTCTATAAATATACTCTTTTTTTATTATTTGGAAAATCTGATATTTCAAATCTTCAGTAACAGAACTAAAGGAAATTTCTGCTTCCTTTAGTTTTTCCTTACGTAACTCTTCATCGCGTTTTTTCTTACCAAAATCAGTTGATAATGATGAGATAAAACTGTTAGTTGCTTCACCGGCTTCAGCGGTACTCTTTAACCTACTAGTTTTTCTATCTTTTTCCAAGGCAGTTTCTAAAAGTCTTTCACTTAGATATCTCCTTGCTTTTTGCTTAGCAGCACCTTTCTTCTCGAACCGTTCAGTAACAGAAACGAAATTAATCATTCTCACTGGCTTTCCTAGTTCTTGCTTTTCTTCGGTGATAAGAATATCCATATCCTTTCTTGCTAGTTGTTCTAGAAGATTATAAACATTTCCTATTGATAATTGTGTTGCTTTGATTAGTTCTCTCTCAATTATTTCAATTGGGTAAGCTTCACCTCTTCTAATATATTCACTTCGGATTATATTATAGATTTTATCCATATTTTTTTCTATTTCACCAACAGTTTCTTTTTGCAGTCTCATAAACATGGATGTTTCATGAGGCTTTAAATAATAGATTAATATAGTGCTCCCTAAGAAAAAAATCATGAGAACTGAAATGATATATTTATCTGCCATTAAGACTACGCCAACATCACTTATTACTTGATTTTGCACTTGAGATGCTAAGGCAAAGCGAGATAAAGTTTGAGCAAGTACACAAGCTAAACATAATAAAATAAAACCATCTTTTTTGAAAATTAGTATCCGCCATCCTAACGTTCTTCCAGTTTTCCTAATAATTCGATATAGGAAATACATAGAAATAGTAAATTCAAATATAAAAATATATGATACTGCTGAACCTGTGGCTCCAACTGTTGCTTTTAAGGCTGTAACAGTATCTTCTTGGAGAAACATGAAAACACTAATTTGAAAAATCTGAAAGAAAAAGATGAATAATACTATTAATGAAAAAGTAAAATTATCAAAAGTACCTGCTCTCTTAGTTTCTGCTCGCCTTCGGGTAAGTACAAACTCAAAGATGATAAAAACAAGTGTCATTACTAAACTAAAATATATTAAAGGCATAATTACTCGCATCTGTAAGTTATATACATTAACTGCGCTTGTTGGATCAGAGTCTCCAAAAATCTCTAAGGAAAGAATTACTAAAAAAAACCGATAAAATAATGAAATTACAACGAGTACTCCGAGTATAAAAAATGGAATAATTATAGCAAGGAGATATCTTGGAATGGAATACTTTTTAATAAATCTTGCTTCTATCTTTGTAGAAAATTTTCTTGAATAGATATAGAAACGACTACTCAAAAGTATTAACCAAATCATTGCTAAGGTTAATAAATAAGTCATAAAATTGAGATTTGTAGAGTAGGATAAATATAAAAATAAAATATACAGTGCCGTTAATAATCCCAAATATAAAATTAACTGTTTTGTAGCTGATTTCTTTTCAAATATGAAGATTCTAACTTTGTCTATACTAAAAACAAATGAAAGTACTAGAAAAAAAGCTACAATAGTGTTTGAAAAAGCAAAAGGATTACCGAACATCATTATATTAATCCAATCTCTTTCTGGAAAATTGATTGCTATAATCAATAAAAGGGAATACGCAATAAATATCCCATATAATCCATAGAACTTTCTCTGGAAGGAATATGACTTTGGTTCTTTACCATCTACATAGACTTCTTGATGAATAATTCTGTCAGAATAAAAAGCAGATAACTGACTTTTTACTTTTGATGAAAATTTAGTTAATTTGAGTTTCTGTTTCGAGCTAAAACCTTTAACTTTTTGTTTAATCCCAGTCTTACTTGGTTTTGACTTTTTTGAAGAATTAGATTGCTCATAAGACATTATATGTATTAATTCTTCTTTTTAATTTAAACCTAATTATAATATAAAAATGGAAATATAATGTAATCTATAAAATAGAGTAATTATATTTAGTCAAATGATAAATTTCATATGAAATCTTTAAAAATACTCTAATATAACAATAAATATTGTATATTCATTATTTTTTTCATAAGCATGAAAAAAACTCAAGTTGAAAACAAAGAGAACCTAATTAATCTAGTAAGAAAAGCAATTGAATTACTTTGTGAAAAAAATATCTCAAGTGTTGTAATCCTATCTTCATACAAAATAAACTCTGTTCTTAAGGAATCATTTGGGATTGATATTAAAGTAGACAAAATAGGAAGAATTCTAAGTCGTATAGCTAAATTAAACCAATTGAAAAGGTTAAGTACAAATATTCCAAAATATAAATTACAAATTTCAAAAGTAGCAAGTCTACAATTCTATTAATAAAAATTAAGTTAAACTTCGAAATTCAGTAATGGTTTTTTGGAGCTTTTCAAGCAAAATCTTGATTTCCGAATAACTATCATTCATTGGTTTTAATTCTGTATCAAGTTCTTCAAGTTTACCATCAATTTGTGCTTTTAAGGGGGTAGTAACTTTCTCTAGATTTTCATTTATGCTTTTTGTAAGATTTTTTATATCATTATCTCGATCTGAAGCTAAAGTAGTTAATTCCATTATCAAGGCAGAAAGTTGTGTGTTTAATTTTAAAGTCATGTCTAAAGTTGTTAATGATTCTTGTATCTTTTCTTCCACTGGGTTAACTTTGTTATTAATCTGATCTTTGATTGTTAACTGCGATTCTTCTATAATTGAGTTCAATATATTGGAAATTTCATTTTTCAATTCCTTCTGATCCTTAACACGATTATTAATATATTCAGTAATATTCTTTTTAAAAAGACCAGAAATTTCTTCAAATGTCTTATTAAAGAATTTTGTTACATCCGTTAGGCCATCAGAAAGTGTATTTTTCAACTGAGTTAATGATCTGCTAATATGATTCATTCCCACTAGAGTTCCTTGAGTTACCTCACTAATCCACGATTCAAATTGAGATTTATAAGTTTCACCTACGGCTTCCTGTAATTTCTCAAAACCATTATTAAATCCTGATATTATCTGATTCACTTGCTCCGAGTAGTCTTTTATGCTTTCCTCTATTAAGTCCTCTGTTGATGCAGGGATTTCTTGAAGGTCCCTTGAAGTTTGTTCCTTAATTTCTTTAATTATAACAGGAGATAATCTCTGAGAATCTTCCATAAATTTCTTTACCCATTTGAAGAA
>JBHLNR010000294.1:0-3254 GCA_048941385.1 Promethearchaeota archaeon
ACACCAAAAATCGTTGCAGACTCATTTAGCTCAATTTGAACGCCCAGTCCTTCCACATTTTGTTTATCTAAGAATATATCGTCTTTAATTGCATTATCCTCAATAACCATTATTTCTCGCATATAATATTCAATGTTTGTAAAATTCAATTCTAGGTGTGTGATATCCCAAGTTGATGAGGGTAATTCTATCTCTACAGAACTTATATTGTTTATTGTCCCTGTTTTATCAGAGAATTCAAAAGTTTGGAAATTTAAGGGAATCACTAAACAATTTTCACTATCCCCAGCAAATGATATATTAATATTGCTAAATAGAATTAAACAGAAAATTGATAAGCCAAGAGTAGTTCTAACAACATTTTTATACTTCTTTAAAGTCCGAAAAATCATTATTCAGATATATAAACCTTATGAAACCTTTTTAACAATTATTTAAATTTCTATAAACACTTTTGTCCATTTAAGAAGTAAAATAAGCTATTATTTAAATATATCATAAATATTGATAATATCTTTTTACCGTATTTCACACGAAAAAAAAGAAAAACAGTTTAAAAGAACATAGGGGGAATTAAATTCATCTATTGAAAGGTTTGTTGTCTCCTGGATATATATAATCAATTTTGATGACCATATCCACCTTCTTTTTAATTTATTAATTTACAAATAAGTTTAAAAATCAAAATCTTTTTATATTACTGCCAAATAGATAATATTTGGAGAGAATGTCTCCCCAATTTAATCCAAAACAATTGAATTATTTAAATTTGAAACAAATATTCATTGAAAGGTGAAATCATAATTGAAAAAAATTAGTAAATTAGTTTTGTGCCTAACAGTGATATCTCTCGTGATAGTACCAATTTCAGTTAATTCTTGGCCACGTCCGAAAAATAGAATGGTCATTTTGGATAGAGCTTATAGAAAAGTAACCTTGGTTGAACCAACGCCATTGAGAGGCTGCAATGGGCTTATATTTGGGCAAGATGGGGCTCTTTATGTATGCCAAACAAGTCCTAACACTATTTCCAAAATTACACTTTATAAACGGCATGCTCCTCGTGTAGAAACGTTTGTAGGACCTCATCACGGAGTAATTACTCCCGATGACATCACAGTCGATGATGAGGGTAATTTATATGCTACTAGCGCCATCGGTGGAGAAGTATACAAGATTAATTCGCAAGGGATGAAGCAAGTTATTGCTCGTGGGTTAAGTGGCCCTAATGGTATTAGCTACGATGAAGAAACTGGGCGTTTATTCGTAACTGAATGCTTCTGGGGCAATCGTACATGGGAGTTAGATCCTGAAGGAGTAGATCCACCACGATTTATAAGTAATGCCTTACATACACCTGAAGGATTTGATATTAGGGGTGGGAACCTCTTTATTCCTGATCTGGGTTCCTGGTGGATTGTTAAAATGGATATGGATACAGGAGCTATAACTCCTATTGTGACAGAGGGATTAGTTACACCTGTAGCTTTGAAGATTGGCCCTGATAACTATATTTACACTGTTGAGTTAGCAACTGGGGCAGTTAAAAAAATCAGTCTTGATGGCTCTTCCATAGAAGTAGTAACATGGCTTCTTCCTGGTGTGGATAATCTTGCTTTTGGACCAGACGGTTACCTCTATGTCAGCAGTTATCATGACTGCACTATATGGAAAGTTGATCCTGATAGTGGGGAATATTCCACGCTTTTCCCTATGGGAATTAATTCAGTAGCTAGCATAGCAGTGAAAGAAAATGACATTTATCTTTGTGATTCTATTATGATACGGAGGATTGATGAAGAAGGAAATCTTCATAAAACATGGGCTAATGCCTGGTTATCTCCATCTGGGTTTCCATTACCAGTGACTATGACAAATTGGGTTGGAGAATACCTTATTACTGCTGATTTCATAGATGGTGTTGTGGTGATGGTAAATCCAAACGTCCCTGAGGAATGGATGTATCTGGCTTACCCAGTATCTAGTCCTGCGGGAATGGAAGTAGATTTTGCCAGTATGAAGTTATACATTGCAGAATATGGTGAAGGACAAGTTATAGAAGTTGATCTTCTCACCGGATTGAGCGAAGTATTTGCTGGTAATCTGTCTGGACCAGTAGATGTAGCACTCAAGAGCGGAACCCTATATGTAGCTGAAGCACTCGCTGGAAGGATAACAAGGATTGATATAGTAAGTGGAGTCAAAGAGATTTTTCTTAATGGCTACGTTGGAAAACCTAAAGGTCTCGCCTGGGATGTCCATGGAAATTTGCTCATTGTTGACACGGCATCAAGAGAACTTTTAAAAGTAAATATGAAGAATTTGAAGATCGATATCGTTGCTACCAATATCCCGACGGTTCATACAACATATTATACCCATCCACTTATCTGGGATGTATCCGCTCCTATTGCAGTTAATGCGAGGGGTGATATATTCTTAGCAGGTAGTGATGGTAGCGTAATCAAGCTTAAATATAAAGGACATCATTGCTGCTGCTGTTAAGATTAGCACGGAGATCTAGTCGAATATTTAATCAATAATAATAAATAATTTTATTTTTTTTATTCTCTCATCTAATTCTTTATCTTAAATTCCATTAATACGTTCTACATTCTCCCAGCTATCCCTAAATGAAAATTGAGGGAGGTTTAGTAAAATTATGTAATTTCTATCTAGATAAATTCGCTAGCCTAAGGTTATTTTAAGTCGATTTAGCATTGTTATAGCATAGGGAGATGTCTCCTCTTGGATATACAATGTATTCTTCATGTAATTTTGAAGAAGCGCTTTCAACTCTAAATAATAAAACTCTTTGTCCAGAGCAAGGGGATCATCCTTAATATCTACCTTATTCAAATGAAGAGACACCATTTCTTGGAAAAACAATTCCAATGTTAAATCAATATAGGTTCGTTGTAGCAAATCTTCATCTTTTCTTGTTAATTCGTAATATTCCTCTATCGTTTTCTGTCGAATTCCAATAAGACTAATTATATTCTCTTTAGTCTCATAAGGTATATATAATGCCCCTATTTTAGCGATAAAGGTGTCTAAATCAATAGAAATATTCAAAGACTCAACATATTTCTCTATATGTGCCAAAAATCTTATTAAAAATTTAAATGAATCAATCTGAGAATCTATCTTCCAGATTTTATACAAAAATCCCCAATTGGATAGAAATAAATCATCCATAACCTTTAGAATCCTTTCATTCAGCTGTTCTATTAGGTCTTTATTATAATCGTGAG
>JBHLNR010000295.1:0-3247 GCA_048941385.1 Promethearchaeota archaeon
CAAATCTCATATTAATGATTGACCGAATTATAAGCGCTAAAGGAAGTAGCGCGGGACCTTAAAGAAATTTTTTTTGTTTTTCTTTTTTTTTATTTTTCTTTGCTGATTAAGAAATTAGATATGGTATTTCTTATTTACTAAGATCTTTCTTATTTTTCCAAATTCTAATTTAGGATTAGGTAAATTTAATATGAATACATGATTTTTTTATCCCACTTTAGATTCTAATAGATATTAATTCCTAAGAATAAGCATACCGGAAGAATAATGGAATTTATCGATCAAAATAACCTTGATAAATTAAAAGCGTTAAATAATGAACATGTAATTAAAATCGTTGAAGAATTTGTAAGTTTATGCAAACCTTCAAAAGTTACAGTTATAACTGATGCAATTGAAGATATTGAATACTGTCGACAAAGATCTATTGAGGTCGGGGAGGAAGCAAAATTAGAGATTGAGGGGCATACGATTCACTTCGATGGATTCATATCGATGTCAAATCACGACCAAGCAAGGGATAAGAAAAATACTAAAGTTTTAATCCCAAAAGGAGAATATCATCCTCCTGCGATAAATACAATTGAGAGAGAAGAAGGACTCACAGAAATTCTCGATATCATGGATGGATGCATGGAAGGAAATGAATGCGTAGTCCGCTTCTTTTGCCTAGGCCCTAAAGATTCCAAATTTTCAATTCTTGCTCTTCAACTCACCGATTCCTTTTATGTAGCTCATTCAGAAGATCTATTATATAGAGCGGGTTATGAGGAATTTAAAGAATTAAATGGATCTAGTGATTTCTTCTATTTCATTCATTCTTCCGGACAACTTACGGGAGATCCCCCAGTTACAAAAAATCTCGATAAAAGGAGAATTTATGTAGATTTACAAGAGGGATGTGTCTTATCAGTTAATAATCAATATGCAGGAAACAGCTTAGGATTAAAAAAGTTAGCTTTAAGACTTGCGATTTACAAATCTAACAATGAAGACTGGTTAGCTGAACATTATTTTATACTTGGTGTAAGACCAAAGGGAAAGGATCAAGTTTCATTTTTTTGTGGAGCATTTCCAAGCGCTTGTGGTAAGACAAGCACCGCTATGCTGCCGGGACAAACGATAGTGGGAGATGATATTGCATATCTTAGGATTTGGAAAGACGGTTATGCCCATGCAGTAAATATTGAGAGGGGAATCTTTGGCATAATTAAAGATGTCAATCCTGAAGATGATCCCGTTATATTTCAAGCATTAACAACTCCAAGAGAGACTATTTTTAGTAATGTGTTAGTATCCAAAGACTTACCTTATTGGATAGGGGATGGTAGATCGACACCTGCTACTGGTGTTAATTTTTCAGGAGGTTGGTTTATTGGAAAAAAAGATAACAGTGGAGAAGAAATCCCTCATGCTCACCCTAATGCGCGATATACAATTCGTATAGAAGAATTAAATAACGCAGATGAAAACTTACACAATCCAGAAGGAGTTCCTATTGCAGGGATATTCTATGGAGGACGAGACAGTGATACTATGCCACCTGTGCTTGAAAGCTTAAATTGGGAACATGGTGTTTTCATAGGGGCTTCAATTGAATCAGAAACTACCTCTGCAACTTTAGGTGCTGAAGGAGTACGAATCCAACAACCAATGGCTAATCTAGATTTCATCGTTGTGAGTTTAGGAAAATATCTGAAAAATCATCAAGAATTTGGAAACAAATTAGTAACTTGTCCAAAGGTATTTGCAACGAATTATTTCCTTAAAAACAAGGATGGAAAATATTTGAATGGGATTTTGGATAAACTATGTTGGGTTCTTTGGGCAGAAGGCCGAACTCAAAATGATTATGAAGCAATCAAAACACCCATAGGGTATTTACCGAAGTTTTCAGATTTAAAAATACTATTTAAAGAATATCTTAATAAAGAATATACAGAAACAGAATATATAGAACAATTCTCCATTCGAATAAAAGAACTTCTAGAAAAATTGGATCGCATTGAAAGTTTTTTTAGGAAGGAAAAGGATGTTCCACATTTTTTCTGGGATATTCTTAATGAACAAAGAAATAATTTAATAGAGCTAAGAAATGAATATGGTATAGAAATAATTTCACCACAGTTGATAAAGTAGAAAAATTTTATCAATGACTTAAACTAAGTATTTCAATCCTTCTTTCACTTTATATGTCTTATGTACCCTATCTATTTCGATAAATCGTTTAATTTCAAGATTATTTAATAAATCTCTCATTTCTTCACTGTTTTTATTAAGTTCCACTCCTAATCCTTGAATATCCTGCTCATATGTTTTAAGCACTTGTAAGAGGGAAGAATATTCCTCATATATTACATTTACTAAATGTGTTATTGATTCTCTTATGTTTAATCCAGTTTTAGTACTGGTTGGAAATATTTTACTATTTTCTGGTAAATAGTTTTGGGCACGAATAACTTCTGGAGGACGAGCACCCTCTAAATCTTGTTTATTAGCTAAAAAGACTACAGGAACATCTGAAGGTAAAGCTTGTCTTATAGAATTTAAAATCATAATTGCACTATCATCTTTATCAGGATGAACAGCATCAAAAATAAAAATAACTCCATCAGAACCTCGAATAGTGATATCCCTCATTATAGAGAATCTAAGAAGTCCTGGCGTACCAAATAGATAACAATCAAACCCATTTAATTTTAATGACCCTAGATCCATCCCAACTGTATAATATTTTTCATCTTTCCCTTTTGCTTCCACGTTCAGTGCATTCTCATCTAGAGCTTTTATATAACTTGATTTTCCCGATTGTAAAGGACCCGAAACAACGATTTTCAACATAAATCACCACTTATTTAATAATGCAATTTTAACTTAGATTTTCTTATATTTAAAGAGATGTAATATGATTAATTATAAATTTTTATTACATAGATAATAACGTGTCAATTGTATAAATATTAAAATCTTCAATTTCTTATCAATTTTACCCCAGAATTCAAGTTGCTAAAATTGATAGAGTGGAACTTATAGGTTCAAAGTATGTTTATTATAACAGAAATGTCACTTTTTTAAGGATAAAATTGACAGTTTTGTGATTTCTTTAAAATTAGGAATTTGCGAAATCAATAATTTTTTTTATAATAAGTGATCAAGATGTCACTTTTTCCGGAAGAAATCAACAGTAATGTTACTAATTCAATCGTATTGCGAAACTTTTATAAGAATTCTGTCAAATAATATCATT